>CAKQHO010000258.1 GCA_934234185.1 uncultured Psychrobacillus sp. | reverse complement strand
TAGGCTACATGGGTCAATTTTTGGATTCATGGTACAGTTACCAGTTCAGATACTGTTCCGTGAATAATTCAGGTTTAGTTATTGGAACTTATTAGTACATATCTTAATAATTCCCCCAATGAAATCTTCCTTATTTCTATTTTCTTTTCAGTTGAGCAAACAGACAAACAATACTCTTTCTCGATTATATAATGAAAATAATATCCATACATATTTCCACAATCATTACTCATCAACGAAAAATCAAGATGTTCTAAACCATCCCAAATTCCCGTCCCTATACATTTAACATAGCTCTCTTTCAAAGTCCATAATTTTGTGAAACACTCAACAGGACTTATTGATGCCGAAATATGTTCAATTTCTGACGAAGAGCAGACATATTCCATAACATTTTGGTATTCATATATTTTTTCTTGAATGTCAACACCAACCGTAGTATTTGCAATTGCACAGGCAATTGCATTATTAGTATGACTAATGTTAAACTCAAACATACTTCCTCTAACATAGGGTTTTCCATACTGGTTAGTTGAATAACTAAAATCCAAGGATAAAAGTCCTTTCATATGCAAACCATAGTTTAATAAAGCAAACGATGTTAATCCTAATATGCGATCTTCTAATTTTAAGTATTTTAAAATTTTATTTTTCCTTTGTTCTGAGACAAACGCCAAAAGATCCGCATATTGTTTCTTACTTAAACCATTAACATTGTCACAATACAACAGCGTAACCCAACTCCCTTTAGTATCCAAAACAATTTCCTCATCCCAATAATATATTTATCAATAATTTTTTTGCAGAAAATGTCCCTTTTTTCACAAATCCTATAATTTCATATTATAGCATATACTTTATTAATTACGCAACTCCTCTCATTTCTAAAGAGCCAATTTCATACCAACTCTTACTCCTTACTTTTTCTCTTCCACCTCAAAACTTTTTACACGTTCTTTTGCAAGATTATTTACCTCATCAATTGCAACTTTGACTTTCATACATCATTTTCGTTACACAAGAAGTTTTCTTAAAAGTTTCTCTGTTACCTGTTCAATCCTCTTACCCATTCCATCAATCAAAGTTACCATTTCAAACATGTTGTTGGCAGCTTCTTTCTGCTGATTCTTATTAAAAAGTGCGATGATTTCCTGAATGATTTGGTCTTTTGACAATTCCATATTCTGTACTTGATCCATTGTACGCTCCTTTCCCACAGGGCATAGCAAAAGATTCCACTATGCCCCATGAATACTTATTCCTCATTCTTAACGAAAGGGAAGATTTCTGTCCGGCTGTCTACTCTCTGCCCTCTCCATGCTCTGTGAAGTTGCCTGCTCCATTCCCTGATTCATGGCTTTGTCCCTCTCCTGCTGATAACAGTCCATGAGGGCATCATACAACTTCTCACGAAACTCCTTTGTCACAGGTGTTTATGATACACTGAATTTACCGAAAAAAAGCGTCAGAATTCCCTAAAAGCAGCAAGGGAATTTCCCCACAAAA
>CAKQHO010000257.1 GCA_934234185.1 uncultured Psychrobacillus sp. | reverse complement strand
GAAAGCAATCAAGGAAGAATACAAGGATCACCGAAATATAAAAATTACTTTGCCGGACATGACAATAGAGAAAAGGGCAGAAATAAATCTTGGCGGTGTAACATGTATCGTACAGCATGTTGGGGGCGACCATGCTGCAGATTCGGTCGTTGTGTATATTAAAGAAGAGAAGATTCTTTTCTTAGGGGACTGTATTTATCCGAGAATGTATGCCGAAAAAGTACATTATACAATCAGTGAAACGTTACAATTATTAGATGTATTAGAAACATTTGATGCACATACTTATATTCCTTCGCATCAGCAACCAATTTCAAAAGAAGAATTCGAAAGGGAAGCTGCAATGCTAAGGACGATTGCGAAATATACAGAGATTTTTAAGGGAGACCGACTGAAAATAGTGAAGGAATACGAAAACTATACGAAAAGGGAACTTACCGAAGATGAATTGGAAACCATCTCCTGTTTTGCGGATGGATTTTAATTGATCGCGCACGTTTACAAAAAATATTCCGATTAGAAAGAACCACTTTATTGTTGATGAACAATAAAGTGGTTCTTTTTCTGAAGAGGGTTAGAAAAACCAAAGGAAAATCAATGAAAAGTACAAATATAAGGACGACTTGTATTATATGTCGATTTGACAATAGTAACAACTTGTATATAATTATAAGTTGTTAGATGTTAATTTTTACATATTATCCACTCTCAGCAAAACAATCAGAAAGGGAGATTTTATGAAATTCATTCGTTTATCGAAGCTAGGATTAATTTTAGTATTAAGTTTATTATTAGCTGCCTGTTCTTCGGAAGTTGAAGGAACAGAAAAACAAGCTGTCAACTTAGCCTATGTTGAATGGGAGACTGAAGTTGCCTCCACTCATGTAGTAGGACAAGTTCTAGAAGATTTAGGATATGATGTAACACTGACACCTTTAGATAATGGAATTATGTGGGAAGCTCTTGCCAATGGAGAGGTTGATGGCATGGTGTCAGCTTGGCTACCACAGACGCATGCCCCACAAGTTAAGAAATACGAAGGTCGTATAGATGATTTAGGAGAAAATCTGGTAGGTGGAAAAATTGGATTAGTTGTGCCTAGTTATATGGATGTGGACTCAATCGAAGATTTAACAGATGAGGCGGGTAAAACGATAACGGGCATTGAACCAGGAGCAAATATTACGGGAACTACGGAAAAAGCGTATGAGATATACCCTAACCTTGAAGGATGGACGGTACTCAGCTCATCTTCGGTAGCGATGACAGGGGCTCTTAAGCAAGCTATTCAGAATGAAGAAGAAATTATAGTAACAGGTTGGTCTCCTCACTGGAAATTTAACTTATTTGATCTGAAATATTTAGATGATCCTAAAGGGATGTACGGAACTGAAGAATACATCGGTACATTTGCGCGGAATGGATTCAAAGAGGATAATCCTGAGGCATACGGTGTGCTCGATAATTTCCACTGGACGCCGGCAGAGATAGAAAGTGTTATGTATGATA
>CAKQHO010000256.1 GCA_934234185.1 uncultured Psychrobacillus sp. | reverse complement strand
TTTGTTTTAATGATGATTCTCGATGTGGCATTAGGTTAGATAATATCCGGGCAAAAATAAAAAAGTGAAACGGAGCCTAAACTGGCACCTATGTCAAGGACACAATAAAAAAAGAGACTAAGCAATTAAGAGATGATTCCTATATTGAACGGGAGTCATCTTTTTTAAGTTCCATTGATAGCGGTAATTGTTATAGTAGACCATATAGTGATTGATTTTTGCCTTCAACTCTTCTAGTGTTCTACAAGAGCGATAATCCACTTCATCTTTTAAATGACCAAAGAAAGACTCCTGTGGGGCATTATCCCAACAGTTTCCTCTTCGAGACATAGATTGGCCTAACCCGTATTTCTTTAATAACTTTTGATATTTCGGGCTTGTGTAATGGCTTCCCTGATCCGAGTGGATAAAGGCTTCCGGATGCAGAGTCACTTTCTTATTCTTCATCAATTTATGGATTGTCTGTGTTGCGATGTCCAATGTGATCCGGTCTGAAACATGATAAGCCAAAAGCTCATTAGTAGAGGCATCTTTTACGGTCGACAAATAAGCCATACAATTCCCGTTATATGGCAAATAAGTAATGTCCGTTAATAATACTTTTCCTGCAACATCCTGCTTAAATTCCCTATTTAACTTGTTTGGAACAACCTGATGCTCCTTTGTTGCTTTTGCGATTCTTTTATAAGGATTTGGCCTTCTATGAGGGCAGACAATTCCATATTTGTTCATGATTCTTTGAATCTTTTTCCGACTGAAAATAAGGGCATATTCGTTCTCCAGTATCATTTTAATGGAACGTGACCCTTTCTTATATCCACGTCGATTAAATGCCTTCAAAATGATTTCCTTTGCCTTTAAGTCTGATTGTTCTCTGGCCTCCCGTATTTCAACAGCCTTTAGATAACTATAATATCCTGAACGGGAAACCCCTAGAAGATCACAAAAATACTTAGTCATGCGCTTAAACTGATTTTGTTGAATCGTCGTATCGATTAATCGATATACTTCACTTGGATTGAGATTTTGTCCTGCGTTTAACAGCCTCCTTTCTGTCACTTCTAGCTTTTTTAATAGTTCTACTTGTCCTTCTAACAGTTTAATTCTTGCTTCCTGCCTTTCAATAATCTCAGATGGAGTTAGTTCTCGTTTCATCGGTCTCCCGGAAGCTGCTTTCCTTGAATCAGTAAGTCCAATTAGTCCATTCTTTTCATAGGCCTTCTTCCACCTATAAGCTGATTGTTCAATTCGTTTCATACCAATGACATCCACATCGAAGCCATTCTCTATAAAAATTTGCCGAGGGAGTTTGCCAATTAAATACTCATCCATAAATATATTTTTAAAGGTATCTGTATAGGTAATAGCTCGCTCACTGACACGTTGTACATTGGGGTTCTTTTGAAGTATGTTTATTTCTTTTGGTGAAAATATAATCTTACTCATGTTCTCCTCTTATCCTCATAGCTTGAATTCCAGTATATAAAAAAACCTGTAGATAGAACACTCTTTTTCAAGTGTCCTAACTACAGGTACCATTTTA
>CAKQHO010000255.1 GCA_934234185.1 uncultured Psychrobacillus sp. | reverse complement strand
TCTTCACAAACTTTAAGTACAAATCAAGAATCTAAGGTATTGCAGATATTATATGGGTTGTATTATAAAATCAAAAAGTAGCTAAAAGAGTAACAGCTTTATTTATATGAAAATACACCCCCCGATATATACTGGGGAATTGCTAAATTAGTTCCTTTGTATGACTTTTCTCTCTTTTATTATATAAGTAAACTGCTGGTAACATTAATGCAACCAATCCCGTTAAGGTTTCTACAATTCCAGCAGTAATAAACAACGTATTTGGTCCTGTTGTATCTAGGAACCACCCTCCTGCTGCCTGTGCTAATGGCACCGCTCCTTGAGCAACAATCATATTAATACTTGATACACGCCCCATCACTTCTTCTGGGATAGTTTTCTGAAATATACTAGGGCCAATAGTGCTTACTACTGCTGTTGCTATACCAATGAAGCCCATAGCTGCAATTGCTTGCCAATAATTTGTCGTTAATCCCAACAGTAATAACCCTAACCCTTGGAAAGATATGGCTAACATATTAGCCTTTGGGCTTGGATTTTTAATCATAATAATAAAAGTTAAAATGAAAGAAACGACTAATCCCCCTGCTCCAAGAGCTGACTGCATCAATCCAAATTCCTTCTCATTTGCTTTTAATGATTCAGCTAAAAAAGGCAGTCCAACTTCCAGCATCCTAAAACTCATATTAGCAAAAAGCATAGTGATAATTAAGGTGAAAACCAAATGATTTTGTAGTACATATTTTACACCAAAAGCTAATTCCTCTTTGATAGAGTTTTTTTGTTCACGACTTTCTTTTTCCTTCATAATCGGCTTTAATTTTACAAAGTAAAGCGTTAATGCTGATGCAATAAATGCAATCCCTATAACAAACACACATATGATTCCCTTGTCTATATGGTATAGAAATGCTCCCGTTAAAGGTCCAATTAATGCAGTAATTTGCCACGTAGCCGCTAATAAGCTATTAGATC
Organism: uncultured Psychrobacillus sp.; assembly: GCA_934234185.1. Taxonomy (GTDB): domain Bacteria; phylum Bacillota; class Bacilli; order Bacillales_A; family Planococcaceae; genus Psychrobacillus. The sequence continues at coordinate 570 of CAKQHO010000255.1, read as the reverse complement.
GCACATAATATTCTTTCGATACTACTCTCTGACGGATTGCAGTAACTGCGGGCCAATAAAAGGCATCTAGGACACCAAACACAAATCCTAATGCGAAAATAAAAAATATGTTCATACTATTTGTTACCATCAAGATAAATATGCCGAGCATTACCATAGCCCTTGATATATCTGAGATGAACATAATTTTTCTTCCATCGAAACGGTCGACAACTACTCCACCAAATAACATCAATATAATTCTTGGCACTCCAACTACTAATAAAAACATCCCCATCATAACTCCAGAACCAGTTATCTCTTTAATCATCCAAGGAATAACAAAAAAATATATAGCATCGCCTAAAGCTGAAAAAACGTAACTTAACCAATACATAAGAAAGTTTTTATTTTTGAATAGGCTTGCACTCTTATAATTTATAGTTTCCCCCAACTTCATAACTCCCCCTTAGTTACCACAATACCAATTACAATATACAAATTTTCTTCTTGAGCTAAACGTAGCAATAGGTAAGCGTTTGAAGTTATCTCCGGCTTTTCCCCTGCTCCACACGGAACGTGCCAGTTTCC
>CAKQHO010000254.1 GCA_934234185.1 uncultured Psychrobacillus sp. | reverse complement strand
TAAAGAAGAGATTATCCCCTATATGATAAGCAGCATGCTTAATACTCTCATCATTTACCCAAATAACAATGTCTCCCATTTTTATTTCATCATTTATACGGGTGAAATTTGCATTTTCTAATCCATTCAAAAAAGTATTTGGATGGACCCACTCATTAATAATCCAATCTTGTTCTGTGATTGCAAATAAAGTTGCCGATAAACAATTACTTCCTGATTCCGTTGGAAATTTATTGGCATATTTCGTTATATGTATGGGTATGTGCTCTGGACAATCATACATAAACCACTCATCCCATAGCTGAGCATAGGCTAGAATTACTACCTCTTTTACTCGATAGGACAGTTTATTCCATATATCTCGTTGAATGACAAGGAACTTTTCTCCCTCATCCTCCACAATGTACTCTTGAGGTATAGAACTGCAAGAAGAAAACAATGAAAGTGGAAGAATTAACCCCCTGCTCATATTATATTGAACGAGAAGAAGGTCTTTCTGCTTTTGCTTAGGCAGGTTTATGATCCATTCGGGTTTTGCCACAATCACAAACTTCGCCTTAGCTGAAATGTTCCAATACATATAACTATTGACCAGTTGGATTTGATTATAGGATGAATGGTTGAAAAATTCCTCTCTTGGCACAACTAAAACTTCACATAAATATTCTGCCAACATAGCTAAATCTTTTTCTTCTACGAAAAACAAATCTTTTATGGGAACAAAATTTTCTATCCAAATCCTAACCTGTTCTTTTGTCGGTTCTATTTTTGCAGTCATTTTTCATCACATCTCTCATATTTGCTATATAAATTTTTCTGTTCTTCCACTATAACATCCGTTATTTAAAAGAATTTGAAGCGACAATAATTGCAGCTTTTTGCTACTTTATATAGGTTAATACAAAACAACATAATCCTTTATAAATCAATAGTCTCCGTTAATTGTTTGAAGAATTGGGCTTGAATGCCATCGTTATGTAGTTAATAAGATAATCTCTATCTTCAGGAAAGCTTAATTCGATAGCATGAAGTTCCTCTAAGTTTTTCCAAGCAATATCATAAATAAGATTATCCGGGTCTTGAATAGTTCTTTTTCCACCAACAATCCTTACTAAGAAATAATGGACTTCTGCTATAATATGAAGATGTTCATAGGTTTTTCTCTTAACCTTAATTTCTTCAATAATTTCGCCTAAATACCCTGTTTCTTCGGTTATTTCTCGAAGACAGCACTCTTCGAATGTCTCAACGTGCTTTTTTCCTCCCGATGGAATGGACCACGTTTTACCCTCTTCTGGTTTTCCTTGTAAAACCATTAACAATTGTCCATTTTCATTCATACACACACCTGAAGAACCAAACCATTTTTTCACTTTACAATCCTCCGTCTTTAATGGTTTTGCTTATAAAATTCTATTAATTTTATGAAGTTCCTTCTTCCTCAATCCTGCCGGCTTAGTTGATCAAGATTATGTTTTATCTTATTTTGACAGAAATCTATTTTTATATAAAAAAAGACCAGACTCTTTTTCTGAAATCCAGCCAAACTTTTTGAATACAAATTATACCTAATCTTATTCTT
>CAKQHO010000253.1 GCA_934234185.1 uncultured Psychrobacillus sp. | reverse complement strand
GTTTTGGAGACTCTGAAAATGGTTTTTGTCGTTCAAATATGCTATACTAATTCTAAAGTACATCCAAATCATCGGGACAGGGGAATCATCTTATGAGTTTATATCTTATTGAAAGCGATAACATCTACTTTCCACAAATCAGAGGATACTTCAGAGAAATTGTCAGCTCCTATGACAATGGCAATTATCGTTCTGCTATGGTAATGCTATATTCAACGATCGTTTGTGATTTATTATTAAAGCTAAAAGAACTAAATGAAGTATACTCTGACAAAAAAGCAGAAGATATTCTTTCTGATATTGAGAAAAAACGAAAAGGCGCAATGGGTTCAGAGTGGGAATGGGCACTTATCAAAAAAGTACGAGAAAGAACAGAACTTCTCACGGATGAATCGTATGTCATGGTTGAGCACAACTATGATTTGCGTAATTTTTCTGCCCATCCTGCACTTAATGAAGACTATGAATTGATTTCGCCAAGTCAGGAAATGACAGTCGCTTATATAAAGCAGGCATTACACAATATTTTCTCAAAGCCTCCCGTCTTTGCACAGAATATCGTAGATAGGCTGTCAAATGAGATTGCAGAAAAGAAAGATATTTATAAAAATGATTTTGCAGCGTTTAAGATATTCTTGCGAAAAGCATATTTTTCAAGAATGTCAGATAAGATGGTCACACAAGTATTTCGAGCATTTTGGAAGTTTGCTTTCATTAAAAATGAAGGGGACGAATTTATTAACAACCGGTGCATTAACAGAAAAACTCTTGAAGTAATGCTTGAGGATCATTACGAGTTACTATGCAACTACGTAAACGACAACCAGATTTATTTCGCACTTACACAAGATGACTCTTGTTGCACTGAAATGTGCATTCTTTTAGCATATTTTCCGCGCATTTATCCTCTTTTGGATGCAACAACGCAGCACCAGCTTGTTGCATTTAAGAAAGATTACATTGGTTGTATCAAGTGGTTTGTTGAAGGAAATTTAGAGCAACATATAATGACGTACAGATGTCAAAAAGATACGATTCCGTCATATGTGCTAAATACTCTCCAAAAAATTTGTAAAGATCAAGGCCAACCAAATCTATTTATTTCTTTTTTGCTAAAATATTATTCTGAAAGCGATTCGTACAACTCAACTAGAAGCCGCTTTGATAGTACAATTTCCAAATATCTCGACCAGTTTAATGCAGCTAATTTTTTGAAACTGATTGATATTATCAATTCTAACAACCAAATATATGGATATGGATGGCAGCAAGAAAGAAATGATAAAATCCTGGAATATGCTATAAATGTTCTTCCTCAAGATACAGATTTTAGCGTTTATGAGCATTTCAAATACACAAAAAAGGAAGATGAAAGCTCTGAGGCTAAGGAAGAAGAATAGTACTTAATGCTCTAATATCAACATAAGACCCCTCCCTGCACAGAAAATTTCATCTGCATAGGGAGGGGTCTCATCCTTTATAAAACAGACTTCAGCAGTTCTACCGCACTTTCTTCTGCCGTGTCATTGGTTCCAAGCTCGCCACGGAAAGCACGGGCAAGCACAGCCTTTTTCATGGTGTCGATCTGTTCGAGGACAGATTCAGCA
>CAKQHO010000252.1 GCA_934234185.1 uncultured Psychrobacillus sp. | reverse complement strand
CTAGCTCCTTCGCACGGACTCGTTCTGCAGGCTTCCTTCCGATGGAATGGTATTCGACGCCGGCCTGCAGCATCTCCTCTACATAATATGTACGAAATCCCCCGAACACTATAGGCATACCATTCAATATCCAGCCTATTTTCAATGGATGAATCTTCACCTCACCAACACATTAAACATAAGCAAGCCATTGCATCAAAAAACTGCATCAAGGTACATCCCATAGAAAAAGCACTTTTTCCGTGTTGCATCCCTCTGATAAAAATTCGCGAAATTGCAAGTGCAAGTACTGGTCAAATCATAATATGGACAGATGATGTGGCAGGAGTACTAATAACCTTCGTGCTACAGAGAAGAAGTCAATAGAGGAAAAATATCGCGCTACCTTTGACTGGTTCTAACCCAGATAGTTACTGGCTGTTTACAACACTCTCACAATATTTCTTCCTCCTTTCCTGCCCTGTCCTCTCATAATAATCTAGAATTTTTTCTATATTGATGAACCCGAACGGAATGGATTGAGGATTATCGTAAAATCGATAACTGCTCCATGGATAATGTTCTGGCTGCTTGACCATCTTCGCGGCAACCGGATTTAAATGAATATACCGGCTAATCTCAAGCATCCCCTCTTTATCATCAAGCAGTTTGTCGTAAAATCGTTTTTCAAAGACATGTCCGGTGAGGCGGTATTTTGTATTATAGTAGTTCGCATAGCGCTTATTTATAAGTCCCATCAGCTTTGAAAGTGAAGAGTCTTTACTGCAAATTTGCAGGTGGAAATGGTTTGTCATTAAGCAATAAGACGCCATCTCAAACGGGTACTTCTCGTAAAGTTGCTGGAGAATATGGATAAAGGCTTCAAAATCAGCTGCATTTCGAAAGAGGGGATCTCGTCGGTTCCCGCGGCAAACAACATGGTAATATCGATTGGGAGTAAAAATTCGTTTGGTTCTTCCCACTATGTTTCCCTCGCTATAATCTGTTGTTTTTGAACAGTCCAACGTCTTAAACGAAAGGCTTCCCTAAGAGATCCATCCGTAATCTCCTTTTCTCCTGCTAAATCTGAGATGGTTCTCGCAAGGCGAATGATTTTGACTTGAACACGATTGCTCCAATTTTGCTTTGCCGTTATCTTCGTTAACAACCGCTGCTGCTCCATTGTAAGGGGACTTCTGTCAGTCAACCATTCCATTGGAACCTTTGCATTTGATATCTCTGTCTGATAACGATCATATTGAATGTTGCGTGCCTTCTCTATCCTGGCACGAATTTCATCGGAGGTTTCCTGTCTTTTTACTGGCTGATCTAAATTAATAGACTGTAAAGAGAGTAATATATCCATTCTGTCATAAATAGGACCAGATAAACGATTACGATAAGAAAGAATTTGTTTTTCTGAGCACGTACAGTATTGATGATTAGAGCCTATATATCCGCATGGACATGGATTCATGGCTCCAATTAACAGAAACGAGGATGGATAGGTAACATTGGAATGGACCCTGCTAATGGTTACAATTCCTGTTTCAAGTGGCTGGCGCAGCATATCTAACGACTTTTTTGTAAACTCAGCCATTTCATCAAGGAACAAAACACCTCGATGGGCAAGCGAAATTTCCCC
>CAKQHO010000251.1 GCA_934234185.1 uncultured Psychrobacillus sp. | reverse complement strand
TAACGAAATAATCATTCGTGATTGATGGGATTCATCCGATCAAGCATTGATTCAAAAAGGGTGAATGCCCTTTTTTTGTAGAGCTGATTAAGGATCAGAAAATACATGAGAAAGTGGGATTAGCGGCTTCTTGCTGTTCTAATAGGAGGTGTTTGAAGATGAAAATAGTCTCATCATTTTTTGTGGGATTATTTGTTATGTCCCTCCTAACAGGTTGTATTGGAGAAGATTACGATGTTGGTGTTCCAACTGCTTATATCGAAGTGACAATAGGCTCAAATTATTTGGAATATCCATTAACAAAAGCAAATATCATTTGGGAATCTTCGAGCGGGAAAGAAAATCATGTGGTGAAAGATATAGAGGAATTTGGGTTAAAGCAAGAGGAAATTTGGGTCTTTGCAAATCAGGCAGTGAGGTTTGTTGTGAAAGAGAATGAAGAGAATGGTGGTGACAGTTGGCCAAACTCTATTTCCATTAAACTATGGAAAGATGGGGAAAAGACCAACATCGATGTGAATGAAAATGGTGAGTTCAAGATACCAGATATTGAAGGGAATTATCTATTAGAAGTACTCATCAATCATTCCACCAATCGAGCACAATATTTAGGGAATGTTGTTATTAGTAAGCAGAAGTGATATAAACACCTGCATATTGACGTCAGGAGCATCAATTGGTTAATGTTTATGGACAAATGAGAAAGCTTAGTTCATCAGCAGCAGACCTAATAACACACAATAAGCAGCCATTTTTATTAGGAGGGATTTATGATGAAATCAAGCTTTAAAAATGAACGATATTCTTGGGTGAAAGCTATATTATTTGCCTTCCTAATGGCGATCGTTTGTCGTCATTTTCTTTTTTCACCAATAGCTGTTAAAGGTGAATCAATGCTTCCTACTTTCGAAGATAAGGATAGACTGGTTATTAGTAAGGTAACTTCTATAGATCGGTTTGACATTATTGTCTTTCAAGCTCCTGATCAGGATGAAAATTACATTAAACGAGTTATCGGTATTCCAGGTGATACTGTAGAAATAAAAGATGATGTATTATACATCAATGGCAAAGCTTATAAAGAAGCATACGTAAATAAGAATATAAACAGAACGATCTATAACAATGAAACAGGTGATTTTAATTTAGAAGACCATACAAGTGAAAAAACAATTCCAGAAGGTTACTACTTTGTCTTAGGTGATAATAGATGGAAGAGCAATGATAGCAGAGAGTTTGGCCTTATCTCATCTAAGTCAATTATCGGGGAAGTAAAGTTTAGATATTATCCACTCCAAGATATAGGGGTGCCTAAATAGAATAAATTCAGCTGGAGAAATAACAAGAGCACAATGATTATGTATGATGCATCATAAGAAGAGAATAGTTGTTTTAGGTATTGGTCCAGGAAGGATTAATGCCTTTTTATGTTGAATTTATTATAGAAGTATAGAGGCATGTTAGTGGAATTCATTGAATTTAGGCGGTGAGAGACAGAGGATGAACCTTGTTAAACATCTTGGGATAAAGTGTATGCTGTTGGTTGTAATATTACTAACTCAATTTTACACAGATAGTTATATTAGTAGGCCGTTTACTTACGTGGACTTAATAGCAATAATCATT
>CAKQHO010000250.1 GCA_934234185.1 uncultured Psychrobacillus sp. | reverse complement strand
TCCGTTTCACAATGGACATCTATATCATATTAAGGAGTCACTTCGTGTCACTGGTGCTGACGCAGCTATTATCGTCATGAGTGGTGACTATGTACAACGCGGGGTTCCTGCCATCATGCCTAAAAGAATACGTACCGAAATGGCTCTGCTTTGCGGTGCCGGTGCAGTTTTTGAGCTTCCGGTCTGCTATGCTACAGGTTCCGCAGAGCTTTTCGCACTTGGTGCCATCTCTCTCTTGGACTCTCTCGGCATAGTGGACTGCCTCTGTTTTGGCAGCGAATGTAATGATCTCCCGCTAATGAACCAAGTTGCCGATCTACTCCTTAATGAACCAAAATCGTATCAGATTCTACTGAAAGACTATCTGAAAAAAGGAATATCTTTCCCTCGTGCAAGGCAGGAAGCACTTGTTTCCTACACTGGTGACCACCGTATTGCAAAAATCCTTCAGGATCCGAATAATATTTTGGGAATTGAATACCTGAAAGCACTCAAAAAGCTGGGAAGTTCTATCGTCCCCTATACAATCGCCAGAAAAGGGGCATGCTATCATGACAATCAGCTGAACAACACTTACAGTTCTGCAACCGCAATCCGTTCTCTCCTTGCCTATTCCAGTTCTTCGCTCAGTACGGAACCTGTCGGAAACTTTGATGAGCTTTCCTTCTCCGGTGTTCTGTCCGAATTGGAAGCTCAAGTACCCGACTGTTGTCTGGAACTTTTAAAAGATTACCATAAAGTACAGTACCCAATTTCGCAGAATGACTTTTCTTTGATTTTAAAATATAAACTTTTAAACAAACACCCTGAAAGCCTGGCTCACTACATGGATGTCTCACCTGAAATTGCATCCAGAATCACAAACCAGCTAAACAACTTCTTTAATTATAAACAGTTCTGTGACCTTTTAAAAACACGAGAACTTACCCTGACACGGATCAACCGAGCACTGCTTCACATTATGCTAGGTATTAAAAAAATAAATGTGGACGAATACATAGGGAACGATTACCATATGTATGCTCGCCTGCTTGGTTTTAGAAAAGACAATTCCAAATTGTTAACTAAATTATCAAAAGAGAGTACACTTCCACTCTTAACAAAGCTTTCTGAAATTGAAGAATTGCCTGAACTAGGGCAAAGGATGTTACGACATGATATGCTGGCATCAAATCTCTACACTTCCGTGGTGACAGACAAATTCAAGACCGCTTTTCAGAATGAATATAAGCAGGGAATTTTGAAGGTTTGATTTGAATTTGTCAGCTTAGATTTTGAATACTAAATCTAATACTTTTAATTACAATAACGTAGCAGAAGATAATTTTTCTGCTACGTTATCCAAAGTAATAACGAATATTTCAAATAAAACAATTTCAGACTATAAATCCAAATCTCATTTCATTACTTTTGCTTTTGTCAATTCTCTACTTGTAGATGTCTCTATCTCATCAAACAATGTTGTTCCATCCCAGTGCTTCCACGCAACTAACTTTCCTTCACTTTCTTTGTTTTTCACTGTTAATATATCATCTCCAATATCCATAATTTCCAGATAATTTTCAAAAGATGCCTGCTTTTCATTTTGAAGATTATATATATCCGTTCCTTCTTCTGTATCAATTTCCAAAGCACCATCCTC
>CAKQHO010000249.1 GCA_934234185.1 uncultured Psychrobacillus sp. | reverse complement strand
GCTATACCCTTTGGATGAATAGGACCCTTTTTCTTCAGTTCTTTTCTTATCATAAAAAACCTCCAGGAAACCTAATCCATATTTGCACATGAAAATGACGGACTACTATAAGTAAATTCTACATGAACGTTCTTGAGTCCTTTTATTCATGGAAATTAATAGGATTTTACCATTCCGTACAAGTAAAAATGGTATGGTCGTTATTCAACAGACGGATCTCCAATTTCCTGCAGCAATGACCCTAAATCATAAGCCAGGTCGCTTCTTGTCTCGATATCAAATTCTCCCTGCGCTTCTATTACAGGGTATTTTTGTTTATGGATGATCTAATGTTTGAGTTTTTAAAAAGTGGACAAAGGGAAATCAAACTCCTTCCATTCTTCTCTGTAACCGATAATTCCGTGTCTTATTATGAGTGCATCGATTTCCTTTATCACAATCCTTAAAAAATCATCATACGGGTATTCGGTTTTTATCATTGTTGTCGTTTTCTCTTTATTATGTTCATCTTCATAATAGTCGGCTATTATGTTTAATCTATTCTTCTCTTTTAATGCAAAAGACCAAATGATCCCGTCTGGTTCCCCCTCCCATTCACACTCCGATTCTCTTCTAGCCTCATCTCTTGGTACACAAAAAGGGTTTAAAAGCATTAATGATTGCAGAAAGTCAGACAAACAATCTGATAAATAGCTTGCTGTAAATTCTAGCTTCTGTCCATTCATTTCAAGAATACAAGTAGCCCATCCAGCACCATCCAGATAATACGTAAACTTCATCTTCCCCTCACCTCGTTATCATCACTCTTGTTATTCATTCTCATGTTTGTTGAAGAATCTACTATGATGTAATCGCATCATAAGATTTCCCTCGTTTTCCTCATATGGAATCAGCAGAAAGTAATTGAACTATCGACGTGATTTAAGAGTTCTCTTTCCCAATTTCAATCTATTTTTTACTGGTATCTTCTTACACCCACAAGAAAATACTACCACAATCCAATTTAAGGAAACTAGTTGACAAACGGCTGTAAAGCCTATTAGCACGATATTTTCTATGATACTATTTGTTTATTTTTACTATTAGTAAGAATCTGCCTACTTACAACCCAAGATTTACCTGCCATTTCTTTTCCATTTCCCGCTATAATCGGTTGTGAATTAATTTTTAAGGAGAGGAAAGATGATGAAGAAAAAGATCACGACATTCATACTCACTGGAGCTTTATTGCTTCCAACCGCATCTGCGTTTGCAGACTATCAATATACGGTGGTATCTGGAGATACTTTGTGGAAGATTGCCAACAAAACAGAGACTGGCATCAACGAATTAATTGCTGCTAATCCCAAGATCTCTAATATCAACCTCATTTATCCAGGACAAAAACTTACTATTCCGACTCAGGATCAAATAAAAGAATACGAGCAAGAAGTTATCAGACTCGTCAATGTAGAAAGAACGAAACAAGGTCTCAAAGAATTGAAATATGATTGGGAGCTTGCTAGAGTAGCAAGATACAAGTCTGAGGACATGAGAGATAATAATTACTTTAGCCATAATAGCCCTGTCTACGGATCTCCATTTGATATGATGAAGAACTTCGGCATCAATTATAAAGCTGCCGGTGAAAATATCGCTAAAGG
>CAKQHO010000248.1 GCA_934234185.1 uncultured Psychrobacillus sp. | reverse complement strand
GGAGGCTAGGACAAAACGAATGGTTATACCTTATTATTCCTATTCACTAGCAGTTGAAAATATAAATTCGTTCCATTCCGCGAAGTGTAGTCGCTTCCGCGGGGAGGAAGGCTTGAGCCTCCTCGGCACATGTGCCTGTGGGGTCTTCCCGCAGGAGTCGAGTGTATTTCTCTCCATCCCACTAGTCCTAATAGTAGGAAGCGACAATCAATCTCCATATAAAAAGCACTAGCCATCATGACGCCGTTACGGTTATTTGGGACATGGCCGGCACATAATTTATTGCCCCTGGTTGTTTATATGCATCTTTCTAAAATAATCACCCAATGAAAAAGGAAGGCATCATACCTAGCCCTAAACTATTAGATTCTACATAAATTCACTAAGTATTCTAAACATAATTTAAGTCGCTGATGGATTATATCCTTATTTCCCATTTGTAACACAGTTTTTTGGCTTAATTTCTCTTTACTTAACATCTCATAGTGTTCATATGTTTCTAACAATGTCCATAAGATGTATTCATCCATTATCTGCTTATACAAAGATTCACTTTCATCTATGTACCCATCAATAAAACCATCTGCTATTTTACTAAGAACCTCATAATTTTCATGATATTGATTTTTTTGATACCTTGGTGCATTCGAATAAGCCATCAGAAGGAATTTATAACAAAAAACAAAATAACCTGCATATTTTAGATTGAAATCCAGCCTTGGAAACGGATCAATGAGAGAAACATCCGGATAATCGAAAATGATGTTTTCTGGTGTTATATCTTGATTGACTAAAGAAATGGTTTGTTGGTTTTCTCGTCTGTTTTTGATTATGGTTTGTATCTTTTCAACGATTATATCTCTATCAAACTCTAAATCAGCAGCAATCAATTTATGCATAACACTAACGTAGTAATGGTTATCAGCCTGCCATATTTGAGCTGAATCTTTCTGCACACTACCTTCAAGGCTCTCACCATTCCACACCAGGTTACCGAATCCTTTTATACCAGGAGATTTTCCGTGCATAGCTTGAAAGAAAACCCCTAGTTTTCTCCCAAGACTGATTGCTTCTATATGATTTAAACTTTGAATCCTTCTTCCCTTACCCATAAAACTTTCAACGGTAAATACAATTGATTCATCTAAAAAGTATTTGAAAAATGACGGACAAATATTAACAGAACATTGGTTGGCCAGTCCGTAGTAAGCCTTTGAAGATTCATATTCCGTTTTCAGGTCGAGCTCTTTAAATTCCTGTAATTGTCCATAAGCCTTCTTTTTCTTTATCCTTATGACAATGGCATCTTCCATAATTTTTTCAATTTTATAAACAGAGTGCCATGCTCCTTCTCCAATTTTCGAGATTCCCTTTATTTCTACCTCTTCCATATTTAATATCTTAATAGCTTTCTTCATATCCTCGGTTGCCAATACGAATGATCCTTTCTAATAATGGCCTTATAACCGAATCAGTCACAAGTCCATGATTTCCCCTTATTTGTCTGTTTAGAGACTCATATTTCTTATGATTTTTTCAAATTCCTTCTTCCTCTAACCAGCCTCTTTTCCAAAATAAAAAAAAGAGCTGATCAATCAGCTCCCGATCGTAGAGAAAAGCACCCGTTCTCAAATAGCTCTATATAAAGAAA
>CAKQHO010000247.1 GCA_934234185.1 uncultured Psychrobacillus sp. | reverse complement strand
GCATACGTAGAATAATCCCATAATCGCAGCTTGAATATCCGTTCAAGCAGATAGCTGGTGATATATTCTATTAAACTAGCCGCTATTGCTCCGAAAAGAAATGTGAGCCATACACTTGTATGGAAGGGTCCTAAGAGAAATATAACAGCCATTGCTCCACAGCCATATATCGGACAGACTGGACCGGATAAAAACCCTCTATTAACAAAGTGTTTCTCCTGAAAAGAACAATAAAACACCTCACATACCCAGCCTAAGAAACTATATAGTAAAAAATAGGCCATAATGATAAAAAACATAGACTCATCCTTCCTTGTGGAAATAGAATATTTAGAAGATTTATTTATATCTTAATATAATGATAGTACAGGATGTAGATGAGCGGAATCTTTATGAAAATGTTTCCTTTATTTACGAAGTAATCCACAAATTCAAACGACTACAAGATTTCTCTTTTAGTTTAGTCATTCTCTATGACAAATATCAAATGTCTAGAAAACCATGGGAGACCTCTTTTAGAAGAATTGGACCTGATTTAATGTCATACGTTTGCTTCTGATGTAGTTTTAACGAGATCAACACGTTGTCAAAGCCATAGTTCATACAGTGGAAGATCGTTTTGACTATGGATAAGCAGCGTGGTATTATCCGAACATATTATTAGCTTTGACTCGTGGTAGGTTATGCATAGAAAGGGGGATTAATGGTGAAAACATATTCTATTGGTGAAGTCGCAAAAGAATTAAATCTGACCGTCTATACATTGCGCTATTACGATAAAGAAGGTCTCATGCCTTCTGTGAAGCGCTCTGAGAATGGTACACGCCTGTTTAAATCATCAGATATCGAAGCACTAAGAATCATCGAATGTCTGAAGAATACCGTGATGCCCATTAAGGAAATCAGAACTTTCATAGAGTGGTGTTCGGAAGGGGGATACGACGCTGCAGCAAAGGTATGAGATGTTTATAGAACGGAAGGCAGCCGTTGAAGCACAGATGTTAGAACTTCAAAAGACAATGGAAGTCATTGAACACAAATGCTTTTATTATAAGACGGCTTTAAAAGCAGGTACGGAAGACATCCACAAAAAAGAGAAAATCACTATTCCGACGATCAATTAAATCAATGCTGTCTGTCATCCATGAATGAATACATGCGTTTTTTCTTAGTACGCTTTTCGCCATAAATGTTCATCCATCTAGACCAAATAGAAACGGCAAAGAATTATGAAGTCCAAATGCTATAATAGTAATAGCAAACAATAAACGAGGCGGTGCAATGGATAACCACTATATGTATCAAGAAATAGAAACCCAATCTGCAAAGGAAAAACTCATCACCGGATTCCGTGATTTGGTGCTGAAGAAGAATTTTGAGAAGCTGACAGTGGCAGAAATATGTGAACAGGCGAATGTATCTCGCAAAACCTTTTATACCTATTTTAAGGATAAGAATGACATCATGGAGCAAATTGTTTGGCATAGTTTATCGCAGCCATTTGCTGAATTAAGAAAGCTATACTCGCTTCATGATTTGGCTCCGACAGTGATTATGGAATGGCTTTATCAACGAATTTACGAGGATCGAGAATTTTACACGAAAATAAGCCGTTTTTCCGGCCAGAATTCATTTGAGGAATTCTTGTTGAAACATA
>CAKQHO010000246.1 GCA_934234185.1 uncultured Psychrobacillus sp. | reverse complement strand
TGGTGGAGGATGACGGGCTCGAACCGCCGACCCTCTGCTTGTAAGGCAGATGCTCTCCCAGCTGAGCTAATCCTCCAAAACGGTTTTAATGAAAAACCGGACAATAGATATAATATCATAAGAATCTTTTTGAAACAAGTACTTTTTTAAAATATGTATATAGTTATAAATTATATACACCAATGTATTTATTCTACTTTTTTGCAGCGTGTTTGGCAAGGCTTTTAAAAGAAAACATCTTCCCCTTATTTATCCTTTTCTTTTTCATGTTATTTAAGGATACTTACAATATAGGATATTTTTTATTTCCAAGAGAGGATGGTATTTACTTTGCGATTAACGTTTCTCGGCACAGGTGACTTTTTGCCAAATAGTTCAGGGCATAATAGTGCCTTTATTCAGTGGAATGAAGCAGCACGGCTTTTTATCGATTTTCCTGCTACCAATCGAAAGGCTCTAAACCAACTAGGCTACGATTTAGATATCGTACAAAATCTCTTTATCACCCATCTCCACGAAGATCATATAAACGGTTTACAGCAGCTTGCTCATTATAAAACCATTTTGGGTAAGGGAAAAGTTCGACTTTATCTTCCTGAGGACTTGGTTGAAGGGTTATGGAACTCTTTGAAAGAGGGTCTTGGTTACTCTGCCAATGGTTTAAAGCAGCTAGAGGATTATTTTGACCTTATTATTATTCGGGCCGGTGAAGAATTTATCATTGAAGAACAGTGCTTTCACATAATCCGTACAGACCATATACCACATATGATTAGTTATGGATTGTTGGCAGAGCCTTATTTTTATTACAGTGGAGATTCCAAAGTTAATCATGTACTGCTTGACTCACTAACTGTTCATACTATATTTCACGACTGCCATATGTGGGACCTCCCAATAACAACCCACCCTAGCTTAATGGAAATAAAAGCACTTGGACCCTCTTTAACCGATAAAATCGTTTTAATGCATTATCATAGCGGTTATGATACCGAGGAAGCAAAGCTACAACTAGAAGAAAAAGAAAAAATTCGATTAGCAAGACCTCTACATTCATACGCCTTTGTTTAAAATTTCCATTGCTTATCTTAAGTTTTAACAAGGAAATATATTTCATAAAAAATATTTCTATCAATAAGGAGGATAAGTGTGTATTTAGAAATTTATCTGTATCCGGTACCGGAAGTAAATAAAAAACAGTTTTTAATGATTAACCAAGAAGCTGAACGTATTTACAAAGACTATGGAGCACTGGAAAGTGATACTTACATTGCTACATCTATTAATCCACAGTATGGATGCTCCGGAATGGTATCTTCAGTAGAATTACATGAAAATGAAATACTTATGATAGAGGTAAACCGTTATCATAGCAAGGATCATCAAGTTCAGGTTTTGCAAAAAGTGGATCGTGATGAACAGATTGGTAAGTTATACAATCAAATGATAAAGGTAATTGATATGAGCAGAACCGTTCGTGGGGAATTCAGTTTGGTATAGAGGAAGAAACTAAGCTAAATTCTCTACTTTACTATCAAACTAAAGAAAAAACGGTTTGTGAATGTTTCACAAACCGCAATTTCGTTAAGCTTCCAACCGGGCTCGAACCGGTGACCTCTTCCTTACCATGGAAGCACTCTACCTAACTGAGCTATGGA
>CAKQHO010000245.1 GCA_934234185.1 uncultured Psychrobacillus sp. | reverse complement strand
GGACCTGGTGATGCGCGAGGATATGTATCTGTTCCAGAAGCAGGGTAAGGATTACAAGGTGGTCGATAAGGAATGGAAAGCGGTCCGTGATCAGCTTGTCAATATGCGGGTCAATGGCGGGTTTCCGTACATCACGGTCAATGACGGGGACTATTTGCGGAACGGTGAGCTGTACCTGAAGCATTGGTATGAAGGCATCGAGCTCGATGTGAAGTATTTGGAGAAGGTGCTACCGTATATTTATCAGCTCTGGGGTCGGGCCGTGCATATGGAGACGATGATCGAGGAGAGGCCAATTCTGTATTCGTATAATGCGAAGGGAATCTATAAGAAGTATTTATAGGCATAAATGGAGCAGCATCCTGTTGGGGTGCTGCTGTTTGTATATTAAGGTATGTGAGAGTAGAGGGAGACATTTCTTATTGAACAAACGGGGCGGGTTAGCGGAAGAAGGGATTTGGTTTTAAATGGAGAATAATTCAGAAGTGTTTATATGCAGAGGATGGTTATAAGATATGAACCTTTATAAAACAATTGGATTTGTATTTATGGTAATGTCAGGCTTTTCTATACCCTTGAACGAGGATTTTCTTTGATTTCATCCAGTATAATTCAGGCTGTTTTTTTTTCTGGGACAATGACAGGTGAGATACCTGAAGTAGAGGCAAGCGGCTTCTTTGACAATCTTTTTGTACCCTTGTTCCTTATAATAGGCGTGACACTGATAGTTTATGGAGTAAAGAAGAAATAGGCTTGTCTGTTATAGGGTCGATTGAGAAACAAGATTAGTTGCTCTTCTACTAAAGGGGCAGGTTAGCGGAAGAAGGAAAGAGTCTTTTTTAAAGTAGAATATATATCATCTATTCCATAGGGGGGATTAGAAATGTATAAGGACATATCAAAAAACACAGTATCAACTGGGGATATTTTTGCTGTACGTTTACCAGATGGTAATTACGGAGCGATAAGAGTTGCTGATCAGATAGACAACTCTTATCTTATTATTACGACTCCATATCTCGGAAGAGAACTTCCCTCTATTGAAAATGAACTTTTAAGCGATATCCTTCTTCAAAATCGCTTTTTTTACCATAATCATAAGGCAATGATTTGGGTAGAAGGAAAGAAACCTAAAGAGGTTATTTACATTGGGAATATTCCTTTTCCGGGTAATCTAAGAAAAATTATATGTAACTCATTCGGCGGGAGATGGGACGATTCTGTTGGAATGGAAGCCTTTTTAGAGTGGCGATGGGAATATGATAGACAGAAATTTGAAAAAGAGATTCAGGATGAAGAAAAAAGATATGATGAAGAATTAAAAAAATTACAGAAACCCAAGAAAATGATGAAGGACGAAACCTTTTGGTCAATTATTTCCCTACTTGATTTTACAAACGAAAACGATGAAAAAGACATATTAGAACCTGCGGTTAACGCATTGGCAAAAATGAGAGTAAAAGATATAAAGGAATTTGAAGAAACTCTATCTTTCAAGCTCTATTTATTAGATACTAAAGAACACGCCAAAAACATAGGTAAATATTCATATGAAAAAGAAACGCAAGACTATTTCTCTCCAGATTTATTCTTGTATATTAGGTGTTCAGTGATTGCTAAGGGAAAGGAAAATTTTGAGTTAACGCTTAAAAAACCTCAAAA
>CAKQHO010000244.1 GCA_934234185.1 uncultured Psychrobacillus sp. | reverse complement strand
AACAATTTCAAGGCTCCTGCAAACATCGGCAGCAGGATACCGAGTGCAATGAATACGATATTACTTTTCTTCTTCATTATTGTCCCCTCAACTCTCTATCGGGTAGTGTAGCAGATGGGGAGGGGTGGTGCATGGATTTGAGCTTGTTAAAAAGCTGACTATGGAAAACCAATAGACAGCTTAACAATGAACCAAGTCCATCAATTCATTCTGTACCGTCACTTTCTACTTAAGTTGCTGCTAACTATAACAATATTCAGACATATCTTTTGGTACACCTCATCCTCATACGGTATATTTTTTATAATAATATACTAAACGAGGTGTTCATTATGATAGCTTTTTCTGAATTAAAAAACTCAGATTTACTACCTGGCGAAATTTATCAAGCAGGTTCAAGCAATAACTATTTTACAGATGAAGTAATCAGTAACATCTTCAAATTTGACAACTTGAAGGGAATCGGAAATCAAGGCGGCATACGGAGGACAAGGGTTGAAAATAACAAACAATTAAAAGATGAAGAGGCTTTTGTGATTCTTTTGAACACACATCAAGACCCACAATGGCCAAATAAATATGATAGGGCTTCAGGGATATTAACGTATTTTGGTGACAACCAAGATCCAGCTAAAGAATATCTAGATACAAAACAACGCGGTAATTTAGCATTTAAAAAATATTTTCAAAGAAGTTACAACTCAAAAAAAGAGTATATTGCTCCATTCTTTTATTTCGAAAGAGTAAATTCTAAAGATGTTCGATATATTGGGATTGCGGTTCCATATGTACAAAATTTAAATCAAGAATCAGCTTTAAAATTGAAACCCTTCAGCAAGAATGGTGAACAGTATTATAACTATGAAGCCTCGTTTTCAATTCTAGAGGTTTCTGCCCCTCGACAATGGCTATATGATTTAAAGATTGGAAATATTCACAGTAAATATGCTCCAACTGCTTGGTATGATTTCTTGGAGAACAGAAACATACAAGAAAAACATAATGACCAGGGTATGTACTTACAAACAATAAAAGATGCTCCTTCCAATACGGGATACCGTATGACCGCATACCGCAAAACACAAGCCGATTTTAGGACAAACTTATTAAAAAGAGAAAGCAGTTGCCAACTTTGCCATCTTTCAATAGAACCTTTATTAATAGCCAGCCATATCATTCCTTGGGCAGTTGCTGATGAAACGCAAAAGAATGATGTAAATAATGGTTTATTGTTATGTATAAATCATGATGCCTTGTTTGATAAAGGCTATATCAGCTTTGACCAAAACGGCAAGATTATCATTTCTGATATGTTACCGTCCTCCTATTATGAAACGTTAAATATTCAAAATAGCATGAGTATAAACTTACTACCTGATCAAGAGCAATATATGGAATTTCACAGAAATTCTCTTCTAAAGTATAGAATTGATATTGACAATTAAGATAATCGGTTTACACCTTTCATGTGCTCGAAAATTAAAAGAAGAGGAAAGATAATGGATGTACTTTAACCATCTTCTCCTCTTCTAATCATTTTATATCGTTACTTAGCATCCAATATAAATCCCTCCAACCTATCAACCGTCCCATAAAAATCACGTCTTAGATCATGCTCCCACACCCGGTAAATATACCAACCTTTCCTAAGATAATAATCAGTAACCTCTTGATCATGCTCTTTAT
>CAKQHO010000243.1 GCA_934234185.1 uncultured Psychrobacillus sp. | reverse complement strand
TTTATGGAGCTTTTTTGCTGACTCGATGATATACTCATCAAAATAACTCTCTGGTACACTATGTATTTCATTATCTTCCCATATACGCAATACTTCCCTTGTTTTGGAGAGGGACTGCCAATCAGATACAAACCTATTTTTTTCTTCTGCAGATAAAGGGCTTCCTAAGTGTTTTTCCAGCATCATCTTCAGCTTCTCAGGAGCTGCTTCGCCTGAGTGCCTTAAAATGGATTGATGCTTTTTCGCAGGGAAAAGCTCCTTATATGACTGAGCAGTATTAATAACATACACATTATTTTCTTTGTTTCTTAATAAGTGAAGGAAATACCGTAAACCAGTTTGTTCATCTGCATTGTCAGCTGTCCAGATAACGATCGGTTTTCCCGCTGGAATAGAATCTATCTCTTCAAGTGCTTTAGCTACTTTTCTTTCATATCTCATTTCCAGGTAATCTTCATGCATATTAATGTGATCCATCAGCCATTCTAATCGCTTTTTTCTGCCCTCTTCTTCATGCAGCTTCCAGAGAGGTCCGTTACTAAAAAAATCAGGATAGCCAATGACCTTATTTTCTTTACTAAGCCCAGCCTTTAAAGCGCCTGCCGGTGATTCTCCACACACAATATGGTATGTTTCATATTCCCGCTCCAATTTTCTTTCTTGAGAATAAAAGAGTATCCTTTTTTGAATATCATTTAGCAGTTCGAGTATCTCTTCCTGGGAATCAACACTGTTATTCAATAAGTGAACCCGAAGTAATATGTGGAATAGATAGCTTTTCGCTCCCCTCTCCGGGAGTTTCTCAATTGCTTCCCGCAATTCGTCCACCATTATGATCACCCTTTGTAAATGAATTGGAAATCTATCTTTTCTACGAATGAACTTTAATGTTAGTTTCATAAAAAGCTGATTTGTTGCAAAAGGAATTTAGATCGCTTAAGATTAAATCGCACACGATTAAAAATAGGAGGTATCCTAATGACAACGGTTTATGATTTTGAAGTCAAAAAAACAAATGGTGAATTGAAATCTTTGAAAGAATATGAAGGCAAACCTCTGATTATTGTAAACACAGCAAGCAAATGCGGATTAACGCCACAATTCAAAGGACTGCAGGAGCTTTATGAAAAGTATAGAGACAGCGGAGTTGAAATTCTTGGGTTTCCTTGTGATCAGTTCAATAACCAGGAATTCGATAACATTGAGGAAACCACTGAGTTCTGCCAACTTAATTATGGTGTATCCTTTCCGATTTTCGCTAAAATTGATGTAAATGGTGACAATACTGACCCATTATTTGCTTACCTAAAAGAACAGAAAAAGGGAATTCTGTCTAAAAACATTAAGTGGAACTTTACTAAATTCCTCGTGGACCGGAATGGCCAGGTTGTAGAACGGTATGCACCAACAACTGAACCAGAAAAAATCGAGGATGATTTGACGAAATTATTGTAATGCTAGATTAGAATCAGGTGATTATGTGAAAGACTTTTTTACACTGGATAAACAGCTATGCTTTGCTGTTTATGAAACAGCAGGCGAATTTACAAAACTGTATACAAGTGCCCTTCAGCCATTTGGCTTAACCTATCCGCAATATCTGGTACTTCTGGCACTTTGGGAAAAGGATGGCGTGACTGCAAAGGAGCTTGGAGAGAGACTAAATCTTGGCACGGGGACACTCACCCCTATGATCTCC
>CAKQHO010000242.1 GCA_934234185.1 uncultured Psychrobacillus sp. | reverse complement strand
TATGTTGAACAGGCACAGGGAAATATTCATATCTTGAGAGAAATGTATCAGGACTGGCCATTTTTCCGTTCCACGGTAGATAATTTACAAATGGCACTTATGAAGGCAGATTTAAAGACTGCGAAAGAATATGCTGCTTTAACAAGTGATCCGGAGATTGGGACAAGAATCTTTGCTAATATTGTAGAAGAGTACAACCTTACGAAAAGGGTGCTGCTTGATATTACCGGTGATGAGGAACTTCTTGAGCAAACGCCGAATATTAAGGATTCGGTTCACCGCCGAAATCCATATGTTGATCCTCTGAACTTCATACAAGTGCACTTAATCCATGAATTACGGGAAAAGGACGGGAAAGATACGGATTTGCTTATCCAGGTTCTGCACACAATCAATGGAATAGCTGCAGGGCTTCGTAATACGGGTTGATTAATGCAGATATTCAGTAGGAATGCCACTCCCTACTGTGAAAGAGGCGGGGAATCATTATGGTTCTTCGCCTTTTAAGCTGTTTTAAATCGTGCGGGCTAAAGGAATTGGGTAAAGCGGCAAGGATGCAGTCGGTTGAAGAATGAAAGATAAGATGGGGAGTGATAGTGATGATAGCTAAAAAAATATGGCGGTTACTAGGGCCAATTATTTTAATCAGTTCCGTTGCAGCAGGATGTTCCATTAATGAAACGGATTTAGAAGAAGTAAAAGGTGCTGGCCTTACGTATAGTGAGTATTTCAAATCCTTTGACGGGCTGGACGAGAGGGAAAACATTCATTACTACAAACCTATATCACTTAGCGACGGAGAATCCTCTTTACTAAATGATATAGAAGAGAGGATGAATTCGTTTAATTCCGAAAAGCTGCCCTTCCATGTTGATGAGGAAAAAGCGTATTTGGTGACCTCAAAGGATGAGAAAGGTAAACCCAAGGATGAGGTTCAATTGAGCTATTTCGGAAGCACATCAGAGGAGTTTTTTATCATTTCTGTCACAGAGGTTGATGAGAATCCACTTGAAGGATATGTTTATGCGGATAGCTATGATTCAATAGGAAACCAATTGAAAAAAGAAATCCTAACGGATGATTTCCCGATTTATCAACAGATTGTGACGACGAATAGTGCTTTATTATACTCCTACTATGATTATGATGAAACGAATAATCGTATTGATACTGTTGGGACGGCAGCTAATGAAATGTATGCTTATTATAATAAGTGTATTTATCATATCGGTTATCTCATCGACCAAGAAAAGAATACAGAGGAAATGCAGGAAAGGATGCTTCATTTAGCTCGTGAATATATTTTAGGAAGTCATTTGTAAGCATGCACTGAAGACAACTGAATGTTTAAAGCCGACCGCTTTCAAATGGAGCGGTTTTTTTGCTTCTTTACACGCTAATAGTCTATATAGAAGAATCACAAAGAAGTGTTTTAACGATCAGTGTATCTGAATGATAAACAAATCCTCAAGAAAAACAAAAGGGAAAATTTGGAGAATTCAGAAAGTTAGTGTATAATATTGGAAAATGATAAGATAATAGTCTTGCTACTAAAGATGGAGGTGTGGAGGTTGAAATAATACACGAGACTGCAAAAAAACTCCTTTGCTTGCCGAAGAGACAGAATCATTACTCGCTTGACCATTTTTGTAGAGTAGGTGGATAGGATGGATGATTTATTAAATCAATACATAGGG
The DNA here is from genome assembly GCA_934234185.1 of uncultured Psychrobacillus sp. Taxonomy (GTDB): domain Bacteria; phylum Bacillota; class Bacilli; order Bacillales_A; family Planococcaceae; genus Psychrobacillus. The sequence goes on along the minus strand of CAKQHO010000242.1, from coordinate 8 downwards.
GTTGGGAC
>CAKQHO010000241.1 GCA_934234185.1 uncultured Psychrobacillus sp. | reverse complement strand
TTGAGGAGATTTTCGGAGAGCTTTGGCGAGACCAAAACAAGGGAAGGCCAAATCGCCCATCTCCTCAAATTTGGGTGCTTCAATCATCCCTTCTATTGCGGACTTATCCATATGTTCGCCTATTGCTTGATGAAGACAATCAACAAAGTCATTTTTTACATTCATCCATCCATTCCCTCCTCAAAATAAAAAGGACCCCCGTCTCCTTATGAAAAAGAGACGGGGATCCTCTGGATTCGGTAGTGACCCCTAAAAGTTAGAGTTTTATTAAGCAGCTGATTGGCTGGTTTGAGTTCGGTATTGTACGGGACTTAAACCGGCCAATTTTTGCTTAATGCGTTCATTGTTATAGTAATCGATGTACCCTTCGATCTTTTGTTTTAGCTCATCATATGAGACTAATTTTTCCCCATAATACATCTCCTGTTTTAAAATCCCAAAGAAGGTTTCCATCGCCGCATTATCTGCACAAGTGGCCTTTCTCGACATACTCTGAAAAATGTTATTCTGCCTCAATGTATGGACCCATTTGTTGTGCTGGTAATGCCATCCCTGATCTGAATGGATGGTAGTTCGAAAGTTCGCTTCCTTTTTAATGACTTCTAATGCTTGATTTAGTGGTTCTATAACGAAATTTAATGTTGGTCTTTTTGACATTCCAAACGAGATGATTTCGCCATTGTATAAATCTAGAATAGGGCTTAAGTAGAGCTTCTCTTCTCCAACACACTTAAATTCAGTCACATCTGTGACGAGTTTTTGTAGACGAATAGGCGTATGAAACCGGCGGTTCAACCGATTTATGGCTATCCTGCCTACTTGACCTTTATAGGAGTTATAGCGAGATTTACGGGTGAATTTGACACACTTTAAGCCTAACTCCTTCATAATTCGCTGAACCTTTTTATGATTGATGACATAACCTTGTGTTCGTAATGCCAAATAAATGCGACGGTATCCGTATTTTCCCTCGTGCTTCTGAAAAAGTTCTGAAATGATGGTCTTCCATCCTTTATCAGGGTCTTCTTTCTTCAGTTGTTGGATGTGATAATGATACGTTGCTTCAGGAATACCAACCACTCCAAGTACATCTTTTAATCGGAATCCTTCTTCTTTGAGCCCGAATGCCAGTGCTGCTTGTGCTTTGCGAGGAAGGCATCCGGATTCTCCTGAAAAGCTTTTAACTTTTTTAAATAAGCGTTCTCTAAACGAAGAAGTTCATTTTCACGTTCTAATTGTTCTTCACGAGATAATGATTTCGCTTGCTTTCCTCTTTCTGATTTCGCCTTTCGATTTTTAGACATAGGAGGCCGTCCTTTCGCTTTTTCTATCAGGCCTTCGATACCTTCTTCCGAAAATTTTCTGTTCCAAGTCGCAATCAAGCTAGGATTATTTAGTTTAAATCTAATCGCTGTATCTTGGTAAGAAGCACCTGTTTGTTTCATAAAGTGTAATACATCGATTTTAAATTGAACAGGAATAACTTGTTTAGACTGCTTTCTTCGCAATCCATCTTTTCCAAAGGCTTCATAAGCACGTACCCATCGTTGGATTTGTGAATGATTGGGTATCCCGTGTTTTTTCGCTAATGATACACATCCCAAAGAACCTTCTAAATACTCTTTGACAACTTTTAATTTAAATTCCTCACTATATTTCCCCATATAAAAACACCCCAAAAGTTAGCTTTTTTACTCTAACTTTTGGGGTGCAGCACC
>CAKQHO010000240.1 GCA_934234185.1 uncultured Psychrobacillus sp. | reverse complement strand
TGTCTACAGTCTGAGAGAAATGGAGCTCACTCTATTTCTCTTTTCCCGTGTTAGAAGCTAGATTTATCCAAGCAGCCTCTTCTAGTTTATTTAACGATATTAAGCTCTTTAATATAAGTATTGGAAATGTAAACCGGAGAAGGGTCTACTAAATCAGAGCTAACTTGTGCCCAGCCATTGATGCTAGTATCATACAGAATGACTGGCATATTGCTGCTTTTATATTGGTAAGCTACAGCATTATTAACAGAAGGACCTGTTCTTACATTTAACCCTGTCGTCGTTGTTATACCGATGCGGTAAGCATTCGTTACATCTTTGAATCCTAGTGCTTTATCAATTTGATAATAGTGGCCAGCAGCCTTTGCCCCCCAGTAAGGGTCAGAGGCATATTTAACATTGAAGCCCATCATTTTATTGCCAAATACTGCACCATTTGCGTAAGCAGCATTGGGTGGAATATAATTTTTGTTCCAAAACTTTTGAATTAGCTCTTGAATGTTCGCTTCTACCGAAACAAAATCTTTGTTTGCAGGATTCGTATCGTATACATATAATCCAAACAGGTTGTTATAAGTCTGAGCATGGGCACTTAACCCATACTGACTTTCGTGCTGAGCTAAAGCGAGAATCATTAACGCGTTGACGTTATATTGCTCCTCTACTTTTTTTAGATATTCTCCCATACCAAGCAACTTACTTTTCTTTGTAGCGTCTTTATATCTAGTAAGAGTCGAGTTATTAGGATTTAAGTTATAACTTAATTCTAGAGTTGCTAGCTTATTATAAATATATTCATTGATCTCTTCTGCTGTGTAATTTGTTTTGGAACGAACAGGAAGGAATTGATAATAGTTATAGCCTTCTCCAGCGACTACACTATTTGTGTCAATGAATTTCACGCCATCCCAGCTATAATATCTTTTTCCTGGAGTTAGAAAGGATGGAGCTGGTCCCATTACATAGCTAGCGCGAGTTTTTGTCGAATGATTATAAATAGAGTGACGAATTTCTCCATCTCTTACTTCATAATAAGCTCTATTCTCATTAATCATTGTATAAGGTAATAGATTAACATCTGATTGCTTTACGTAACCTTCTCTTCCAGCCAGCTTAATATGGACCCAATCATTATCACTGCTAATATATTGGAGCTCTGAATCCGTTGTTGTATAGGTGGATGAGTTACGTTTATCTTCGTTGTAGATAACGGTATAACCCTTTGTTACTGCCATACCAGAATTCATTCTAATAATTTTGTCGTTCCGCGTGATAACTTGATTGCCTCCAGACCATGCTTTTAATGCAGCATCGAAGGAAGTATATTTTTTTCCCTTCACTAATTGCCCATTTACCACCGTGTCTAATTGATACTCTGTTGTATTAACAGGAGGTGGCGTCGGATTTTCTGGAGTAGGGACTGGTGCCGGTTCTTCCACGGGCTTTAATAAATCGATTGCAGCTACCATTCTGTATAGAAATGCAGAGGCATGTCCGATGGTTGCATTGCGTTTTGGATAAAAATATACGCCCGTTTTTTCACTGCTACCTCTAATGATGTTTAAATTTACATTAGCAGATACGGCTTTTGTAAAAGAAGCGTCAATTTTTGCAGAGTCCTTAAAGGAAAGTTGAACCTCTTCCACTGGAAGATCTAAATACCGAAAAACCTTATAAAGCATACCGGCCATTTGTTGACGGGTAATTTCTTTTTCTGGCTTAAACGTACCGTCAGGATAGC
>CAKQHO010000239.1 GCA_934234185.1 uncultured Psychrobacillus sp. | reverse complement strand
CGTTCCGTGTGGAGCAGGGGAAAAGCCGGAGATAACTTCAAACGCTTACCTATTGCTACGTTTAGCGGAAGAAGGAAATCGACGACAGAATCTTCTTTTCTTTACAAATAAGTCTACAAGCATATATTTCCAATACAGAAGATTTTATATATAATTATATCAATTATTCTGTTTATCCAACATCAAATTCATGTGTATATTACTAGAAGAAAGGATGGTTAAAAGTGAAAAGGTCTAAAATTGTTTGGTGGTCCATAAGTTCAATAATAGGAATCTTATCGATAGGTTATTTGATTTATGGCATATACCAGTCCAATCTAAATGAAAAATATCCTATTGCTAAGAATGAATCTGATATTCAGAGACATTTAACATCTTGGCAAAATAGTGGCGGTGAAGGTCTTAATCCAAAGCTATTAGAAGTTGAACATATAGAAAATACAGATACTTATATCGCCTTTTTTGAGGACCAGGATGGACAAATGGGGGTTGGTATATTGAAAGAAGGGGCTAATAAGAAATTAAAGATTAACAATTCCTATCACGGTACTGGTGAAATTAAATATTATTGGGCAAAGACAGATAGAGGATATTACGGGATTATATATGGACGAAATACAAACAAACAAGTCCATACGATAAAAGCTGTGGCTCAGGACAATACATATTCTTTTACCGTACAAATGCCTAAAGAAGAATATTTTATGGTCAACAAAAAGCTACAAAAAGGGGCAGATGGAGAAGAATTTGCAGATTTATATTTCTATGATAAAAACAATAAAGAAATAGAAATTGATTTGTAGGGGTAGAAAAGCGCTCTCGTTATTTTCAGAGAGTGAAATGACGGTCCAATAAGTATAAAGTTTATCAAAATCAAACCAATGCACAGACTTTTCACTACCATTATCTGATAAACATAAAGTCGTCATTTAGAATAATGTAAACATGATTATATAAAGGATGAAAATGAACACTCACCACCAAAAGGATATGCAGATTTGGTCTCAAAGAATATTTGAGATTGAGAGGCAATGATTTGAAGGTTCTAAATTACATAGTAATAATGCTTTAAAGATGAACAAACCCATTAAACATTTAAGATATTTTCGTACAATGTCCTATCTAAAATCTTAAGACCCTAACAAGGCTTTATAAAATTGCACTCCAAGTGTATAAATATAATATCTACAGAGTGCAATTTTAGATTCTCACTTAGAATGTTAATCCCTCCACTAAAAGCTATTTCAGCGTTGATTATATGCACGTCCTCGTAAATTGATTGATAACCACATTACCACTTTTCTGAAATTCTTCAGCAGTCAATTTTCAAAGGTTATTATTATTAAGCTACTTCTTCACTTTTTAATTTTTTCATCATAGTTATAAGTATTTTTATAATCTCTGAGGTGAGTTGGTCTGCTCTTTCAAATTGTTGAATGGTTAAATACTCTAATTGCAGGGAAGTATCCAAAATATCGGACATTTCTTGTGTGTTATGTCAAGAAGGTTTAACGACCTTTAATGTTGACTTCCTTATAGAAGTAAGGGGCAGCATTCCTGTAATGAATGAAGAGTGTGACGTAAGTACGTAAATAAATACACTTAAACAAACAGGAGCATTGATCCAAAAAGAAGGATTAATGCCTTTTTGTGTTGAATTTCTTATGGAACAAAAGGGGCAGTTGTGCGGCCGAGCCTAGGTCATATCATATAGCGGGTGGGATTCCCGCCGAGTAAGAACTAGCCATTCGCTCGTAGCGAGTCTTGGAGGGGCAAAGGTA
>CAKQHO010000238.1 GCA_934234185.1 uncultured Psychrobacillus sp. | reverse complement strand
AGCGTGGCTATCTAATCATGTCACCAAAAAATAGGCAAAAGTAAAAAAGAGCCGTTCCAGCAGAACACCTCTTTCACGCAGTCTTAATATGTCATTTGTTTAAAGATACATGTGAAGGCCGTTTTCTCAAAGGGTTTGCTGCTTAAGTGTATCGAACCATTCATTGCTTCTGTTAAACGCTTCGAGATACTTAGGCCTAGACCGCTTCCTTGAAATTGTGGATTTCTGGCATCATCCAGTGTATAAAGCCTGTCAAATACACGATCCTGATGCACCTCTGCAATCCCTTTTCCTTTATCCCAAATCTCTACAGCAATGGACCCTTTATCTTCTCGAAGTGTTAAACCAAATACTCCCCCATCACTTCCATACCGAATAGAATTAGAAATTAAATTGCTAAGTATTCGATTTAAAGCATGCTCATTGCCGAGGATGTAAAAATTCCGGTCCGGGATATCAATTTCTACATGAAGACCCTTTGAAAGGAGCAAATCATAATAATCCAAAACATTCTTCCTGCAAATCTCATTAAGAGATATCTTGCTTAATGGAATCATATAATCATCGGATTCTATTTTGACAAGGTCAAAAAATTGATTAAGTAATGAGATTAACCCCACTACTTTTTCATGAAGCCGTAAAATGGCCTTTTCCTTCTCATCCTCACTTAACTTTTCATCCAGCTTAAGTTTCTCCACATAACCTAAAATAACAGTTAGCGGTGTCTTCAAATCATGTGACATATTGGATATCATCTTCCTTAAGCTGTCTTTTGTACTTGCGTAATCTGCAAATACCTTTTGGTTGTAAGCCAATAGCCGGTTGATTTGAATGAGTAAAAACTGTATGGAATGCTGGTCTGTTTGCAATAACACTTTTTCAGCTGTCTTGTGCTCTATGATTTCTGCTAACTTTTCACTTATTTCATGTAAATGGTTATTTATTCTTTTACGGGAAACATACTGGATTATATTCATAACGAGTAAGAAGATAATCAGCATACTAAGCGCAAGGACCATAAATTATTCACCTAATTTATATCCGATCCCCCAAATTGTCCGAATATACTGCGGGTTAGACGGATCCTCTTCAATTTTTTCACGAAGCCTTCTTATATGAACATTTATTACATTTTCATTACCATAATAATCATCTTGCCAAATAAACTGGTAGATTTGCTCCTTTGTAAACACTCTGCTCTGATTTGTCATAAAAAGCTTTAAAATATGAAATTCTTTGGATGTTAGCTGGACAATCTTATCCTTTACCTGTACAGAAAAGGTGGATAAGTCGAGGGACAATTCTTTAAATTGGATGATTGCGGGAGCGGAATGGTTCGTAGCGGGAATATATTGCGTTGCTCTTCGAATAGCTGCATGCACTCTGGCAGTCAGTTCAATCATGGAAATAGGTTTACTGATATAATCATCTGCACCAAAACCAAGACCTAAAGCTTTGTCCAGGTCACTTCCTTTTGCTGATATAATCAAAACAGGAAGTAAGCTTTTTTCTCTGACTTTTTTTAAGATATCCATACCACTAAATTTAGGAAGCATTAAATCAAGCAGGATTAAATCGAACTCTTCTTTCTTAAAGAGAGATAATGCCTCCTCTCCATCAAATGCTGCAAGTACTGTAAAATTCTCCTGTTCTAAGTGATCCTTTATCAATTTACTAATTTCCCGGTCGTCTTCCACAAGCAGAATACGTTTTAGCATACTTCCACATCCATTCACTTCTGTTAACAAAGCCCATTCTTATACGTTTTTCTATTACTGTATTTCGATACTTTGCACAAAATTCCTTCTTTCAAAAACCAAGAGGTACAGTGTGACAAAAGATAAGATTCTAAACGCTAATAG
>CAKQHO010000237.1 GCA_934234185.1 uncultured Psychrobacillus sp. | reverse complement strand
ATTTCGATCGGAATGACTGCCGGCTCATTACTTTGCGGAAAATGGAACGATTCCAGTTTTCTGAGCCTCAATGACCATTGGTTAGGTATTTCCTCGCCCTGCAACACTTCTTGATAATATGCCCCTTCTTCTTCCTTCTTTTGCGGTCTATGCCTAGATCGATTACGCATACAGACTTCACCCCGCCTATTAGTTACCTATAACCATCGTATTCAAATTCAGCCGGCAAAAGAACTCAAGAAAAACTAAACTGTACCCTATAAGATAGACACTTAAAAAAAGTCTATCCTATAGGGTACTTTTGTTTATAATTGAGAAAAATGATGTTGGAGCGGGATGAAATGGCAAAAAGATATTTTACGAAAAAAGAACAAGAACAATTAAAACGTAATCCAAATGTACAAGCGGTTAGTGAGAAAGCCATTACATACAAAGATGAATTTAAACGACATTTTATTGTGGAAAATGAAAAAGGCAGATTACCTAGAGAAATTTTTGAAGAAGCCGGATTAGATGTTGAATTAATCGGTTTAAATAGAATACAATCTTCCGGAAAACGCTGGAGATCAGCCTATCGTAAAGCGGGGGTGGAAGGTCTACAGGATACACGTAAAATGAGTTCAGGCAGGCCACTTGAGCGTGAATTGACCTTAGAAGAAAAAATTGCACGATTAGAGGCCAAAAATAAGTTACTCCAAGCAGAGAATGAACTCTTAAAAAAGCTCGATCTACTCGAAAGGCAGATGTTGAAAAAGAAATCCTAATCCCAACAGAATTAAAATTTGAACTGATTTATAAAACGATACAGAAGTATCATTTGAAACGACTTGTTAGCTACTTGTGTGAGCTGATGGCTGTATCACGTTCAGGCTACTATAACTATTTTAGTCATAACTCCGTTCAAAAAAGAATGGAACGTGAATTATCCGATGAGGCAGTGAAAGAAATCATTTTAAAGGCGTATCGATTCCGAGGACGCAAAAAAGGGGCGCGCCAAATAAAAATGACCTTACAAAATCAATATGGGGTTACGTATAACTTAAAACATATTCGTCGCATTATGAAGAAATTTGAAATCATCTGTCCGATTCGAAAAGCAAATCCGGCGCGACGTATGGCAAAAGCGACAAAAGAACATCGTACGTGTCCAAATAAACTACAACGGAACTTTAAACAAGGTGTGGCAGGAAAAGTATTATTGACGGATATTACGTATTTAACGTACGGAGGCGGTAAACGTGCTTATTTATCAACGATTATGGACGCTGAAACGAATGAAATTTTGGCGTATGAAACGTCGTCTTCACTAGGTTTGGAGATTGCCCTCGATACGCTTCGTCAATTGAAGAAACACCACCATTTAACAGAAGATGCTTTTATCCATTCAGATCAAGGGGTCCATTACACCAATCCACAATATCAAAAACTTGTGAAGAAAATGAAACTAGGACAATCTATGTCACGTCGTGGGAACTGTTGGGATAACGCCCCTCAAGAATCATTCTTTGGACATTTTAAAGATGAAACGAATATAAAAGAATGTCAGACACTAGAAGAAGTAAAGCAAGAAATTAAGAGTTATATGATTTATTACAATCATTATCGGGGGCAATGGAACTTGAAAAAGCTGCCGCCTGCAAAATACAGACAGCAGCTTCAAGAAGTTGCCTAGTTTTTTTAAAAATGTCCTTTACAAAGGGTACACTTTAAACCGTTACCGGTCCTTTTTTATTTTTGAATCCGTATCTTGAATTCCATTTAAATGAGAAAGGAACCAAAAGCGGAAGCGGCCCGCAAGCAAGGAACAGCGGTTAAAAACGTCACGTCCGCATGTCTTCACCGATATGCCCTGCATGCTGTAGACC
>CAKQHO010000236.1 GCA_934234185.1 uncultured Psychrobacillus sp. | reverse complement strand
GGCAGGACTCGAACCTGCGACCTGCCGGTTAACAGCCGGATGCTCTACCAACTGAGCTACTTCGGAACGCTACTATATATGTACCTCATGTACAATGTTTCCCTTGTACATTTATTATTATAGCAACGTTTTTAATTTATACAAGCAATTTATTGAAATAATTTGTCTTTTATTTTTTTATTACAGAAAGAGGAAAACTCCTCTTCTCTGGACTTTGTTTATTTTACGAATTTAACAATTTCCTCCACTAAACCATTCGCCAATGGTAACGTGGGATTTGAATAACTCGCTATATTTTGTTCACGATTTCCTTGTATGTCTTTTAAGACATGATTCATATGATCAAAATAATGAAGCTGTGCTTTGCTATTTGCCGATTTTAGATTTTCCGCATCTTCTTCTGTAATTTGGATATCCATTTTTCCTTGTATGATTAGTATAGGTACTTTCACATCGCTTATTTCCTGCTGTGGGTTATATTTTAACCAAGAAATCATATACGGCTGAACAGATGGTCTAAATAAGGACTGAAGTTCAGACGAAACTTTCCCGACTTTATTACCGGCTTTCAGCTGCTCCAATGCTTTTTCAGATTCCATCAACAAATTAGGTGGTAGACTCGCTGCTAGCTGTTCCATCAAAATCTCATCGACAGGTCTACCTGCCCCAGCAACCGAGACGAGTGAGTCTACATTGCCTTTTTGCGCAGCGATTGCCATAATTAATGCACCTTCACTATGACCAAGTAAATGTACCTCCGTAAAACGGCTGTCTTTTTTAGCATAATCAACGATTGACGTTACGTCCTGTATATACATTTCAAATGTTAAGTCCTCTTCTTTTGCAATTAGTGCTGTATTTTCTCCAATACCTCGCTTATCAAACCGTAATGATGCAATTCCCTGTTCGGCTAGACTTTCCGCTATCATCTTTAGGCTGTTATTAGATCCGCCGCCAATAGTATTTCCATCTTTATTCGTTGGTCCTGAACCAGCATGGATAATAACAAGCTCTCCTGTAAGTTGTTCTGGCACTTGTAGGGCTACCTTTAGTTCCCCTCCAAAAACAGGGACGGAATGCTCTTCATATGTTATAGAAGCCTCTGTATATGGATTTAAAGTAATCGGAAACGTTTGTCCATTTTGTGTAAACGTCCCCTCTATTTGTCCCTTTTCATAAGTCCCTTCTATTTTTATTAAAGACCCTGCCAAGTCAATTTTAATCTCTAGATCACTATCATTATATTGAACAGATTCAAATGAAAACTCACTTAATCCTTGGGCTGGGACCGATATATTCCCTCCCGTTTTTTGCAAATCCAAAATAATTTCCAACGGTGACTGTGGGATTTCAATCATACCTTGCCATTTCCCCAATAATGCTTCGTTCATCTGGATGACCTCCTGAGAGCTTTCAGTTTGCCCTGTTGTAGCTAATTCTGTACTGCTTGTTTTATCATTCCCACAGGCTGCCAGTAATATGCTAGCTACTGTCATATACAATATTTTACGCATCAGCTTCCTCCTTCTTATTCTTTTGTATACGGAATTTAGCTGTAAAAGTTTCAAATGGTAAAAGTGCCTTGAGGAATGATAAATCAATTGAATTTCTGCATAGAAGGCGTTTATCTAGCTACTTCTTCTCCTATTTGCAATAATTTATAACCTCCACTATCTATTGTCTATTTTTAATAAACAAAAAAGCATGACCTAGAAAGATTTACTCTTTCAAGTCATGCTTGTTATCTTTAATTCGCTAATTTTAAATAATAAAAAAAGCCACTACTGACTGAATCAGCAACGACTTTTTGAGCCTAGCGACGTCCTACTCTCACAGGGGGAAGCCCCCAACTACCATCGGCGCTAAAGAGCTTAACTTCCGTGTTC
>CAKQHO010000235.1 GCA_934234185.1 uncultured Psychrobacillus sp. | reverse complement strand
CTCTTTTTTATAGTTAAGGGAATATATTCTGGATCGTTAAAACAAATACCTTCTTCAACAAAACTTCCCGTTTCTACGATAAGGAATTCAACAAAAAAGGCATTAATCCCCCCTTTGGATCAAAGCCTCCTTAGTTTACGTATACTTATTCACAATAATAGCAACTACCTTTAGAAATGATAGTTGTATTTATATTTCACTGATTATTTGTCCATCATTATCTAAGAAGTCTATATTTCTGTTAGAAAAGTTTTTCGGTTTATTGCTCATCAAAATCCAAACGCTCGTTTTATCATTGAGCCTAACAATATCCGCCTCTACTCCGTTCACTTTTATAGTCTTTGTTTCAGCCACAATATCTTTGGGTATGACCCCGTGCAAAAGGATATCTCCATCAACCAAACTTGTATAGGAAGAACCTCTATCCTCATCGTGAGAATAATAGGTTGGTTTCCAACCGAATATCCCTTTTTCAAACTGGACTAATGAAACACTATTTCCAACTTCAAATGGCACAAATGTAGAATTCCCAATTCGGTAGAATTCTGTATCTTCGATTTCAGCATGAACAAATTCATTCTTAAACTTTTCAAAAGCTTCATCGACAGTTTTAAAACTTAGTGTTGCACTTTCTATACTTGCAAATATCGCATATGTAACAATCATTGATATAACATAAAATGAGATTGTTTTTGTACGTGATCTCAACTCATCTCTTCCCCCGTTTTTTATTTTAACTCTTAAAATACTTGAATTAACTTCTATTATTCAAAAGCAACAATCTATACGAAAACAGAAACAGCATCATAAAAGAAGGATTCCGTCTATCGGAATAGAAAGTATAGGGGGAAAACAAAGAAGAGGAGGAGGTGACCAGGTGCCTAAATGGCTTTTGCGTCTGGAAGGCATGGCTGTGCTGCTCGTTAGTTTGTATGTCTATGCTTTATTTGATTACAGCTGGATGTTATTTTTTCTATTCATCCTTGCCCCGGATTTATCAGCCTTAGGCTTTCTCATTAGTCAGCGAGTTGGAGCCATATCGTATAACATCTTCCACACATACCTGTTCGTATGGCCCTTTATCTTTATCGGCTCCGTTTGGGCAAACGATTGGCTGCTGATGATTGGCTTAATTTTTGCTTCCCATATTGGAATGGACCGGATTTTAGGTTATGGACTGAGATATTCAAATACAATGAAAGAAAGTCATTTAAGCAAGCTATAGAAGGTAGTTTGCAGACATCCTTCCATTTTCTTCATTTGTGTAGTTTTTAAACGTTCAGGTTGTATGGTTTTAATTATTCACTGTAAAGAATAATAAGTTATAAGACAGGCAATCATAATAACTATTGAAACCTATAACTTCAAACTGTAAAAAGATAGAAATCCGGATGTAACATTGTCATTATATAATGAATTTACAAACTACATAGAAGGAACGATGACGATGGACAAAAAAGAATATGAACAAAAGAATGATTCGTTAAATCTTTCACCAGTTATCAAAGATTATATTCAAAATAGAACAACATTAGAAGATTTGGAGCAACTGAAGCACTTGATTGCCAAACGATATGCGGTGTTAAAGGTGCCAGGTCTTGATTAAGAGAAGGATAAGCATTTTAGAGAACGCTCTAGAATGCTTTTTTCTTTTTGATGGAAAAAACGGTCTCTAATGATGAGAGACCGTTCAAATATGAATGATTCTTCTTTTTGAGCTCATCAATTTATGAGTTACGATGACCATACCAGTTACAGTTCATTTTAGTATAGAGGTTAAGAAATAATGACTAATTTAAAAAGGGCTGTCCTTAAAAGTCAATCTTACCTGACTCTTGGAACAGCCCTAATCCTTATTTCATAAAAACCTCTGCCCGTTTCTCCAAATAGCGCTGCAGAACCGA
>CAKQHO010000234.1 GCA_934234185.1 uncultured Psychrobacillus sp. | reverse complement strand
ACAGTATCAACTAATATAGGTGAGTATCAAAGTAATAAGCATCTGCATTGGCACGTTCGTTATGGAAATCGTATAAAGTGATTTGATGATGCTTGGTACTCAAAGACAAAATTATGGAGTGTTATAAAGCTAGAGGGGTATTGATCCAAAAAGAAGGATTAATGCCTTTTTCTGTTGAATTTCTTACTGTAGAACCGGACACTGAAATCTGTTCGAACAAATAGTCAGTTAATGCATAAAGAAAAAACAGATTGGGAGATAACTATTGAAAATAAATACTGATTCTCTTGTAACTTTTATCATTATGTGGGGAATACCAATCTTTATGGTTGCTAGAGGTTTTTTAAAAATGAATAGTGAAGATAAAAAATCTGTGATTATTGATTTTACGTCACGTAGGTTTATTTCTACAATTGGTTTTATTGTTATAGGCGGGTTCTTTATACATTTAGGCACTCTATTAGGCGTAGCCATCATTAAGTTTATTGGTATTGTTTTGCTTACTTTAGGTGGAATCTCTTCAGTTTTAGATTCGTGGAGGGACAGTAAAGTTAAAAGTATAGTAATACTCATTTTGGTTTCATCAGTAATATACTTAAATGGCAATTAACCCTTTACTATTGTGCGAAAGAAGCAGGTGAGCGGAAGAAGGGTTTTGTGTTACGATATGGAATTTATCAGTTATAAGGGCTAATAAAGGAGTTAGCGATTATGAGTAAAAACAAACCAATCGATAAATTGACCTTAGAGGATTTTAAGGATAATCCGATATGGGAATGGGCAATTGATGACGAGCAAAATGAAGAACAAGATGAAACGTGGGTAAGGCCATCGGAAATAAATAATTTTACAGAAGAGCTAAATGGCTCGGTAGTATCAGGAGAATTAGAAACAAATGATAGTGAAAAGTTTCCAATGATGTGTAGTCTTGGTATTGAGGATGAAGAAGTATTTATTAGTTCAGTTGTTTTTTATAATAAAACAGAAGACGAATACTATGCTTTAGAAGAGGTAGTTGAAAAATTACATTTACCTTTATCATTAAATCTTTGTATTAAAATCAATGAGACAACTCAATCAGTGAATTTTACTGCAAACAAAGTGGACATTTATAAAAATAATATAAGAACAAGATTGTAATACTTGCTTCTTCTGCTAAAGCGGGCATTGATCCAAGAAGGACCAATGCCTTTTAATATTGAATTTTTTATTGTAAAAACGGGCAGGTTCGGACTATAGAGCTCAGCCACTTCCTATCTGGAGGTGGCTGTTGTTCCATATTTAAAAAAGAAGCCAAACGTGAAGACAATTGATCAGATTATGATTTCCGCTGATATGGTTATCAGTACTTTATAGTTGGTTGGAATAATCCTTTAAGTGAATAATCCTAGCTTCCCAATACGTTCAATCGCTTCTACTAGCCGGTCTTCGTCTACTAATAAGCCGACACGTATATAGCCTTCTCCGTATTCACCAAAGCCGTTGCCTGCTGCGACGGCTACATCTGCTTTTTCAAGTAAATAGTCAGCGAAGCTTTCGCTCTTGAAGCCGGGAGGGACCGGGAGCCAGGCGAAGAAGGAACCGGTTGGTGCTTCGACGTTCCAGCCGATTTTTTGGCAGGCGTCAATAAGGGCGTTTCGTCGTCGTTCATAGCGAGCGGTCAGTTCTTCGACACAGGATTGGTCTCCTGTTAAGGCGGCGATGGCTGCTCTTTGTACAGCAGGGAAGAGACTGACGTAAAGATGGTCTTGCAGGAGGTTGAGCGCATCAATGATGGCTGGGTTTCCGACAGCAAAGCCGACACGCCATCCAGCCATATTGTACGTTTTTGAGAGTGTGTACATTTCAATGCCGACTTCTTTTGCTCCTTCTGCTTCGAGAAAGCTGACCGGTTTTTGGCCATCAAA
>CAKQHO010000233.1 GCA_934234185.1 uncultured Psychrobacillus sp. | reverse complement strand
AGAGTGCATACAAAAAGCTCTTGACAAAGGCATTATTATAACAGCATCTTGTATGAATTTTTCAGATAAAACATGTTATCCAGCAATGTATGATGGTGTGATCTCAGTTTCAGAAGGGTTTAATCCTCAAGCAACTGTGGTCTTGCGGGGAAAGCAGGTAAAAGTCAAAATCGGCAATACAAAATTGGAAAAGAGAGAGGTTTCTTTCCTGACAGCTTATGTATGTGGTATAATTACCAAGCAATTAGCAAATGGAGAGCAAAAAGAAGAAATTATTGAAAACTTGAAAATTCAATAAGTTAAAAAATTGGTTGAAGCAGTAGCTTTGGCCAATTTTTTATGAATATAATAAAATAATTATTCTTCTTATAGCATAAAATTGACACCATTAACATAAAATGCTATAATTTACATATCAGCCTTATGGCTTTTATATAGATAAATCCGGGTTGGTTAAAATCCGGAAATATTCTTGGAGAGGAGAATTTGTGAGGGTGTTGTGGTCCTAAACCACTGGTTTACGTGTTCCGAATATGCTTTTGAATTCATAAGGA
Source organism: uncultured Psychrobacillus sp. (assembly GCA_934234185.1). Classification (GTDB taxonomy): domain Bacteria; phylum Bacillota; class Bacilli; order Bacillales_A; family Planococcaceae; genus Psychrobacillus. The sequence goes on along the minus strand of CAKQHO010000233.1, from coordinate 1,365 downwards.
GGGTTCATGATGAAAAAGCTCATAGCAATGCTTATGGTTCTTTGCATGGCCATTGCAATCTTTCCGACCCAGGTTTTGGCTTTGGAGAAGGCGACGGTTGTGACTGAGGGGTTGTACTTCATTCAGGAAGCTTACACCGGAAAGTACCTCACGATTCCGATGGACGAGAGGGATACCGATGGTGCTGAAGTGATCCTTAAGGACCTGTATGACAGCAAGGCAGACAGACGTTATCAGCTTTTCTACTTGAAGAAAACGGAAAACGAGGGATGGCGCATTGATGCGTACATTTCTGGCAAGAGCCTCGAGATGGATAACAGCTACGGTGCGAAGCTTGTTCAAGAAGAACGCTCTCAAAGCTATATCCAGCGTTGGAATATAGTGGCTAACAGAAGTGTTAAGTACTTTTATTACTTCGAGGTAGAAAACTTCTCACTTCAGAACTATGGAACCGACTACTATACCAGCAGGTACAGCAATGCAGATGGAACCACAATTCGGGCTTCCAGCAAGAGTAATGGGTATGACCGCTATAATCTGTACAAGGTAAGCGAGGATGATTCCTGCTATCTTAAATGGATTCGCGAAATTACTCAGGATGATATTGCTTGGGAAAGAAAAGATGGAACCAGAAACATTGTGAACAACACTGGTTGGTATGCCAAGTACTCCAACATGTATCCCAAGGTGGGAGAAAAGTATTTAATGACTGTTGAGTATCTGTCAGAAGAGACTGTTCAGCGGATTTTGGACATTAGAGAAAAGCTTCCGTCATACTGGGAAGAGGTCAAAAAAGGAATAGACGGCAAATTGTCTGAAAAGGAAATTGGAGAACTCCTTACTAAGCTGGGGTTCGAAGAAAATTACTATGTAGACAATGGACTGGGAATCCTTGAGACCCTTTGGGCAAACAGGAATTATCGAAACTGGACTAACTTCCAGAAGGCAGTTGAGGTAGATAAGTGGACTGGAAAGCCCAAAAAGGGAGTAGTTGTATACTCGTATCTTTCTGTTGCACAGAGAGGCGATGGAGTAGGAAACAACTGGAAACTCCTGATTGAGACAACTAGGTCTTACGAGTACAAGAAGTATGACAAAACCGAGTTTGATAAGACCGTTGAGGAACTTCGTACCTTAAATGGTAACTGGCAATTCTCTTTCAAGTAAGTCTAAAAGGCCAGGTGCACTTGCACCTGGCCGATTTTTTACGCAATTTAACAGTTATTATTCATATTTATAAAATATTTTTTCTCAGCTAGTTTTTCTTGAACACCACGTAAAGCTTCTCCGAATCTTTGGAAGTGGACGACTTCTCTTTCTCTTAAGAAACGAAGTGGGTCTAAAACATCTGGGTCATCTCCAACT
>CAKQHO010000232.1 GCA_934234185.1 uncultured Psychrobacillus sp. | reverse complement strand
AAAGCGCTTTCCTTTAATTTCATTCTAGTGAACGGGCCGTTTGGACAAAAGATTAGGTTTTCCTATCTTTTCCATCTACTTTATTCGACAACAAGGTCTTTTTACCCAGTAATGAAAGAATAAAGCCCGGCAGCAATTTTTATGCCGGACTCTGACAACGCTCCAATCTGTCGATTATTCTTCCATGGTTTTACCGCTTATCAGGTTCATCTTTAACCACCATTCATAAAAACTAGATGGTCAATCGTTTAATGAATAAAAGGTCATATGAGTAACGCAACAAGGAGTATGTTAGAAATGGCGTATCAAGCTGTTATTTACGCTCTTTTCATAGGCTGACGCCTACCGTATGTCAAGGACCGCCATATCCATTCAAACGGACCATATCGAAAATAATGCAGCCATATCCCGCTTATCCAAACTTGAACGGCAAAAATGAGTATAGATAATCCAAGGCCGATAGAAGGTGTGATTTGACCGTACCACCCAAAGCCGTAGCTGTAAAATAGAAATGTGCAGATGAAAGACTGTAGTAAGTAGTTGGTGAGGGCCATTCGTCCTGCGGCCTCTAGAGGGGTAAAGAGTTTTCTAAAGAATGGCCGCCGAATTAGCAGCAATAGACTGGTCATATAAAAAAGGGCAATGGATGGACCAGCGATTAGGATACCTGCCCATTGAGCGTTATTAAAGCCGCTTTGTACGGTATCAACTGTATAGTACAACCATATTTGGAATGCCAAAAACAAAAGGCCGATGCCCCCGCTCCACCACCAAATCTTGCGAATAACGGCAATATGAGCCTCTGGGTCACGCAGCCATCCTTTTTGCCATCCATATGCTCCAAGGAGAAACATAGCGAACGTTAATGGAATCGTCAATAGCGCGCTATTTTGCAAATAGGAAATGTCGACAAGCCGCTGTTGGAACATTTCCACGAAAGTTCCTCCACTGTAAACATCCGTTGATTCAGCTAGCAGCTGTGTGGATTCATCTGCCATAGGTCCGAGAGGGAGCCCCCATGGAACAAATTCAGGTGTAAATGTATGAGCCCCCACCCAAATAGCTGGAATAAGCAAGAGGCCGAGCGCTGTGTATAGAAGGGTATTAAGTCTCCTCTTATAAAAAGCTAGAAGAGCAAAGCCAAGGATGGCATACATCAGCAAAATATCACCAAACCAAATGAAATAGCTGTGGAACAAACCAAATAACAGCAGAACAGCTAGCCGTCTAATAAAAAGGATCTTTCCGCTTCTTCCTTTTTTCTCGGCATTTTGGAGAAACAAGACAAATCCCACTCCGAACAAAAAGGAAAATATCGTAATAAATTTGTAATCGACTGCTATATAGATAAACTGCTTCACCAATCTGTCAGAGCCTTCCGTCCACCATTGCCAATTCAGCGTGTTCATATAGATGGATGGTGACGCATACAAGGACATATTAGCAATGATAATTCCAAGTAAAGCCAATCCTCGAATCATATCGAGATGGACGATCCGCGCTTCATGTCCATGGGGATTACACTCTTCATTGCTATCCTTTGCGACTAAAGTTCTCGATTGCCGCATCATATTGATGCCTCACTCGTTTCGAGAGAATAAACGAGGCTTTTCAAATCAGTCTCACATATGACGCTCTCTGTCTCTGAAATATCCAGGTTCCATTGTTGACCGAATAGCAAATTCAGACTCGGCTTTACCTTAGTACTTACTATCCTCCTAATAAACTCCCTCTCCTTCCGCCATGCATTATGAGTTATTTTTAGCTTTATCACTTACGTGGTATTTTTATATCTATATGATGATTCAATCAGGAATCTGTATCATATCGATATTTATTTAATGAAAAAGAGCCTGGCACAAGTGCCAAGCTCCTCAAATTTCTGTTTAGTCTTCCCAAACATCTTCCATTAATTGTTCAATTTCCTTCCGAAGCTTCTCGGTTTCGTCCTTCAAAACCTTT
>CAKQHO010000231.1 GCA_934234185.1 uncultured Psychrobacillus sp. | reverse complement strand
ATGGATGGGTTTGTAAGCCTAATTGCTTCAAGCAAATTGACCACCCCTACCCCTGTCACCTGTGCAGTCAGAACCGGTTGTTCCCAGGAGGTGCCGACGAAGCTTTGGGCTGCCAAGTTATAGATTTCTGTAGGATTCGATAATTGGATAGCTCGAATAAGCGAGGATAAATCAGTCATATCCCCTTCAATCAGCTCCACTTCACCCTTAATCCCTAAATACTCAAGCCGCCAGACCGTACTTGTGCTTCTTCTTGCCATAAGACCATATACCTTATAGCCCTTTTGCAGAAGGAGGTGAGCCAAGTAGGCTCCATCCTGTCCGGTTATTCCCGTAATCAATGCCTGTTTCACCACTATCTCCTCATTTCTATTTATTGTTTTGAGAAGAATCAACCACGAAGTTTGTTCTTATTTAAGAACACTATAATTTAACTATATTACGCATCAAGCTTTTTAACAACTATATTTTCAAATTCATACCAATGTACATCCTTTTATGTTCTATAAAAAGAATTTGAATGCAACACAAAAAGAGCGGAAAGCTCCCTATTACAGGAACTCTCCGCTCTTAATAAATCACTTCACATCATAATACTCACAGTACCAATCAGCAAACTTCTGCAGCCCATCCTCAATCGATGTGCTCGGCTTAAACCCAAATGCCTTCTCAAGAGGTTCCGTATCCGCAAAGGTCGCATACACATCCCCCGGCTGCATCGAAACGTATTCCTTTTTCGCTACAATCTCGCGACCAGCTGCTTTACTTAATACCTTCTCAAGCGTCTCAATGAAATACATCAATTGTTCCGGATTGGAGTTGCCAATGTTATACACCTTATGCAGCACCCCATACTCATCTGCTGGCGGCGGCTGATTCAGCATTCTCTCCATCGAGCCAATGATATCATCCACATACGTGAAGTCCCGCTTCATATCACCATGATTAAAAATCTCAATCCGCTCACCAGCAAAGATTTTCTGCGTGAAGCTATAATAAGCCATATCTGGCCGACCCATCGGCCCATACACCGTAAAGAAGCGTAAGCCCGTTGCCGGGATATTGTAGAGATTCGAATAAGATCTTGCCAATAACTCATTGTTCTTCTTCGTGGCAGCATACAAGGAAACCGGATCATCTGTCTTATCCTCAACCGAATAAGGCGTCTTCTTATTCGCCCCATAGACTGAGCTGCTGGAGGCATACAACAGATGCTCAACCGGTGTGTTCCCTATATCATAGGAATGACGGCAGCACTCAAGAATGTTGTAAAAACCAATCAAATTCGATTGAATATAGGCATCCGGATTTGTGATGCTGTACCGCACCCCAGCCTGCGCAGCTAAATTGACGACGATTTCAGGCTGATACGTTTTGAAGACTCCATCCAATGCCTTCTTATCTGAAATATCCACCTTAAAAAAAATAAAATCAACATACTGGGAAAGCAGTTCAAGGCGCTTTTCCTTTAAACGAACATCATAATAGTTATTCATATTATCGATACCGACAACACGGCACCCTTTTTCCAATAAGCTCCGAGACAGATAGAAACCGATAAACCCAGCAGCGCCGGTGATTAGATATGTCTTGTTAGAATCTGGATTCTTGTTGATCATTCTCCACTAGCTCCTTCGAACGGACTCACTCCACAGACCTTACTCTCATCAGAATGACATTTAATCTTTGGTCTGCTTCATCTTCTCTAAATTATAAATACTCCGTCCGGTGAACACTATAGGCACGACAACCATTTTCCAGCACATTTCCATTTCTGAGGCATCATTAATTCCGATTTCAGTAAAGAACGTTATATTCTGATAGCTCGATTGACGATAACAATCCGTTAAGCTCTTACTCTCACGATTTACTTTACAACCAATTTATAGCTCCAATGTCTCTGTTACCTTACCCATCAAGTAATCCTGCACAGTCTCCAACTTATCTCTACTCTCTGCCATAGACTCGCCTTTCACCCCGAAATAAAATTTCGCTTTTGGCTCTGTTCCAGATGGGCG
>CAKQHO010000230.1 GCA_934234185.1 uncultured Psychrobacillus sp. | reverse complement strand
AGTGAACGATGGATATTTAGCGTATTAAAAGATTTAGAAAGACTCACGAAAACACGAAGGAATTGTATTGCCATACATTCGTCGTCCTTCTCCGGCCATATAATAAGCCATATCAATAGCTTCCTGGACCTCTCCTTCAGCCTCGATATTCGTTTTGCCAATTTCTTGAACAATGATATTAGCAAGCGCTTTTTTTCTTTTTTTTATAACATCTCCAATTTTGTAGAGAATCTCACCTCTTCTTGGAGCAGGAATCTCTTTCCACTTGTAGAAAGCGCTTTGCGCCTTTTCAATTGCCTCTAATACATCTTCCCTAGAAGAAATTTCTCCTGTAGATATTTGTTCTAAAGTAGCAGGATTGCTGTTGATGAACTGACTTCCTCCAGTTCCACTTTTCCATTTCCCGCCTATATAATTCTCACACTCTTTCATTCCTACACACCTGCCATACTAAGCCTGTTTGAATAGAAATTCTCGGTAACTTCCATTACTGATTCTTCAATAATATCTAAAGCCTCTTCCAGTTCCTTTTCGGATATAACCAAAGGGACAAGAAAGCGGATTACGTTATTATAAAGACCTGCTTTAAAGAGAATGACCCCTTTTTGCAGACATTTCTGAATAATTTCCGAGGTTTCAGTATCGGCCGGTTCAAGAGTGTCGTGATCTCTTACTAGCTCAAATGCTAACATTGCCCCAGCTCCCCGAATATCCCCAATGAGAGTGGATTTATCTTTCATAGCCCTTACTTTTTCGAATATCTGATTACCTATTTGCTGAGCTTTTTCTCCTAGTTTTTCTTCTTCATAAATATCCAGAACTGCAAGCCCAGCAGCACATGAAATCGGATTACCAACAAATGTTCCACCAACGGCTCCATCACCTGCTGTGTCCATTATGCTTTTCCTACCGATAACAGCCGATAATGGAAGTCCTCCAGCAATAGATTTCCCGAGTGTAATGATATCTGGCTCAATGCCAAAGTAATGTGAGCCTAGGAATTCACCTGTCCGGCCATAGCCCGTTTGAACCTCATCAGCAATAAATATTATTCCAGTTTCATTGCATATTTTCTGTAAAGCCTTCAGGTAGCTAGCCGGCGGAGTAATAAAACCAGCCTCTCCCTGGATAGGTTCAATAATTAGGGCGGCCACTTCACTAGGAGGTATCTGTGTTATAAAGAGATTTAACAAAGCTTCTATCGCTTGTTCTGAAACTTCCTCCGGGTCATTTGTACCCATCCAGCGGTAGGGATTCGGATAAGGAATACGGTATATATCATTAAAAAACGGACCCATTTTCTCCTTATAAGGTTTTACTTTGCTTGTCAGTGAAAGTGAAAGCATTGTTCTTCCGTGAAATGCCCCTTCAAAGCAGATAATACCTCTTTTTCCGGTTGCCTTTCGTGCAATTTTTATGGCGTTCTCAACCGCTTCTGTTCCTGAGTTGAAAAAGGCAGCTCTTTTTCTTTCTTCACCCGGCATCATTCTACATAACCGGTCTGCAAGCTCAATGTAAGATTCATAGGGTATAACAGTAAAATCAGTGTGTGTAAAACGCTCGGCTTCTCTCTGAATGGTCTGAACCACTTTTGGATGGCTGTGACCGACATTGAGGCATCCAACTCCACCTGCCATATCCAGAAATACATTTCCATCCATATCCCACACACGGGCTCCTTTGGCATAATCAACAATGGAAGGGACAAAAGTTCCGAATGCACGTGCCACTGAACCTTGTTTTTCCAATATTTTCACGGATTTTGGTCCTGGTAGATCTGTATGAATCTTTGCAAAAGCCATATTATCGCTCCTCTTAAACTGTATTCTTTTTCTAACGATTTTCCCTATTGTGTTTTGAGATTTGTTTTTGAAAATCATATTCTGCTTTGTATATACATCCTCGATGCTGGTGGCTTTACTGATTATACAGGTCCGTTTACTACTACTAAAAAAGTGTTATGGTTTTACAGATATTTAATTTATTTAACTGCATAAACAGAAGAAATAGCGTTACGCAAACTAAGAG
>CAKQHO010000229.1 GCA_934234185.1 uncultured Psychrobacillus sp. | reverse complement strand
TTCTGAGAGGGGGGAGAAGCACAATTTACCGTAAGGTAAAAAGGCTCTCTTCTACTCGACTAGCGGAAGAAGGATTTATATCAAATCAAGAAATGTTTTAAGGAGGATAATTATGAAATTTTGGCTTAAAGCACGTGAAGATTATTATAGAAAACCACCCCTCACTGAAGCTGAATTAGAAGAAGCTGAAAAGGAACTGGGACACAAGCTCCCTGAAACTTATCGGAAGTTGTTATTAGAGCAAAATGGTGGATCTATTCGATTTAATGCTCTCCGTTTAAGAAAACGTCCAATAGAAGGAAACTTTTTCGTAGAATTTGGATTCCTACAAGGAGTAGGAGTAATGCCAGGTATTTTGGATACGGCTTTCGTGACTAAAGAATGGAATTTACCTAAAGAACTTGTCATATTAAACGGAGATGGTCACACTTGGTTTGCTTTGGACTATAGGAATAATAGAGTTGAGCCTGCTGTTTCATACATTGATACAGATGGAGATTTGGATTTTGTTTTGTCTGATAATTTTGACGAATTTATCAAGGATTTATACATCGAGGAAGAGGGTCTTTACCGCTTTAATCCTGACGAAGATGAGGATTACAAATTAGATGCGATGCCAGAAGATGAATTAATTTCTTTATTGCAATCAGGGCAATTTACTAAAATAAAAAAAGCACTGGATAATTTATTCTATTACCCCAAAAATAGTATTACAGAAAACTATGTCCTATATTTATTAAATGAAACCGATGAGAAGGTTCAAGATAAGATAGGATCATCTTTATTCCAATACATAAGCTTCCAAAGGATTAAATATGATCTTCCTATTGTAAATAAGATAATAGATGAGTTAAATAAACACCCTAAAGTTGCCCATTATGCGACTCTGATAACCGAATTTATTAAAGAAATGGAAGAAGCAAAAGAGGAGCAAATTTTTGATGATGATTATGAAGTAGTCCCATATGAAGATGAATAATATAGAGGTGAAGAAGAGTAAAAATATTTAAATAGTGAAATTAAAGTAAGAAGCCCTTAGGTAATTTATCAGATTGATTTAAGATAATAATGATGCTGGTGTGTGAGTGTCTTCACTTAAACAAAAAGGGGTATTACTCCAATATCAAGAGTTGTGATCAGCTCTTTTTTGGTTATGCAGCTAAATGGGCAGTTTAGTTGAAGAAAATGATTTAAATTAAGGAGGAAAAAGCAATTGGAATTCTTTTACCCGATTGGAGAAAACCCTGAAAATGACCCATTCTTAAACGGGTTACCGAATGGATACAAGTTTGCAGCCTGTATTTTCTATCCCTTCGTCAAAATGCAAAATGATTGGAAATCAGAAGATGACACCTATCCTACCAATGAAGATTTACTTAGATTCGGAAAGCCTTTATCTTGGGAGGAAATAAGGAAAGATAGTGGATTAAATAATATCTCAGAAATGTCAATAGCCGTTACAGCAGCAGCCGTTTTGGCGGATGGATATTTTGGTAGAAAGATATATCAAAGACCTGATTTGGCTAAAAAGTTGGACGAAAGTTTAACCGAGAATATTTTATATCCTATGATGGACCAAATTTCAGTATTTTTAATACACCGTATTCTGTCTGTTCTAGCTTCGAAAGGTGCAAAGAGCATTAAATATGCAACATTATATGGCGAACAAGGCACACACGAGATAAAGGATCTTAATTTAGAAACCATCAATTTATTATGTGACGACATTATAACGATTAGTGATGAAAATGAAGAACTTGTATTCACTTGCTATTTTGATGAAGTTCAAGCTCTTTTTTTTGCAAAAGAAGATTACAGAGAGGTATTGGTCAGAAATGGGCTGGAGGGTATTATTTTTGACAAAAAAACTCCTCTAGTATGGGAGGGAAGCGATGATTATGTTTTGTTAAAGTAACAGAGGAGTTGAACCAAGCAGGATTAATTCCTTTTTATGTTAAATTTCTTTTCATAGAAACGAATTACTTTAGAGATGGAGAAAAACCATAGGAATTCTAATTAGTATGATGTGAATAATAGAACTTTT
>CAKQHO010000228.1 GCA_934234185.1 uncultured Psychrobacillus sp. | reverse complement strand
GGAGCAGGTTTCTTTGTGGAAGGAAAAGCCCAAAAATAAGACACACCTGAAGGCGCGCAGTAATGTTCAAATAAACGCGCCAAAAATTAAGATCGATATAGAAGGTTTTGGGATTTATTGTGATATACCAAGAGTAATTGTTAAGGATTGTTATGATTCCTATGTTACCTGGGAAATCGCAAGTGATGAAGCCACAAGTATTGTCAAAGCGGATTTCTTTAGACGAAGTGGAGTATTAGTTTCTGAAGAAAAGATCGTCACTTTGAGACCAGCACGTTCATACAGTATAACTTTGAAGGTTGACGACAACCAGATTTCCAAATGGGAATTTGACGGGATTAAGAATAACTATATGGCATTTTCACAAAATGAAAATGTAATTAAGACAGACTATTTACCTAATAGCTCAGTTATCCTTTTACTCGATCAGAATATTAGCATCTTAGAAAAAGATAATTTATCTATTATGGAATTGCCGCAAATACCGTGGTGGACTTCCTATAATGTTTATAAAGTTGATTTGTCAAAAATATCACTACTTAAATGTTCTGGATTGGATATTCGAGTAAATTCTGAAAATAAGCCTATGATTGACGGTGGAGAAACTTTATTAAATCAAGAAAACACCAATGCTTATATAAGATTGCCGTATATAAAAGTGCCTTTAATACCTGAAGGGGAGTGGCATATCCAGATTAAGCATAAAACAGGAAGCGAAGTGCTTAGTAAATCGGATATAGTGCTTCATTCTGATTGTGATAGAATTCCGCTTAGTTCTTATATTAAAAATGATTCATATGGAGAATATGATATCAAAATATGGAACCGATTTGGCATTAATGGGAACTTCAAACTAGATTACGTACCCTACGGTAAATTGCTAAGTGATGCTACCGATTACTGGCCAACAAAATATAAGGGATATGTAAATAATGTACAAATAATACGGACTAGTAAATGTGTAGAAATTGATATATATAATGCAGAAAAATTGTCCGAAATCCATGATGATAATCATATTACTTATCGCTATAAAATCAATGAAAATGATCGGTTTTTAATTGGTGAGTACAGATACAAATCTAATGGAGTAGTTTTCTCCACTTCAATTAAAAAGAGTGTCTACCCTATATCATGGGGAATGATTGGGCTTGAAAAAGAAATTATCTCACTTTCAAGCAAAGTCTATACACTAACACCTCAAGATCTAAGGAATGCAACGGATCCCTTTTTGCTGTTTGGATTTAACTTTGATTCAGGTTACGACATTCAAACAATAAAAATTGATTTGATAGGACCAGATAGATCCATAGTTAAGAGTAGTAGTATTTCAATTCAAAGTAAGAATGGCTTAAGGGTACCATTAAATCCTTTCTTGTTTGAAGTACAAAATAAAAGTGATGTAGTTGATTTTCATCTTCGTGTAACCTTACTCGATTTAAACGAAATAATGGTATCGAGCTTCCTGATTGCGAGATTTCAAGATGAAGTGGTGGTTGAAGATTCTTGTTATTCAGTACACGAGAGCGATATTTCTTTTGTATGGAAAGAGCAAGGCATATGCTGTGGACGGGAGATTGTCCTATACAATTTTTTGAGGCCTTGGATAAATCCACATCATTTCAAAATTCCAGATAAAACCTTTGTGATGACTATTGATATGGAAATGCTTGAAGAAGGTATCTATCGGTATATCATACAAAAAGAAGCAGATGATTTGTTTGGAGATAATGAAGCTGAAGTTTGCTCTTTAAGAGATTTTCAAAAAAAGAGGGTTATCGTCGGCGGTGAACGACAATTTTCTTCAGACATGGAGAAAATATTATATTGTTTATTGAGAACTAGATTTATTAAGAAAGAACTGGTGCCCAGGAAATTAGCGAAGATAAAATCAGTTATAAAAAATATAAGTGTTAAAGTACCTGAAGACATCCATCTCCTCTCGAATGCGTATATCTTGTATGATAGATTTTACTCAGATAAAGAGGGCGCAGCGGATGTGATGGATTTATTTAGAGCCCTATTTGATTTATTTACTAGTTATAGAACGGAAACGATTAAGTATATAC
>CAKQHO010000227.1 GCA_934234185.1 uncultured Psychrobacillus sp. | reverse complement strand
AAAGTTAGAGTTTCTGTGGAAATTCCTCGTCTTTCGCACCGGAGTGCTTATAACAAAACTTGTCGCGCTGCCCCGTTTCTACAATAAGGAATTCAACAAAAAGAGCGTTAATCCTCCTTGATCAACGCCCCCGTTAGTTTAAGTACAATACTTCACTAACTTACTTCATTCATTACAGGAATGCTGCCCCTCTAGTAAAAAAGCGACTGCTCTTATTTCGCAATCGCATCCGTTAGACAAAAATAGGGATAACTTTTCTCTCTTCATATCTATATCTGAATGGATCTAATTAATCCCTTTAGCAAGCCTCACATATTGAGCATTATTTTCATCTTTAATAACTACCCCAAGTTTGGCCAGATCCATTTGCAAATATTTAGCTTCTTTCTTCTTACCCTCTCTCAAGGTAATCTCCCTAGCATATAATAAAGCATTTATTTTTTCTGGAAAGTCAGGATGCCCTAATACCCATCTTTGGTATTGACCTTCATATGGGTCTTTTTCACACCAAGGATATTGAAAAAGATTAAAAGCCTCCTGTGCAGTCTCTTTTTTAGCATCCAAAACCTCTCTATATAACTGATTACTGCTTTCACCAAGAATAACTAACTGATTATAATCTATATAAATCGCTGAAATGTCCTTCTTATCTATGGTGTCTATCTTATCATCTATTTTTAATTGCAGATTTTCAAAGTTGATTTTAATTTCAAGGCTCTCGTTATATATTATCAAAGTCCATATTATCCCCACAATGATCCCTATAATGGAAGCCACTATGGAGAACCATAGGCTGTTCAATGATGCAATGAATTCAATAATCCCTCCCCAAGGAACCACAGGAAGTTTTAATAACAAATCTGAAATTACTGGTATAAACCAACCAAGCATTCCTCCTAGCACCATCGGAACCCAAAAGTATAGTTTCTTTTCGAACCTACTGAGCCCAAGAACTATTTCTTTATCTTTCACTTTTTCTCTCCTTTCATCCTATCTATCATATAAAAATAAGGGTTTTCAAACCCTCAGTACATTCTTATAAATTTAAATAATTTTGTTTTGTAAACATAGATTCTTAATATCTCAATTGCCGCCTTGATGATTGTCCTCTCCTGGCCTCTGCTATATTAATATCCCAGCTCTATAATATGTTTAGTTAATAATTTTTATGATTCATAATCCAATTAACGCCATTATACGTTGGATTTACTTTATTGCCACTCTAAAAGTTTGATTACTTTATTACTCCGTATTTAACTAATCTGCCCCTTTACTACAATAAGACGTTCAACAGAAAAGAGCATTAATCTTCCTTGATCAATCCCCTCGTTAGCTCGATAAGGAATATGTTATTTGTTAGGCTTGGAAACCAAATATGAGCTAGTACCAATTAGGCCACTACCGATCATCGCAAGTGTAGTACCGGCTATAACCCAAAGCGTGGATAAAAAAGTGGATATATATATTCCTAACATAAAAATGATTAAGCCAACACAATTCAAGATATGAACTTTTCTCAAATCCGCCACCCCGTTTCTACAATAAGGAATTCAACACAAAAAGGCCTTAATCCTCCTTGGATTAAGGCCCCAATAGATCAATAACTCAAAATTAGCATTTAATAGTAATAGCCAACGTTCCCCACTCTGTTTCTTGTTCTGGCGTGTAGATTTCATAAGTACCTTCTATCATATCTTCCATTGTCCATCCTTCACAATCAAAATCCTTAAAGGAGATATCCTGATACATCTCCCTAAAAGTATTATATGTTCTTAGTTCTGTTACTTGGACTGTAAGTGTTTCATTTTGATTAGGAACCATAATAAATTCTATCAAATCGCCAACTTTAATTTTCCTTCTCTTTGCATCATTTAAACGTACTTCAACCTTTTTCTTTCCTTTTTTGATTGATTCAAAATACTCTTCATATAACCCCATTTGATGTACCACTCTTGCTCACCTCGAAATAAATTCCGCCCTTTTAATTGTACTATCATCTTCTGCTAAACTGCCCCTTTAGCAGCATAGCAAAAAAGAGCTGATCACAGCCCTTGATATTATAGTAAAACTCCCGTTACTTTAAAT
>CAKQHO010000226.1 GCA_934234185.1 uncultured Psychrobacillus sp. | reverse complement strand
CTTACAACCATGAAGGCAATTCCCACTACAAGTAATGGGATCATTGCTAAAATAGGAGACCGATAGATGAACAGTAGTATAACTAATATAATAATGACAGTTGCAATCATCAGCTGAATGTCAGCGGATTTAAATAAATCTGTTGCATCTACAGAAATTCCTACAGGTCCAGAATAGCGTGCGTGTAATACATCTTCCTCTAAATCTGTCTCATACGGATTAACACCCATCTGAGCTTCTGTTATTTCCGTGATTTTGGCTAGATTTTCCTTTAGGGTATCCGTGTTGGTCGAGGTATTAAAAAATACTGGTGTCACAATGGAAGTACCGTTTTCGGAAAGTGATCCCATTAATGCCTGAGTTGGAATTTGATCAAATGGGGGTACAGCTTCTTGACCAGGTAATGGATTTTGTCCAAGCTCTCCGTAAAGCTTCTGTATTCCCTCCAAATCAGTTAACTCCAGGCCTGCTTCCTTGTACCACACGATGAGCAATGGAATTCCAGAATCGGATGGGAATTCCTCACTGATTATACGGTCAGCCTCGATGGACATCACACTCTCTGGTAGATCATCTCCACCAAAGTTTTCTACACTGTTTACTTGCGGAAATATCATGGCTAACAAAACGGCAGCTGCCAACCATAATGCTACAACGATCCACCGTGTTTTTGGACCTCCCATAACCTCTCCCCATCTTTCTAAGGGATGCTTTTTCATGCTTCCAACCTCTCTTCTCTCAAAATACCTACCTTACATCAGAAAAGCACATAGGAAAAGTAGGTTTAATGTTAAGAAGTATACCATATTTAGGCAGTAAATTAGCAATATTGAACGCTTAGAAGCTGTGATATAAATCTAAATCTAGCCTTTTATCATCGGATTATTTTGCAGGTCTTTTCAATGTGGAATCTGGTTTCTATTATCTATTTAATATAATCAATTTTTTCTTTTACGGGATGACCGTTTTAGTTTTACTACTAATTTATATCGTAGTTAGATTTAAATCGTAACGGGCTCAAACTAAATTGCCCCATAAAACTCAGTGTTCTATGGAGCAATTTTTTATTTAAATCGTATTAAATACATTGCTCTATCTTTTCCTTCTCCGTTTACAACCAATGTCCCCTGCTCTGTAAACCTCGGTTTAACTAATCGCTCAGATATTGTAGAGAGCTTTGAATGAAGTCTGAGTTCTTGCCCATCACGCTTAAATAGCTGGACAGAATTGCTGTCTCCTTTAGTTACGGATATGGCAAAATTCTCTCCGTCTGTTGCATAAGCATCGATTCCAACATTTGTTTTTAATTGATCATGCTTACCAGCGACCATTTCAATTTCGCCAATAAATCCTGGAGTGTCATCAAGCCACGAATATCCATAAATTCGATTATCTTTTAGAGTGATAGACTGGACATTCGTATACGGGAATACATAGCTGCCTTTTAACTCTCCCTCTACAAAATCAATGACCTTAACGACGGTTTCTCCCATTTCTTCATTTTCCTCTGGAATTGAAATGAGGGTTCCTTCGATGGAATTTCGACTGCTGCCCCCTCCACCACCTATTGCAAGTAAAGGCTCTCTTGTAGAACTCAGTAAATTGTGTGAAAAATAATAAGGCTGCTCGTTTTCAAAGGCCATATAAATAATGGTATCTCCCTTCAACTCAATACCATAAAAATAATCATCCTCTAGGATTTTAACATCATTTGTCTCTCTGTTTAATACATGAATCTTTTGCTCATTATCTACAGGCTGCGCCCAGACAAGCCAATCCTCCGATACAGCATAGTCGAATATTCTTCCAGCCTCAGAATTATCTATTATTAGTGATTCTCTTTTTGATGTAACATCAAATGAATAAAATCCTGATGCAGTGTTATAAATAAATTCATTTGTTTCCTCTAAATACGTAGAGGTAATTAGTGAATCATATGGAACATCGGGTATGACTACCTTTTCAATGGCTATATCTTTCTCTAAAAATGCCTGTTGAATATATGGTGCCCCTAAAAAGATGGCAACAAATAATGCAAATACCCCTATTATTATTGGTTTCCAATTTTGTCTAGTTTTCTTTTGAGAGCCTTGTAGCTTGTTTCGAGTATTTGCTATAATTCGCTCCCTATTTCCATTTGTGTCTCTTAACGGGGTTAGTCGATAAT
>CAKQHO010000225.1 GCA_934234185.1 uncultured Psychrobacillus sp. | reverse complement strand
TTAGAAATTCTGTAGAAATTCCTCGTCCTTCGCACTATAGTGCTTATAACGAAACTTGTCGCACTGCCCCGTTTGTGGATTAACAAAAAAGGGCTGATCACAGCTCTTGACGACAAAGTGATAAGTGTACACTGTGATTGTGTCATCCGTTTTTAATGAATTAGATACAAAAAGAAATCATCCTTTTTAGTATGAGTCTCTATTTACTAGTTTAAAATCAACCATATGAACCTGAACCATTTTGATAAAATTATATGTATAAACTACTGTGCATTAAGGAGACTTCTATGAGAAAAGACAAAAAAGAAAAGATATTGAGTAAAGTTAGGAAACAGCAAGGTTTGCAAATCTGCATCAGCGGTGAACTTGTACCAGAAGAATTCAATCTAACTATTGGAGAATATCAAGAACTTATAAGTGATATTTACAAAAACGAATTGAAAGAACTAAATCCAGACTTAGCACAACTGGGTTTTCACAATGCGTTTGCTGACCATATAGTGAGATCAGGGATGGTATTGGGTGAAATAGAACCTGACCCAAAAAAACTACTAGATGGGACACAGCATTATCCGTTCTTAGATAAAGACCACGGTCTAATTCTTGCTAAAGCTGAGGATATCCAAAAAGCAATCATTTCCTACATAGATTACAATAAACCACTAGCTTCGCGGTTATATGCGTTTCTTAATCATTTAAATCCTGATTTGAAGATTAACCCAATCAACAGCGAAACAATAGCCCAGCATATCAAGAATCGAGTTGAAAACATTTCAAAAGAAAACTATCAATCTTTAAAAAAATACTCTATTGATGAGCTGAAGAAGTTCTTAGAACAGCCGCTTGTTGCTAAAGGTTCCAAAATAGAAAGTGTTGTAACTCCTTTTGATAAGCGGGAAAATGACGAACTGAAAGAGGAAATCTTAGCGACTTTTTTCTTTCGGGTAAATATGTTTATCATCCAAATGAAAATAGGCGAGCATTGTAACAGTAGAAGGTTAACACATTTAGAAAAGCTGGTTAGAGAAATCCAAAATACTATCTGCAATTCCCTAACTTGGTTCCTGCCCCACTGTTACAAAATGCTTGAGCATTATTTACAGATATTAAAACAATCCATTGACGCAACAAGTATTAATCCTATTAAAGCTCAGCACTCTAGATTTATTAAACTATATAGAAAACAAATGAATACAAACGAACTTGCGTATGAGGCATCCGTTGCCTTTAAGTTTGAGGATGAGGATAATGATGCCCACTTATATTCCGGTCTATCTAAGAGCTCCATAGCCAAAATTAAAGACCTTCAGAAGTTAGAGAAATTAATCACGAGCAATAAGTCTTCCATTTCGGATTACTCATTACTCACTTTTGGATATATAGCCATATTAGAAAAGGAGCTAAACGACATAGTTGAATTCTTGAAGGGTAAAAGATCAAATTCCTCGTTACATAAAATTTTCGAATACTTCAAGGAACTGAAAGACTACTCAACGTTAGACAGAATCTATCCGATTTTAAATTTACTCAGATTCACAATAGACAAGAACCTACATAATATGATCAGAAGAACAAGAAATAATATTGCTCACGGAAATGAAACAAGCATCTCAGCGAAGGAACATAAGGCTTTCAAAGATATTTGTTTCGGGAATGAAGATGAACCTCATTTAAGTTTCTTTCAGGCTGTGTCTGCTACAAAACTGCTCGCAGGAAATCAAATTTTAGATACGAATTTAGTTAGTGAGAAAATCTTGGACAAGTTCGAAAGCAACATCGAAGCCCCTTCTTTATCGAAAGCCCTTTAGAAAAAAAAGAAAAAGGCAACGATTTCGTTGTCTTTTTTCTTTCAAATACCTTAAAAAATATCTTGCATATAAGGAGACAGTAAAAAGCTGTCTCTCTTTTTTACCTAATAGCAACAATGTTTATGTAAAGATGTTGGCCTAATAGTCAATTTACCGAATGGTTAGTTCAATAATAATATCTGGACAGACACAAACAATGGAAATAGTGAAAATATAAACAACAACCAAGCATTCAGCAGTCTCTTTTTTGATATTCTTCTAATCTTTATCTATAATCTAAGCCCATATTCAGCTAAACTGCCCGCTTGTTCACGAAGGCACTCCCAATCCAATTGTACAGTAAAACGGATAGCAGCTTCCCTTTTTATTCAAAAGCAACAATCTTTACAAACAGC
>CAKQHO010000224.1 GCA_934234185.1 uncultured Psychrobacillus sp. | reverse complement strand
CCTTCATATATCGCACCCTTTTCTAAATCTGCTTCTCTAAGATCAGTAAAACTAACTATCGTTCGCATGATATTTCCCCCAATGAAAGTATGTAATGAAACAGAATTGCAAATTGCAATTATCTAAAGTTTCTAAATATTATACTATACCTGTCACCGGCTACCTTTAAACAACTTATAGTTTTAAGCCTCTATTGCTGGGGAAATTTAATATTATCTACCTTCAGAAAGGATAAGCTAACCATGGACCGCATCACCAAAGAACAGCGCAGCAAAATCATGTCCTCGATTAAAGCCAAATCCCATCTAGAAGATAATGTGACGAAAGAATTATGGCATAGGGGCGTTCGTTTTCGTAGAAATGTCCGATCACTGAAAGGCACACCTGACATTGCCATAAAAAAGTACCATATCGTCATCTTCATCGACTCATGTTTTTGGCATTGTTGTTCGGAGCACTTCAGAATGCCGAAGAGCAATTTAGAGTATTGGGAGAAAAAATTTGAAAAGAATAAGAAACATGATGCAGAGGTTACGGCCTTTTATAAAAAGCAAGGATGGAAGATATTGCGGTTTTGGGAGCATGAGATTAAGCAAGATTTAATAGCTGTTGTAGATAAAATTGAAATAGAGATAAGCAAAGCTAAAGAGAACCAGTTGGAGTAATATAAAAAACTATATTCTCTAAAATGTACCCTATAGATTAGACACTTCAAAAAAGGTCTACCTATGGGGTACATTTTTTATATAATAAAACAAACATCAAAGAAATACAGGGGAAATTATGAGTAGAAGAACTTTTACAGAGAAAGAAATTCAACTGCTATCCAAGAATCCATATATTCAATCAATCAGCTCAAAGTCTATTACTTATACAGAGGAGTTTAAACAAATATTTATCAATGAGTATGAAAAGGGTATGTTTTCAAGAGAGATCTTTGAGAAATACGGATTTGATATCGAAATTATCGGCATAAAGAGAGTGAAATCCTCATCAGAGAGATGGAGAAGAGCTTATCAGAAAAACGGCGTTTTAGGTTTAAAGGATACCCGAAATGGAAATTCAGGCAGACCGAGACAAAGAGAGCTTACACTTGAAGAGAAAAACGCAAGATTAGAAGCTCAAATCAATTTACTGAAGGCGGAAAATGAGTTGTTAAAAAAGATACGAATGGCGGAATGGAAGCTCAGGGAGTAAGGGAGATTCCACCTTGTCAGAAATATATTCTGATCCGTTCCGTCATTGAAAAGTATCGTTTACAGAACATGGTGAAGTATTTATGTGAAGTCGCAGGTGTTTCACGCAGCGGTTATTATAACTATTTTTCGGGGAAAGCTGCGGAACAAAGAAAGCATAAAGAGGAAAAGGACGAAATTGCGAAAGAATGGATATTAAAAGCCTTCCGTTTCAAACGTCGTATGAAAGGGGCGCGTCAAATCAAAATGACTTTGGCGGGTCAATTTAATGTTGTCTACAATTTGAAGCGCATACGCCGAATCATGAAAAAGTACGGCATTATCTGCCCAATCAGAAAAGCAAATCCATACCGAAGAATGATGAAGGCCACACAAGAACACCAGGTTGTTCCTAATCACCTCAACCGTGAATTTGATCAGGGTATTCCAGGTAAAGTGCTTTTGACGGACATCACCTATTTATATTACGGAAAAGGTCAAAAAGCTTATCTATCGGCCATCAAAGACGGTTCAACAGGTGAGATAGTGGCTTATCATGTGTCTGAGCGTATGACGATTGACTTAGCTACTGACACCTTAAAGAAACTGAAAAAGAATCGACATTTTAAGAAAACTGAAGGTGCTTTGATCCACTCGGATCAAGGAGTTCATTATACCCACCCGAAATTTCAAAAAGCAGTGAAGAAACTCGGATTACGCCAATCTATGTCTAGGAGAGGCAACTGTTGGGACAATGCTCCTCAAGAATCTTTCTTTGGCCATTTCAAGGATGAAGCTTCTATTAAAGAATGCGCAACTCTTGAAGAGTTAAAACGTGAAATCAAACAGTATATAACTTACTACAATCATTACAGGTATCAATGGAAATTAAATAAGATGACCCCTGTGCAATACAGAGATCATCTTAATCAAGCAGCCTAAGGGTCCTTTTTTATAAATGTCCTTTACAAAGGGTACATTTCAAACTTAGCTAACCGTTTAATCAATATATTAAATTTGAATGTCCCTATCAAAATCGAGAAAATCCCTG
>CAKQHO010000223.1 GCA_934234185.1 uncultured Psychrobacillus sp. | reverse complement strand
CTAAACTGCCCTTTACTTCTATAAGTAGTTCAACACAAGAAGGCATTAATCCTTCCTGGATCAACGCCCCTGTTTGTGTAAGTACATTTATTCACAAACTTACCTTACACTCTTCATTCATTACAGGAATGCTGCCCCTTTACTTCAATAAGAAATTCAACCTAAAAAGGCATTAATCCTTCTTGGGTTAATGCCCCTGACAATTTAAGTGTAGAGTTTCTCAAGTATATACTAAATTAGTAGATGAGACTCTAAAATAAAGCTATATACTTAAGTAAATCATATCTTAATAAAATTTATTCTGTTTCAAATTCAATCTCCAAATCTGGTTTTTTAAGATGAAATTTAATTTTTTTATCTTTTAGGACATAAAAACTACCTAAAACCCCTGCTATAACTAATGCCTTTTCAGGGTGTTTTCTAATGGCATCCCCCAACGCTTTACCCACTTCACTAAGGTCAACCATCCCTCCTTTATTTTTTATAACATTAGGTAGATTTTGGGTATTTACTGACACATCTATACACCCCTTCTATATATATTAGATATATTTAATATACCCCTTTTTAATAATCACAATAGTTTAATTAATCAATTTATTGGGTCGAAAGGGATATCTAGATAGTTGACAAATTAGCTAGATTCCATTTTTTAATGGATGCCAAGCCTATTCAACTAAACTGCCCTTTACTTCCATAAGGTATTCAACAGAAAAAGGTATTAATCCTTCTCCACATTAGTTCTACAAAGAAATTATATATTACCTACAATATCTTCTGGTCCCCATATTGCTAAAATATCATTAGGACAAGCAACTATTTCCCAATGCTCACCTTCTTCAGAATCCATAACCCCTACTTGCCAACTCTCGTACTGCTCATTCCGACCCCATATAAACAAAACTTCACCAGAGTCAAACGTTAAGAATAAATGTGGACTTTCAACACCTAAAGAAACATCCACAATTTGTTTTAATCTCAATTCACATAACAACTTTAAAGATTCAATCGGATCCTGTTCAGATAATTCGTTTAATAATGGAATTTTCTTAGGCATCAACTCAAATAAACCAATTGGACTCTCAATATTAATGTAAATTTGACCATCTATTCGATTTGAATTATTTTCACTCTCCGAAAGAAGCAACCTTAATCCATAAAAATTAAGTCCCTCTAGCCTCGTTCCTTTACATAAAAACTGTAAAGTTTGTAAACCAGCAGTTCTTTCTGCTTTATTAATATTTAACACCCCTTTTATCTAAATCATATTTCCTTGTTCAACTAACCTGTCCCTCGCGTGGTTTTCTTGGCTTTTTTCTATAACATTTCTGGATATTAGAGTAAAGTCCCCGTAGTTCAACAAGAACTAATCTCTCTTTCTCAACAATAAATAGAAAACAAAACCACTAAGAGTAAATATAAACGTACCAGCAAACACTTCTCCTAATGAGACACCTATTTGATCAGTATCACCAGTTGTCTGTTTAATCTCATTTACTGTCCACCAGTTATCAATTGAAGATTCATATATAGCGAAGTATAGCCATATTAAATAACAGAAGAAAACCAATAAAAAAACACCGATTTTTCTATTCAAAGCATTCCCCTTCTTCAATAAATGTCTTTATAAAAACAGTAACACTTATTGAGCTAAACTGCCCTTTAGCAGCAAGAAATGTTCGCCATCTTTTGAGAAGCATATTAGTGAAAATCACAAGCTAAACACTTTCTATGCGAGACTGGACATATACATTAAAGACTACTTAGATGTTCGTGAATAAGTTTCCATTCTTCTTCATTTTCTTTGATAAAAACATTGGTCGCCCTACCACTTCCAGATACAAATCGACCGTTATATACGCCCTCATAATGATATGTATAAATACAAGTTGCAGTCTTCTGCTCAACAACTAGCCAATTTACATCTGAGATTGAATAAACTTCATCTTTAATAGTGTTCCAGGAATTTTCAAAATAACTTTGAATCTCTTTTATAGAAGTACAGGTTCTATCTGTAAACCAGTAAACAGCTTTAGGATGCAATAATTGCTTAACATTATCAAAGTTATGAGTGTTTGTAGCATTAATATATTGTTGCAATACATTCTCATAATTCATTGTTTTTCCCCTTGTCATCTTGTTTGAGTTATATATTTCTATATTAGTTATTCAAGTTTCTTCTTCCGCTAGTCGAGTAGAAGAGAGCCTTTTTACCTTACGGTAAATTGTGCTTCTCCCCCCTCTCAGAACCGT
>CAKQHO010000222.1 GCA_934234185.1 uncultured Psychrobacillus sp. | reverse complement strand
GATATCTTGTCCAACTTAGCAGCTTTACTGAAGGAATCTAACTATACGGTTGTATTTACAGGAGCAGGCATGAGCACCCACATTGTCCTGTTACACCTGAGTTTTCAATAGTTAATTAATAATGTAAATATACACTGTAAAATATGTATAAAAAGAGGAGTCCTTACGTCGAGGGCTCCTTTTTAATGAAGGTTTTCATCATATTTATTAAGCCATTCATATTGTTGCTGAATAAACCTGTTAATATGCTCAAAACCCTCCATCATTCGGGGATTCGGTTCGCCAGATTTACTAAGTGTTATCATTTCTGCTAACCATTTATCAATGGATTCCGCATGTTTTAACAACTTATAATCGTTCTTCATAATTTCCATATTTTCCTCGATAATCTTCTGAAACTCACTTGCAGAATTCCGAATGTTTTCTACTTGTTCAGATAAGCTTAATTGTCTGTCGTTTTCTACAGCTTCCTGCAAACTCCAAAAGCGCGGAAGAAATTTTCCATAAACATAACTGAATCTTTCAACTTTCTCTTGGTTTAATAGTTTATTTTGATGTTGAATGGTCAAATAGACACCGCCAAATGTCAAGCCACCGCTAACAATCCCTCCAAAAATTCCGCCAAGATAGCTTGCGAAAAATCCAACCCATTGAATATTGTTATTAACTCCGAAATAAATCAAGAATGGAGAACCTATCATTATAATTGCAGCTATAACACTAAAAACAATAATCCATTTTTTCAGAGTCTTCACCTCCTCCATAAGTATTTATAAAAGGCGGCAGGCTCTATAAAGAGTTCTGCCGTTTTATTACCTTTTGGGGCCTTTTATGATAAAGCCTCTAGTATCGTCATCTAACATAATTGGCTCTAAAAAATCATTACGAATTAGTCTAACAAGTAGCTTGCTGGGCGTCGAACGAATGTCTAACTCTTTCATAATCCGTACTAAATCCTTGCTTATAACCGTATGGCCTATCGGATATAAACTCAATAACTTATCTTCTAATTTAATAACATCAGAGCCATACACGGTGACTCTTGACGTATTATTTGATTTATTTTGATTAACTACTTTATTGAGCGTGTCTTTAATTTGTTTATTATAACTATTTAATAGCTCTTCTACTTCTTCTTTAGAATACTGCTCTTTCTTTTCAACTAGATCATCGGACGAAAATGTATCTGCAGTTTCTTCTGCCACGTTAGTTAATATATTGGTTACAACATTATTAACTTTGTCATCGACATTTTTCAAATTGCTCACTATCTGTTCTAATTTGTATTCAACTTTATAATTTACTCGTTGATTATCGCTGTCCTGTTTAAGTGCAATGAAAATCGCAACCAAGGCAAGAGCAATAGAAACAGCGCTTGAAATTATTGAAAAATTTAACTCTAATTTATCGGTTTTATGTCCCGCTATTAGCAAGATTATAATTGTAATTAATATTCCAACCAGCCAAAGCCAATCTCGATTTCTCCAATCGATATGCGATTTATCATTTTCTTTTTCTTCTTTTTCTTCTTTTTCTTCCTTATCCATTGCAGTCCTCCTCCTTATTGCCTATATTCGACATTATGGTAATATTTACCTTCTGATAGGGTAGAGATAAACATACTTCTTAGAGAGGAGATGGTTACAGCATGAATAAAGAAGAGAATGGGAAATTGAATGAAGAAAGTAATCCAGATAGTGAGGTAATGAGAAATCGTATTGAGGAAGTAATGTCGAGGATATTATCTCGAAAACATGATGCGAAGGTTAAGATAAAGTTTGTGCCGGAAGAGGAAAAGAAAAATAAAGAATAAAAACGAAGAGGGGGTTGTAGCTTTCGCTAGCCCCTCTTTTGTTATTTAGGTTCACTCATCTCTTTCAAACAATTTTCAAATTCAGTTTCTGTCATATTACCTGGGTAGAAATATTCTTTTACTTGCTCCAACGAACACAAGTGTCTCGTCATTATTTCCTTAGCTTCTTCTCTTGCCCTTTCTGCACATAGTTCAATATAATCTTCCTCAGTCATATTCCAATGCGTAGGACAACTTACAATTGTAGAAAATCGACAATACAGTCCGTTTGGTTGTTTTGATATAAATGCTCCCATTTTAAAACCTCCTAAAATATGTATTCGAGTGTTACCTCATCATAGGAGATGTTTTCTTCGCGAAACCAATGATTTAGAGTAGCCAATTGGCTCATGATATAATGATGAAACAGTCATGTACATAGGACTTAAAACAGGAGGCAGATATTTTGTCCAAACTAACTACTCTATTAAAAAATTCCCAATATACAGTTGTATTTACAGGAGCAGGCATGAGCACTGAATCTGGCTTGCCTGACTTCCGGTCTAATGATAAGGGATTATGGAA
>CAKQHO010000221.1 GCA_934234185.1 uncultured Psychrobacillus sp. | reverse complement strand
GAAGATAATTCCTTTGAACCATTACTTTCTTTAGCTTCTGAAGCATATACAAGAAGAATGGGAAAAGAATTTGAATATATTGCAGGTTGTGATTATGAAACATTCTCAAATGTTGAAGGTTGGGAGTAATTTCAACGTATTATACATATTTGTTGTTCAACTAACAGGTGCTTTTCTTCAATATCAAGGGCTCTTGATCAGCTCTTTTTTGTTATATAGCTAAAGGGGCAGGTTAGCGGAAGAAAAAAAGATATAAAATAGTGGGAATAAGGGATGTAGATAATAATGATTGATTCTCCTGAAATTAATAAAGTAATTCGAAAATCACTGTCTCCTATATTAAAAGAAAATGGCTTCAACAAAGTGAATACAAGAAATAATTGGCGTTGGATTGACCAATGCATTTGGGTATTAAAAGTCAGTGCTGTTGGAAACTATTTTTCTGATGTTACAGGTTGGTCGCCTATGTCTATTCACGTAAATCTTGGAATATATTATGTCTTTATACCAAGTGAAGAAGATGAAATTAAAAAAGGTATCAATGGCGAATTGCTTCCTAAAGAGTACCAATGTCATCTTCGAGAAGAACTAAATTGTAAGCTTGACCAATCTAATTACATTAGTCATTTAGATAGCCCAGCTGAAAGAAATCGAAATGATATTTGGTGGGTTGAGCCAGATGGGTCTAATATTGATGAGGTAATAAAAGATATTGGTAAATCTTTTGTAGAAGACGGACTAAACTGGTATATAAATAACACTGATTTAGAAACAGCTTTTGCTAATATCGAAAATCAACACAATGGTTATAACAAATATTATAAAGCAAAATATTTTGCAGAGTATTTGAAACACAAAGCGAAGTTAGATATGTATAACCATTTGTTTGAACAAGAGAAAAAGCTAGTAGATTCTTAATGAACGGGGAAGAAGAAGAAAGTTGAACTGGCGTCTAAGGGAAGAGAATGAAAAACGAAGATCCTTAGACGAACGAGGGCTGGGCTAGCTATTGGCACCAGCGGATTTTGCGAGAGCTTGATCTGACACCAGGCGAATCAATCGAATTCGCGAAGCTGAACGCGGGTGTCGTGCAGCCATCGCGCACCGGCATCAACCCGTATTACTTAGGATTGAAGATGTTTGAGGATATTGAAGAGCGCTTTAATAAACCGACGGAGGAGATGAAACGGCGTGGAGTGGAGCCGGGATCCGGCCGAGCGCAAATGTTCGAGGTCCGTGAAGTAGAGTCGGACATTTCGTTCCTGCGCAATTACCTGACGAAGGACCTGGTGATGCGGGAGGATATGTATCTCTTCCAGAAACAGGGCAAGGATTACAAAGTTGTCGATAAGGAATGGAAAGCTGTCCGGGATCAGCTCGTCAATATGCGGGTCAATGGCGGGTTTCCGTATATCACGGTCAATGACGGCGATTATTTGCGGAACGGAGAGCTCTATTTGAAGCATTGGTACGAAGGCATTGAGCTTGATGTGAAGTATTTGGAGAAGGTGCTGCCGTACATCTATCAGCTATGGGGCAGGACCGTGCATATGGAGACGATGATTGAGGAGAGGCCGATTCTGTATTCGTACAATGCGAAGGGGATTCATAAGAAGTATTTGTGAGGTGTTGGAGCAGCATCCTGTTGGGGTGCTGCTGTTTGTTTACATGTTATACTTAATTTCTAGCTAAGGGGAAGAAAAGTTTATTTGGATATTTCTCCTTTATATTTCCTCGCTCTCTCCAGTAAATAATCTAACTTAAATTCGAACATAACATTAAAAGTATTAAATTCTTCAATCGTTTCGTGACTGAATTTATCAATTATAAGATATTTTCCTTTTTCAATATCCAAAACATATGCATCCATGTTCCCATCACCAAAAAAGAAAAATTTTTGGCTCATTTCATCTTCACGATATACTTCATTGTATTCGATTATTCCATACTCACCGCCATTATCACCAGCAAGGTATCCAAGATCCATCCCATAAATTAACTCTCCATCAAATTCAAAGCTGTTGGTCAATTTCAGGAAGTCAATATATTGTTCAGGAACAATAAGATTGAATTTTTCTCTGACTATCTTTTTTAATATGTCTCCTTCATTCTCGCTAATAGGTTCTATACAACTGTCTGGATATCTCTTCTGAATTTCATAAATATATTCACTTAACCTCAAGTATTTCACCATCCTTTATGTGATTAAATATCTCCTTTAGATGAAGGAAATTCCAAATTAGTATATCTCCCTGCTACATATCTTTGGTAAATCTCTTTGTTCAGTTGTAATAGCTTGATATAAAGGGACATAGTATCATGATGAAATTCTATTATTAAAGTTTCTCTTACTTTATTAATAGCGTATAGCGACGATTGTCT
>CAKQHO010000220.1 GCA_934234185.1 uncultured Psychrobacillus sp. | reverse complement strand
GGATGGAAACGAATGACCATATTAGTGGCAGGAGCAACGGGAACCGTAGGGCGGCATGTCGTAGATCAACTTATTCGAAAGGGGGAAAAAGTGAGGGCATTGACACGTAATCCACTAAAGGCTAATCTGCCTGCAGGTGTGGAGGTTGTTGCGGGGGACTTAAGTGAACCAAGTACGCTAGGTTCTGCTTTGGCTGGCTTAAGCGGTATGCATTTGATTACTACCGGCGCCGAATATACTCCGTTACAAACGGGACCAGAAATCGTTCGTCTTGCTGAGAAAGCTGGAGTAGGCAGGGTTACTATTTTATGGAACGGCGAGAAGGGTCCCTTTGAGAGTGCTGTTGAAGCAAGTGCCCTGAAGTGGACTCAACTTCAAGCCTTTGAATTTATGGCAAATGCACGAAAATGGGCAAATACCATACGCTCAAAGGGGCTGGTTCGAGATCTGTTTGGGGGTTCACCAATTGCTCCTGTTCATGAAGCTGATATTGGAAGGGTCGCAGCAGCCGCGCTGACTGAGGACGGTCATGCAGGTAAAATATATACCTTAACAGGGCCTGAGAGTTTGTCAGTTAAAGATAAAGTTGGGATTATCAGCAAAGTTATCGGACGGGAAATCCGATTTGTTGAGAGTTCCGAAGAAGAAGAACGTGAACAGATGAGGAAGATGGGTGTTGAGGAAGATGCCATTGACTATGTGATTAACTGGCACCTTAACCCGCCTCCATCCGCTCATAAAGTATTGTCGACCGTGGAGGAAGTTACAGGACATAAGTCGTATACTTTCGAAGAGTGGGTTAAGGCGAATACAGGATATTTTATAAATTCAAACAGCTAGTCATTCCGGAAACTTCTGAGGAATTGAAACTAACATCAGCGGGAGAGCATATTTAACTATAGGTACTATTATTAAAAAACAGCTGCCAAACTGGTCTTGTCCCTGTCAAGTAGACAACATAAAAAGCTAAGCAGTGAGCGCGTGTCGATATTCAATCGGCGCGCGTTTCTTTAGTTTCTTTTGTCTTCGTTTGTAATTGTAATGGTAGATGTAATCCTCAAGAGCTTGTTCTAGTTCTTCTTCTGACTTACACTTATTTATATACAGCTTCTCGGTTTTGAGGTGTGAGAAGAACGATTCTACACTGGCATTGTCCAGGCAGTTTCCTTTTCGAGAGTGGCTGCCCTTGATGCCATAATCCTCTAATCGGCTGCTGTATAGCTTTGACGTATACTGGAAGCCTTGATCTGAATGGAGAACGGCTCCAGCTACGTCTTTTTTCTTTGTCCATTTTTCTACTGTATTTAACACAAGTTCCAGATCATTTCTCTTAGATAGCTCCCAACTTACTATTTCGTTATTAAAGAGATCCTGTATGACCGATAAATAATAAAATTCTTCTCCAACAGACACATAGGTTATATCCGTTACCATCTTTTGATTAGGTCCTGCAGCCCTGAAGTTCCTTTTAAGGCGATTAGGGAAGATGATAGAGGGACTATGACCGTGCCATTTTCTCTTCTTTCGGATGACTGATTGTATGTCCATTTCCGTCATCAGCCTGTAGACCTTCTTGTGGTTGATTAAATACCCGTTTTCATTTAATTCGTCTGTAATACGAGGCCGGCCAAATTCAGGATGCATGAAATGAATCCCCAAAATGTGCTCACGGATGGCTTGTTCATCCCTAGCCTTCTCTTCCCGTTTAACATTCGTTTTTCTCCATTTGTAATAGCTAGCCGGTTTGATATAGGCAATCTCCAGCAGCCAGGAGACCGGATAGGTACCCCTTAACTCATCAACCAGTTCATATTTCATTCTTCTGGGTATGTTTCCTCCTCCTTTACCAGATTTGGATACTGCTTTTTTAGAAATTCAACCTGTGCTTTTAAATAATCTCTTTCCTCTTCAACCGACTTGAATTTAGTCCTAGGCCTGCCTTTTAAAGGGTTAGAGACTCCTTTACGCTCATCAAACGGTACTCCATCTTTCCATTTCTTAACCCACACTTTAAGCTGGCTGCAGTGACGGATTCCCAATTCTTCTGCCAACACTTTATAACTCTTAGACCCATTCACGTATCTCATGACGGCATTATGTTTAAACTCCTCTGAATAGCTATTAAAAGTTTGTCCTTTCTTTGCCATAGAAAAAATCCCCTCCAAGTAGCATTCTTTCCTCCATGGTAACATGAAGGTTTTTTTGAATGTCTACTTAAAGGGGACATTAACACCCGGGCCAGTTTTTTTATTTTCTCTGGATTTCTGATATTAGTTCAGATGGCCTATAATTAATAAAACCAGGAGTAAAAAACGTGGAAATTATTGGCGAATCTTTTTGGTTTTTGTAATATCCTGCGACTTCCAAAAGAAAATATAGTAT
>CAKQHO010000219.1 GCA_934234185.1 uncultured Psychrobacillus sp. | reverse complement strand
GCTTATAAGATATGGGACAAGAGAGTGGTTTTAGGAGTAAGAGATGAGCTGTTTACCTATGAAGCCTCCTCTGGAGAGCAGCTCCTTTTTAATGAAGCCTATATGGAGGATTATGAAAAGGAAGAGGCCTACAGACGTAGAGTACCTAAGGATGGATATTATAGAAGAGGTTATGTAAGTAACTTACATGAAATTAATCTCGAGGTATTCGTAAGATCCATCAAGAATGGCAATAAGAGGCTTCCTTTTAAGAGCATATGCTCTCTAGAGGAATCTGGAGCTATAAATTACATAGCCATGGACGAAACCTATATATATTATATAAATAAAAACTTTCAAAAAAAGCTTAACTTTTATTATAGAGCTCATAAGGAAACCTTAGAGAGTGAGCTATTAAATACCTTCGAGCCACCTCTGGAAAGAGAAGTATATTATAGTGCTTTTGACAAGCCTTCCACAGAGCTTTATGAATATATCCATACCAAGGAGGATGAAATTCTAATAAAAGAAATCTTCTCTCAAAGAGTTATATACAGAGGGAGTGGTTTTAGAGAGAGCTTTATAGGAATATGGGAAAACAATCTGGTGCTTAATTTCTGGACAGAAGATAGCGATGGGAGCAACTATGAAAGCTTCCTTAAGATAATAGATTTGAAAAATGATATAACTTCTGTTTATAAGGGAGTTGCTGATTATAAAGAGGGTAATGTGATACTTTTTAGTTAAAGGATTTATAAGGAAGTTAAGGCGAAAATAATGATAAAAAGGATATTTCTTAAAGAGGCATCATTTAGGTGCTTCGTTTTTTGTTGCATATAAAAACACATTTCGACAACACTTGACAAGTTACCTTGGGGTAACTATAATAAAAGTAACTTAAAGGTAACTTTTTGGGATTGCGAGGTGGATTGTATGAAAACCAACAAGGATGAAATATTGAATGCCGCTTTAACCGTTTTTTCACAGAAGGGTTACGAAGGTGCTTTACTTCGTGATATTTCCGCTTCCCTTGGAATAACAAAGCCGGCACTATACAAGCATTTCGAAAGCAAAGAAGCCCTTTGGAATGCGATGATCGATTATGTGGAGCGGTATTACAGCGAACGCATAGTTTCCGTTTCAGGTATCACGATTCCAAACAATTTGGATGAATTGCAAGAGCTTTCTCTGCGGCAGATTGACTTCACACTCCACGACAAAACGGTCAAGCGTGTTCGCAAACTTCTCATGGTGGAACAATATCGCAACGACAGAATGTCCGCTCTTGCAACAAAGCATTTCATCACTGATATTGAAGCATGCTACACAAAAATATTTACCGGAATGATGGAAAAAGGTGTTTTGAAATGTGCTGATCCCGAATTACTCTCTTTTCAGTATACTGCACCCATTACGGTGCTGATTCATCTTTGTGATCGTGAGCCGGACAGAGAAACAGAAATCATGGAGAAAATCCAATCTCATATCAAGCAGTTTTCACAGGAGTACAAAGACAAATGAAAATAGTTTTGATACATGGACAGAATCATAAGGGCAGCACTTATGACTTTCTGAATGGGCGATATACAGATTTTGGCGGAACCCATGATTTAGGAAACAAAAAATATTATAGGAGGATCAGAAATGAATGTAAAATATGAACATAAACCGGCAATATGCAAAGCCCCGATTATGAGTGCGGAATTTGGGTTCCGATTTGCAGAGCTCAAGAAGGCGATGAGCATGAAACAGCTGAAATCATTTCTACAATGACAATCACAGGAATACTCTAAGCGTCTTTAGTTTGTTATCGTAAAGAATAGTATTCAAAGGATTAATGGAGAGGATAGAATGATACTTTAAGCTGAGAATCATAAATTTTCTCAGACTTTGCTTCCGAAAAAAATAGAAAGAAATATAAAAGGATATATACATCTGATGCAAAAAAGAAAAAAAGCAATTATCTGTTTCGCAATTGCCATATCATTGCGTTAAAAAATGAAAAACAGTATGACAAGAATATCTGATTCCTGCCCCTGTATAAAGAAAAACTGTCCCCGATACGGAGATTGCGAAGCATGCCGGAGACATCATACTGAATCCAAACGAAAAAGGCCGGTATACTGTGAGAAAAAGAGTTTCGTTCGCAGATTTCTAAAGGGGCATAAGTCCAAAAAAACTTGACAATAGCCTCCAGTGCAGATACTTTTGTGATTAATCAGAATTTGTGGAGTAGATATAAATGAGTAAAAAGATACTAAATCCATTATCCATGCTATGCTTTGGGTTAATTATTGGAGTTATTACAAGACTATTGGATATATACACAACAAACTTGGGTGAAATATTCTCGCAAATGGCAATCTGGATTTTTATGTGTACACTTATTTCCATTTGCAGTAAAAC
>CAKQHO010000218.1 GCA_934234185.1 uncultured Psychrobacillus sp. | reverse complement strand
AGCGCAAGCACGGTTCTGAGAGGGGGGAGAAGCACAATTTACCGTAAGGTAAAAAGGCTCTCTTCTACTCGACTAGCAGAAGAAGATGTTAATAATTCAAAAAGCTAAATCTAATGAAAGTTTACGTTATAATGTTTAATAGAGTAGATATGATTTGAGGAGAAGTAATGTGATTAAATACGAAAATCAGTTGATAGAAATTATTAAAACAGACGACTACATAATATCTTTATTAAAAGCCGTTGAGAAGTTAAATTTAAATGACGCTTGGATTTCTGCGGGACTCATTAGAAATAAAGTATGGGATGTTTTACACAACATTAATACACCAATAAATGACATTGATGTTGTATATTTCGATAGGTCAGATACAACTTGGGAAACAGAAAAAGAATTAGAAAAAAAATTAGAAAATATAGTGCCTAACCAACCCTGGTCAGTAAAAAATCAGGCAAGAATGCATTTGAAAAATGGATTTGAACCTTATAATTCTACTTTTGATGGTGTTGCCCATTTTACTGAAATACCTACTGCAATTGCTGTGAAAATATGTAATAGTGAATTGGAAATAATGGCTCCATATGGACTAGAGGATTTATTTAAAAAGATAGTTAGACCTACTCCCTACTATCAAAATGATAATAAGTTACATTCAGTGTACATTGAACGTATGAGGGAGAAAAAATGGGGTACAATCTGGACTGACTTATTTATAGAAGCTTAATATTATTCTTCAGTGAAGATGGCTAGCCTTTTTTATTCTCTCTTTGTGACATTATACTTGGATGTAACGTTATTTAGAGAATCTCTTTGAGTATGAGAGATTCATTAAATTGTGAAATACTATACTCAATCAAATGGCTGAAGATCAAGGCTGCTAATGAGCAGTCTTTTTTTATCACTATCGGGGCAGCATTCCTATAATAAATGAAAGCGATTTTGTGAAGAAACGTACTTACACAAACGGGGGCGTTGATCCAAGGAGGATTAATGCTCTTTTTTGTTGAATTCCTTATTGGAGCAATGCGGCAGTTTAGCGGAAGAAGGATTTAACCATAAATTAATAGAAAATATATTATACAGATTAGTTAAAAAGAAGGTTACCAAATTTAAAGTGGTGATAATATGAATGATACAACGTTTAAAGGCAGTCATGATTTTGAACAACTGGTTAAGCTAATTAATTCAGTTCCCCAAAAACAATCAACTTTGTTAATTGGGATAGATGGCTGTGGAGGTTCAGGGAAAAGCACACTCGCTAGTGAGTTAAAAGGTAGATTATTAAATACAACTGTTGTGCATATGGATGATTTCTATTTACCCTCTTCACAACTTCTAAAAACACTTCCAAAGAATAAGCCCATTGGTGCTGATTATCATTGGAAGCGTGTTTTAAATTAGGTTATTGAACCAGTAGTTCAAAATAAAGAAGGACATTATCAGCGATATGATTGGGTAAGAGACGTTTTAGCAGAGTGGCATACTGTTCCAGTTGGAGGGATTGTCATAGTAGAAGGTGTATATGCAATTCGTCAGGAATTTCTTGATAAATATGATTTTACAATATGGGTTGAATGTCCACGAGAAATAAGACTTTCACGAGGTATTGAAAGAGACGGAGAAACAGCACGTGATATGTGGGAGAATAATTGGATGCTGTCAGAGGACGTTTATGTTGAAACATATAAGCCTTTTGAAAAAGCTGATTTAATAGTAAGTGGTATTGAATAAATATTCTATAGGGCTAAAGGGGCAGCATTCCTGTAATGAATGAAGTAAGTTAGCGAAGAAATGTACTTACAATACGGGGGCGTTGATTAGGAAGGATTAATGCCCATTTATATTGAAATCCTTATTGGAGAAACGGGCAGTTTAGTTCAAGAAGGAATTATTTAAAACTCGTAGAAATTCTTAGTGTACAAGAATCATTGATAAGTTAAAATCCAATTAAAAGGAGATCAAAGATGAAATTCTTGTGTTTTGGATACTTAAGTCCAGAGAAAATGAATGTTCTCCCGAAAGGTGAAATCGAAGCTATTATGAGCCAATGTAGCCCCCATCTTGAAACATTTTATATGAGTGGTCAAGTGATGATGGATGTTGGTGTGGAAACGGAAGTTATATCCTTGCGTCGTGAGAACGGAAATATCAAGGTATTAGACGACGCTCTTGTCGAGTTCGACGAGAGAATAGGTAGTGTGTTCCTAATAGAGGCAAATGATATGGAAGAAGCAATACGCATCGCTTCTTTACATCCGACCATACAGTTGGATGCTGGAGAGGAATTAGGCTGGAGGGTTGAAATTAGGCCAGTACACTATTGCGAAAAGAGTGAGTAAATTAACCTTGCATTCCTTTAACGAGGAATGCTTTTTTCTTATTGAGCAAACGAGGGAG
>CAKQHO010000217.1 GCA_934234185.1 uncultured Psychrobacillus sp. | reverse complement strand
AGCCGATGCTTACTGCACCAATCACTTCCCCAAAACCATCTATAACAGAAACTGCAATGGAGGACGTTCCTGCAGATCGTTCCCCGTGACTAATCGCATATCCTTGTTGCCGAATTTGACGAAGCTGTTCCTCTATTTCAGCTATTTCATCTTGCATTACAAGCTGCTCTAAAATTTCTTTTGATTGTGTGTCAGGCAGAGAGGCAAGAATGGCTTTATTTGCCGCACCGATATGCATAGGTATCCGTATACCTAGCTGGTCATAAATCCGAATAGGATTTGCTGCACTGTCTATTCTTTCAATAATAATCGTATCTAAACCGGCAGGCTTACTTAAATAGACGCTTTCTTCAACCTCTCTTGCTAAGCGCTCTAACTCAGGTCTAATTTTACTAATATAGTCCATTGTGTCATACACTTGTAGTCCAAGCTCCATCCATATTGTCCCAAGACGATAGTGCTTCGATTGTTCATCTTGCTCAATCATGCCTTGTTTAATCATGGCCTTTAAAATTCTATGTAAAGTACTTAAGGGTAAATCGCATTTTGTAGAAAGCTCTGAAATGGACAAGCTACTGTCATTTGCTTCAGAAGCTAAAACCTTCGCAATCGTCATAGCTCGCTCTAATAATTGCATTTGTCCCACCTCCCTTCATCCTATTTTATTTTTATTCTTCATCTACGTCTAGTTCCAAAATTTCTAAGTGGTTAAAGTTTCTCAGGTCAGGATCAAAAAGATATCTTTCATGATCAGTATAGGTTTTTCTACGAGAATGTAACTACATAACAATAAAAGAAAAATAAAAGTTTTCTAAATATATTGACAGTATAGCATAAAACGAATATATTCTTCATATAAACTTTCCTCTTAACGGAAACGTTTTCCACTACACGGAAATGAGGTGAAAGGAATGCATTATTGTTCATCAATGTATGCATCTTTGAAACACGTTATAGTAAAGCATCCTAAAGATGCTTTCCGAAGCCAAGCACATCTTGCGGATGAATGGAAAACATTTAACTACTTATCAGAGCCTAACTATGAGGAAGCTCTAAGTGAATATGCTGAATTTGTTGGAATTCTTGAAAAGTATGTTGATACGATTGATTATTTGCCGGAAGCAGATGAAGTAGGGTTGGATTCACTTTATGCGCATGACCCGGTCAAATTCACGCCAAACGGGGCCATTATACTGAAATCAGGTAAAACATTACGACAGCCAGAAGCAGCGGTGTACAAAAATTTTTTACAGGATAGAGGTATCCCAATCATTGGAGAACTCACTGGAGACGCAGTTTCAGACGGAGGAGATATTGTTTGGCTAGATGATCGAACGCTTGTGGTAGGTAGAGGGTATCGAACAAATGATGAAGCCATTCGTCAGCTAAAAGAAATGACAGCTGACATTGTAGATGAGTTTATTGTGGTACAGCTACCACATGATTTAGGTGAAGCTGAATGCCTACACTTAATGTCTTTCATTAGTATGGTAGATCATGATTTAGCAGCAGTGCATTCACGTTTAATGCCTGTCTTTTTCCGTCAGATGCTAATTGAACGTGGTATTCAATTAGTAGAAGTACCGAAGGAAGAGTATGATGCACTGGGCTGTAATGTCTTAGCGCTTGCACCGAGAGTTTGTGTTATTCCAGAAGGAAATCCGGCAACAAAGCAACAGCTAATTGATGCCGGTGCGACAGTTTATGAATATAAAGGCAATGAAATTACAGTTAAAGGAACAGGTGGACCAACATGTCTAACTTGTCCAGTTATAAGAGGATAAAGGAGAAGAAGAATATGTTTAAAAATGTTATTGTTAAAAATCCAGGAAATAGTTTTATCAACGGTTTAACGACTAGTGATTTAGGAAAACCCATTTTAGAAAAATTGTTTGAGCAGCATGAAAAATATGTAGAAGCTTTAAAACAATGTGGTGTTGAGGTAACACAATTACCAGCAAACGAAGCTTTTCCAGATTCTACATTTGTAGAAGATACTGCTGTTTTAACACCTGAATTTGCTATTATTTCAAACCCAGGAGCAGAAGCTCGAAACCGTGAAATTGAAGAAATTGAGCCTGCTGTAAAGCAATTCTATGAAAAAATTTACTATATTAAAGGCACTGGAACACTCGATGGTGGAGATGTATTGCAAGCAGAAAAGAAGTTTTATGTAGGAATCTCCGACCGTACAAATGAAGAAGGTGCCCAGCAATTTAAAGAAATAGTTGAGCAAGAGGGTTACGAAGCAACTATCATCCCATTAAAGGAATTCTTCCATTTAAAAACAGGTATTGCCTATGTAGGGGATAATCGTATGGTGGTAGCTGGAGAATTTGTGGATCATCCTGCATTTGAATCTTACGAAAAAGTTGTCATTCCTAAAGAAGATGAATATTCAGCAAACTGTATTC
>CAKQHO010000216.1 GCA_934234185.1 uncultured Psychrobacillus sp. | reverse complement strand
TGGAAACTGGCACGTTCCGTGTGGAGCAGGGGAAAAGCCGGAGATAACTTCAAACGCTTACCTATTGCTACGGTTAGTTGAACAAGGAAATATGATTTAGATAAAAGGGGTGTTAAATATTAATAAAGCAGAAAGAACTGCTGGTTTACAAACTTTACAGTTTTTATGTAAAGGAACGAGGCTAGAGGGACTTAATTTTTATGGATTAAGGTTGCTTCTTTCGGAGAGTGAAAATAATTCAAATCGAATAGATGGTCAAATTTACATTAATATTGAGAGTCCAATTGGTTTATTTGAGTTGATGCCTAAGAAAATTCCATTATTAAACGAATTATCTGAACAGGATCCGATTGAATCTTTAAAGTTGTTATGTGAATTGAGATTAAAACAAATTGTGGATGTTTCTTTAGGTGTTGAAAGTCCACATTTATTCTTAACGTTTGACTCTGGTGAAGTTTTGTTTATATGGGGTCGGAATGAGCAGTACGAGAGTTGGCAAGTAGGGGTTATGGATTCTGAAGAAGGTGAGCATTGGGAAATAGTTGCTTGTCCTAATGATAGTTTAGCAATATGGGGACCAGAAGATATTGTAGGTAATATATAATTTCTTTGTAGAACTAATGTGGGTATTAATCTAAGAAGGATTAATACCTTTTTCTGTTGAATACCTTATGGAAGTAAAGGGGCAGTTTAGCGGAAGAACAACTTTTGGTATAATATAGAAACTGAGTGACAAACTTGGAGGGTTTATGTCTAGAAATCTATACTTTTATATTTCACTTACAGCAATTACAATTATAAGTTTGCTTTTTTTGACTGGATGCCCTGGGGCATCAGATTATGATATAGATTTACCTGATAACTATTCAATTGTTAGAACCTCTGCTAATGAAGTGACAATAGCACCTAAAACAAGTAAAGATAGTTGGGGATCTACTATAATACCTGCTAAAGTTACTGAAGTTGGTTGGGATGACCAATATATTATCGCAAAACAAATAAATATAGACTCCGAAAGTAGTAATGGTTCTGGAATACCAGATGAGCAGGAGTATCATTTTTGGATTATACAAATAAAGACTGGTGAAGTAACAGGCCCTTTAGATGATTTAAGTTTAACGAAGAAAAAGGAAGAATACAGAATATCTAATGATATTGTTTTAAAGAAGATAGAGGATTTAAAAAAGAACTACACTTATTGAGCTACCCGGGGCATTAATTCAAGAAGGATTAATGCCTCTTTATGTTGAACATCTTATGGGAGTAAAGGGGCAGTTTAGTTGAACAAGAATGTTGGTTGTTCTTGGTAGCAAAAATTAAGTTAGTAAAATGATATGATTTAATGGCAGAACATCCGTCTGCCGTTTTTTTTTTTTTTTGGATTTTATGTAACGCTACTTACTTAACTTAGTCTTACTTATGAAAGGGGGTAGAAATGTGACCGAATTTGAGAGTATATACAATCAATACTTTCGGGAAGTTTACGCGTTTGTATTATTGTTAAGTCGTAACGATAAGGTAGCAGAAGAAATAACACAAGAAACGTTTTTCAAGGCATTGAAAAACATAGATAAATTCAAAGGTAACAGCAAACTTAGTGTTTGGCTTTGTCAAATTGCTAAGAATACCTACTTTACCTATCTGGACAAGCAAACGCGATTTGTTACAGATGAAATACCAGAGCAAACAAGTGAAAAAAGTATTGGAGAAATGATATTAAACAAAGAAGAGACTTTTCGTTTGCATAAGGTCTTGCATCATTTAGAAGAGCCTTATAAAGAAGTTTTTACACTAAGAGTATTTGGAGAGCTTTCCTTAAAAGAAATAAGTGAGCTTTTTGAGAAAACAGAAAGTTGGGCGAGAGTCACATTTCACCGTTCTAAACGCAAAATACAAGACTTGTTAGAGGAGGAGTAGTAATGAGTAAAATATCCTGTGAAGTAATTCAAGATATGCTTCCGTTGTATTACGACAATGTTTGTAGTAATGATAGTAAGAGAATGGTGGAAGAACATCTTTCGTATTGCGATAACTGCAAAATGGAATTAGAGAAAATTCAAGATGAAGTTCATATTCCTGAGAAAAAAATAATAGAGAATAGAAATGATGGCAATGTTATAAAAAAAATTTCTACTGCGTGGAAAAGAGTACGATTAAAAGCCTTTATTAAAGGTGGACTAATAAGTGCATTATTAATGAGCATTATTATTCTGGGATACGTCGGCCTATTCAAATGGGAAATCACCAGTGTTGCCACAGATGTAGTGGGAATTAGGGATATCAGTCAAATGGAGGATGGGAAGATTGTATACTATGCCGAGATAAACGATGGATATAGTTTAAATAGAATAAAATATGATATGGACAAGGAAGGGAATTTTTATATAACTCCACTACGACCGATAGTAAAGAAAGAAGCA
>CAKQHO010000215.1 GCA_934234185.1 uncultured Psychrobacillus sp. | reverse complement strand
TGTTCCATTTTACCCTCCTATTACCGCACCGTATTAATCTACTATGTATTAAGAATGATGACTTAATTCTACAACTAAACTCCCTCAATAAACATAGTGGAATCTCTCGATTTCTCCTGTTTTCTTAGATTTTCATCATCGTTTGATATCAATAGACTATCTTCCTATATGGTTGAAGCTATCTCATAAGGGGATTTTTGGACATCTTGAGGAAAAAGACTCATAACCACCTAACCAACCCTATACAGAAATTGGATAATGATTGTTTTATGATCGCACTTAAGGATGTCCACATGTCTCATGGAGGTCTAACCTCCCATGTCTCACAGAGTCTTCGCTCTCAAATTCCTTCGTCCAACCTTTCCATGAGGTGGATGTCAGTTATGCTGCCCCACAGGGTCCATGCCCGAAGTTTAGTTGCGTGACTGACTAATCCGTGCTTCAATTGTCCAACAGCCTTAGATATCATCACGACTCTTCTATCCTATCTAAACAAGAGTTAGGCGACTGCCTCAGTTTTATGATAGCCCGCCATATGAGGGATATCCCTTAACATCTTTTCTTCCTGAAATTCAAATGGTTTTTGCCGATGGCAAATAAAATCCGAATAAGTTTATTACACAAAGCAATGATGGCATGCATTTTTTCAAAGGATTGTCAGATCACTGCGTATAATAAGTATGAAGTGCCTTGAAGGCCGAATTCTTCGCAACGAGTATCATACAAACCCTAAATAATAAAGCTCTCAGTTTCTTTCTTCCACGCTTCGTTATCCTCGTTTGTCCCTTGTGTTTGCCAGATGTATTTTCTTTTAAACTTAGACCAGCGAGTTTCATGATTTGCCTAGGATGGGAGTACTCATTTAGATCCCCGACTTCCGCAAAGAAGCCTGCGACTGTATCTCTTCCAATCCCTTTAATAGCCATCATTTGTGGAACACCTGGTATCTGGTCAATCAGGCCATCCATTCTGGCATCTAATTCTTCGAATTTAGATTGAAGGAATTCATATTTCTCAATCAATGTGGCCAGCTCTAATTTCGCCATATCTGCACCTTGGCGAATGCCAATAGAGGCTCTGGCTGCTTGCTTGATAGCTTGAATCTTTTTCAGACCAACGCTGCGTGTGACGGCCTTTCTTAAATGCGTTAATAGCTCTTCATCCGTAAACTCAGCGAGCTCATGCGGCAGTACATTTAATTTCAATAATTGTAAAGCTGCCTTGCCTTCCCAGTTTTTAAATACCGTCAGGAATTCAGAAAAGTAGCGATCAATTCAGTTATGAACTTGTCCTTGTACAATCTGTTGGTCAACCGTTAGGAGATCGCGTAATTTCTTAGCCACCCGAAGTTCGGCATAAACCCCTTGTGGAATAGTTGGTTCGGCATATCTCCCGTCCTTAACCAATTGTGCAATGACTCTCGCATCTTTCACGTCATTCTTTGTTGGCGAGTTATCATCTAGTTCTTTAGTTTTCTTTACGTGCAATGGATTAACTGCCACAAATTTAATGCCTGTTTCCTTCAGAATATGAGCTAAGTTAAACCAATAATGCCCTGTCGGTTCCATCCCGACAATGACTTGATGCATCTCGTGTTTCTGTTTAAGCTGACAGATCCAATCTAGAAAATAGTGAAATCCTTCTTTTGAATTCTCAAAATAACAAGGTGATCCAAACTCTATTCCTCTAAAGTCTTGAGCTCTGGCAACGTGTTTGAATTTTGCGATATCTACACCGATAATAAGCGTTTCAGGCGTGATTTGAGCAATCTTCCTATTTTGGTTATAATTCATGATGGACCTCCTGATTTTGATTGTTTTGTCCCTTAAGCTGGCCAGCATTTAGGACACTTTCATCGTATCAAGAGGTCTTTTTATGCTCAAATCTCATTTTCATTCATTACAGGAATGCTGCCTCGTTTCTACAATAAAGAATTCAACATAAAAGAGCATTTATCATTTTGAAATAATGAGAATGCTCATTTTTTGTTTGATTAGTAATATGAGATGACTCATCCCTCTTATAAATCCTCTTATAATTAACTGTCCTAAGATATAAACAACCGAAACGAATATAATGGCAAAGTCTCTTGTAACAGGTTTAAACCAAGATACATCATTAACGATAAAAAAATAGCCAAGCAGCAGGGAAATAACTGTTATTATAAAATTAACTCCAAAAAACAAAGGTAATTTTATGTTTCTCGATGTTACGCCTACTACAATTATGAATATTATAAATACTGGAAATAACAAAGCGGAATCATATCCCTTAAGATGACAGTAGTTATATTCGTAAAAATGGAATAAGAATGGAACTGGAATTAGTGATAAAATGATTTTAATAAATTTCATCTTATATATGCCCCCATATTTTTAAGTATTACTACTTTTTCAACTCCCTCAGTTTAATATGATTTTCTCACGAATGCTCGCTAATTCGCAGGATTTCAATCCCATTGAATTTAGT
>CAKQHO010000214.1 GCA_934234185.1 uncultured Psychrobacillus sp. | reverse complement strand
CATGCGAGAGCCTCTTAATGTTGAATGTCATAGATGATGATCAGCAGCTATTAACAATGGCATATAATTGGAAACCGGATTTTTTTGAAATCCATATGAGTGATTGGTTTTTGCCGTTAAAGGAGAATGGTGGACAACACTTATCTGTAAAACTTAACGATACTAAGTCTTTAACACCGATCAAAAGAATTCTGATTCAAGTAGCAAGTGATGTGAAGCATGCTGTGGAAAATGATCACAGTAGACCAATTATCAAAGATTATGTATGGCGACTGAAAAAGTTTTTTAGTGAATATTTGAATAAGTAACGGGTTGACATTATAGTAAGGATATGGATATGAAAAAAGCGTTGATTGTAACATATTATGCAGGCGCTAATTATGGGGCATTTTGGCAAGCGTATAGCATTGGAGAGTATATTAAACGCCTTGGATATGAAGTGAAATATTTACGTGATTTGGAAATGGAAAGCGCGTTAAAATGCGGAAAGAATTCATATGAGAAAGCAAAAAATTTGAAATTACTAAGTGCTATAAATACCGTGCTTTCTATAACAGATAACAAAAGTGGGTTTGATTTGGTTGTGCTTGGAAGCGATGAAATTTGGAATCCGGAATCTGCAAAAAATCCACACAAAAAACAATACTGGGGACAGGGAATTAAAGCGGAGAAAAAAATTTCATATGCGGCGTGTGCAATTGGTACAAGTTGGAAAAGGCTCCTGATGAAGATGAAACCACTATATGAATTGGATGCTATTAGTGTAAGAGATACGCCATCAAAAAATACATTGAAAAAGATAATTAAAAAAGACATTCAGTTTGTCATAGATCCAACTTTTTTGATTTCTTATAATTTGAATGCTGAGCTGCTCCTTATAAAAGAAAAGTATGTTTTTGTGTACTCGTATGGACTTGATTCAGAACAACAGAAGTATGTGAAAACCTATGCAAATCTAAACGACTTGAAAACTGTTGTGGTAGGTTATGAAGCCCAGTGGGCTGATTACAATTTGGCTTGTACACCAAAAGAGTGGCTAACACTTTTTAAATATGCATCTTATGTATTTACAACAACATTTCATGGAAGTGTTTATTCCATTATTTTCGAAAAAGGGTTTACGCTATTAGGACGCAATCCAAAGGCTATTGAGCTTTTGAAATCTTTCGGAATAAAATCAAACCAAAATATTTGCAGGGTAAAAGTGACGGATTATTTAATCATTGAAGAAAAGGAAAGGCAGCTTCTCGAAAAATCAATTGGCTATTTGAATCAGTTTTGTGGATATTCCGATATTACCAACGACTATCAGGAAAAGAAATGAGAGGCTCCTATTAGAAATGAAGATTCTGGCAGAAAAAGGAGATACGTTGCCGCAGATGGATGGATACGCGGCCATGTAGAACGAAATAAGAAAGCAGTTTACTTCGTGCATACAGAATTCGCCACTTTACGTACCAGATACAGAGAAATGTCCATTCTTGTGTTTTCTTCTTAGATGTTTATTGATGAAACATAAAAATTCCTTGGAAGACTTGATTATATAGGAGGAGAGCAGCATAATGAGCTGGAAGCGACCTAAAACATACGCTG
This sequence comes from uncultured Psychrobacillus sp., assembly GCA_934234185.1. GTDB lineage: Bacteria > Bacillota > Bacilli > Bacillales_A > Planococcaceae > Psychrobacillus. The sequence continues at coordinate 898 of CAKQHO010000214.1, read as the reverse complement.
CAAAACACAAAAGTGACGAAACCAGAGCTGTTTCTAGGTCGGGAGGAGTTTTTACTGCTTTATCAGACCAGGTTTTAGCGGATGGCGGTGTGGTCTATGGATGTGTATTATCGAAAGAGTTTGATGCGGTTCACATAAGAGCAGAAGATTATGAGACACGCAATAAAATGCGTGGTTCGAAGTATATTCAGAGTAAAATTGGCGATACGTTTAAAAATGTAAAAAAAGATCTTGATACAGGACGCAAGGTCTTTTTCTCTGGAACTTCTAGGGAAGAATTATGAAAATCTCCTGTGTGTAGACATTGTTTGTCATGGAGTACCAAGTCCTAAAGTTTGGAAAGCATACTTGGCATGGCAGGAAAGAAAGAATAATTCTTTAGTACAAGAAGTTAACTTCAGGAATAAGGAAAAATTTGGTTGGAGAGAACATGTTGAAACCTTGAAGTTTGAAAACTCAAAATCCATTGACAGCAAAGTGTTCCGTACTATTTTTTATGGTCATTCGGTACTCCGTCCATGCTGTTATGAATGTCCATATAAATCCATAATGCACCCGGGAGATATTACAATGGCGGATTATTGGGGAATTGAAAAGGCTGCGCCTGAGTTTGATGATAATAAGGGGGTGTCATTGGTTTTAGTAAATAATGAATATGGAGAAAACATGTTTAATGAAATAAAAAAACAAATCATATGGAAAGAAACGAAATTAGAAGATAGTATGCAACAACCGTTTGTAGCGCCATTTCCGAAGCCAGATAATAGATCACAGTTTTGGAATGATTTTTTAGGCAACACTGATTTTAAAAAGTTCGCAATTAAGTATGGCGGCTATGGTATAAGGAATAAAATTAAAAGTAGAATTAGAAGAGTAATGAAAAGAACAAGTATTAAGA
>CAKQHO010000213.1 GCA_934234185.1 uncultured Psychrobacillus sp. | reverse complement strand
AGAACAGTAAATCAGATTATTAGAGAAAAATGGAGCGATTGCGGAATGGGGCAGTCGCTTTTTTAACTATCGGGCAGGATAGTGCAAGAAGGGTATGCTATCACACTTACCGAATTATATGGTTATAGTAAGGAAGCTGTGACTAATAAAGATAGATGGTGAGGTTAATTATGGGGATATGGGCGGTTCTTATTGTTTTAGCAATAGTAGTAGTTAGTATAGAAAACCAGGTAGAAAAATATCTGGGTGTAAAGAGAAGAGAAATCTCCGAAACTCCTGGTAAAATCGTTCAGCGATGGGGAAGAACGATAATCGTAGTTATTTTTATATTCTCCTATTTTTCTGACACTATACAGAAGTCTAATTTTCTTCTAAACAACTATTGGCCTGTATTGATAGTCACTTTAATGGGATTTCAAGTTATATTGGAGTGGAAGTATCTAAAGGGTTCTAAGCAATATATTCCAACACTTATCAGAACGATGCTATTTATTAGCATAGGTTTGGCCCTTACCCTCTTATATAATTAACAGGGTCATCCCTCTAATATCGAGGGCTGTGATCAGCTTTTTTGGTTTTGCAGCTAAAGGGGCAGGTTAGCGAAAGAAGGAACTTCAATGTAGGTTGAATTCTCTTAATCATACAGATCAAAACTGGGGGAAATAAAAAGTGCATAAATGGATGGGTTCTTCAGGTGTATGTATTAATGAAAATGGCCAATTGTTAATGGTCTTGCAAGGAAAACCTGAAGAGAAAAAAGCGTGGTCTATTCCTTCGGGAGGAAAAGAACGCGAAGAAACATACGAAGAATGTTGTATTAGAGAAATTGAAGAAGAAACGGGATACTTAGTCGAAATTGTTGAAGAAATTATGGTTAAGAAAAAGACTTATGAACATCTCAATGTTTCTGCTGAAGTCCATTATTTTTCTGTGAAGATTGTAGGTGGAAAAAGAAATTTTCAAGATCCTGATAATCTTATTTATGATATTGCCTGGAAAACCTTAAACGAAATACAGACTATAGAACTAACCTTCCCTGAAGACAAAGATTTTCTTATTGATTACATAAAGAAGATTTACAAACGTAATTCTGGAGCATAGATCCAGAGAGGATTAACGTCCTTTTAAATTGAACTCCTTATTGGAGAAACGGGGCAGTTTAGCGGAGGAAGGAATTGTTGAGTTGAAAGTAGAACTACATTAATGGGAAGGGGGAGAAGGGAGAAAATGAATAATCCTTTTAATTCATATCGTTCGTTATTTCCTGTTTTAGCTGAGTATGTACATTTAGCCAGTTGTTCTCAAGGTGCAATTGCCCTACCTGTTTCAAAAGCTATTGAAGAATATCACAATAGCTTACTTTCGTCAGGTGTTAATTGGGACCAAGCGATTATGAAAGTTGAAGCTACCAGAGAGAAATTTGCAGAACTTATTAATGCCGAAGTAGATGAAGTTGCAATCTTATCCTCCTTCTCTGACTGTCTTTCGACCATAGCCACTTGCCTACCATACAAAAAAAACAAAAATAAAATTGTCTTAACAGATATCGATTTTCCTACTGTTGGTCATATTTGGCTTGCACAGGAACAGGACGGTGCTAATATCTCATTAATGCGATCTTCGGATGGAATCTTTCCATTGGAACAATATAGAACAGAAGTAACTGAAGATACGTTACTTACGTGTATTAGCCACGTATCTTACTACAACGGATATATGCAAAACCTTAAAGAGATTGCTAATGTTGTTCATAAAAAAGGATCCCTTTTATTTGTTGATGCATATCAATCCGCAGGACATATCCCGATAGATGTGAAAGAAATGAATATAGATATGCTTTCTACTGGAACACGCAAATATATGTTGGGCATACCAGGCGTGGCTTTTCTGTATATAAAGAAGGAACTTGCCGAGCAATTAAAACCTAGACATACTGGGTGGTTTGGCCAAGATGACAAATCAAAATTTGATATTTTTAATTCTACATATGCTTCAGGAGCTCGCCGATTTGAAACAGGCACTCCTTCTTTTATTAGCATATATGCTGCATACGAGGGACTAAATTTGTTACTCAAGGTTGGGGTAAATAATATTCAGTCTTACTTGAAAGAATTAGCTGAATATACCAAGGAATTTGGGTTTCAGAGTGGATTACAAGTTACCACACCATTAGCGGCTGATATGAGCTCGGGTATGACCTCCTTTCATATTGAAAATGCTCCTAAGATTGCAGAGATTCTAATAGAAAAGAAAATTATTGTTTCTGCAAGAAAAGATGTAATAAGAATGGCTCCTCATTTTTACAATACAAAAGATGAATTAGTATATGCCATCACTGAATTAGCAAGAATGGCAAAATAAACGAATAGTTTCCAGTATGTTTGTGAATAAATGTACTTAAACAAACAGGGGCGTTAGTCAAATAACAAGTACAGCCACTTCCTATCTGGAGGTGGCTGTTTTGGCGTAAAAGAAACGTAACGTAGATACA
>CAKQHO010000212.1 GCA_934234185.1 uncultured Psychrobacillus sp. | reverse complement strand
AGGATTGGTTGCGGAAAGCTCTCTTCCTATCTCTTTCATGACTTCCTCTGGCTCTACAACACATACCGGCATCTTTACTTTGTGATTATGGAGGTATTGATAAATCAATAGTGAAGCCCTTTTTAAAGCTGGCTTTAGTTTCATCTCACCTTCGATACCGGCATTTATTTGATCCCGATCATTGAAGGGTGGGAGTTGTTTTATATCCCCAACTAATATCCACTTCTTCGCAAAAAGAGCAGGAATTAGGAATTCTTGAAAAGTCGTTTTACTTGATTCATCTATGATTAAATAGTCAAAAATCGGAACAATTGGTTCATTATCTTTTATTTGGAACAGTGGACTATTTTTGCCGAGGATTCCAATTGTTGTCCCACAAACGAGGTTAGCTGCCTCCATCATCATATCCCCAAATTTATGATTCTGATAATAATGCCAGCAGAATTCTCTGACTTTTTCACTGACAGATTCAACGTTCCCAATCCGCATTGGAAAGATGCCTTCCATTAGTTCCATGTCTTTTAATCTTTCAAGTACATTATCTATCGCAACGTGAGTGGAACCGCACAGAAGGATTCGCTTTCCTCTTTTGGCTAGCTGAAGGATTAATTCGATGATTGTAGTTGTCTTACCAGAACCCGGTGGTCCTTCCAGCAAGGCAAAATCGGGTGTTGAGAGGGCTTTTTGAATAAAATCTCTTTGCGAACTGACACCTTCTCTCTCCGATTCGGTCAGAACTTTCCAATCATGTACCTCTTCTACTGAATTTACAGGCCATACATTGCTCATTTCCTTTTTCTGCGAAAGCTTAATTAGAGATTTATGCTCCAGTAAGGGAGTATTCTTCAACCGTAACAAGGCATCTTTTTGCATTACCAACTGCCGGATACTAATCTTGATAGATAAAACTTCTGGAATATCTTCATATTTAAGAGTCGGTCCATTATACGGACTCTTTAGGTAGAGGATTCGCTCTTCCTCATTGCTTCCGACCACCTGCAATTCGACCCTCTTTCCATCTACCAACCCCTCAAGCTCCCTTGTTTCCTGTTCAAAGAAATAGTCAATCGCAGACTTTGAGAAGAATTCATCATCATCCTCCTCCCTCAACCGGATTGCAATCTGCCCCTTTCGACTTCGCTGCTTTTGCTTCCTACTAAGCTCTATCCAAAAGAGGGGGATATCCAGATTAGGGTGGAAGTATTCATACCCTTCCCCAACAAAATCTACGTTTGCCAACGTAGTATATAAACCTGCTTCTTTATCTATAATGATTTCATTCTGACCAATGTAAATACTTCTCGGTACAGGAACTTCTTTCACTTTAAACGGAATCTGCTTTTCACCCTGATAAATAGCAGAAGGGGCTGGATAGGTGGAATCAACATACATAGTGTTTCCTAGAATAGCCCTGACAGGAATCGGATTTCCTCTTTCATCCTTATAATCTGTATCTTGAGAATCAAGGGTATACCAATCATTTACGTCTACATGAAGCCCGTTTAAAAATATCTCAGATTCCTCTTCAATGTCCTCTGATAAGGTCAATATGTAACAATTTCGGAAATAATCATACTGTTTGTCTAGTATTAGGATTTCCCGTCCTCCCTGCTGAACGCTTTCAAAATGAAAAGGTGATATATAAGCAATGCTTCCGTCAATCGTGTATGCCTGCTTTTCCCCTTTATATAAATCCCAGTCACTTAAACTGATTACATGTCTGTGACTTGAAATTGAATGGAAGGTAAATTGCTCTGGCAGCAACGGGGTCCAATTCTGGTCTAGACGTATTCCCTCTGACGGGTCAAAAAAGACGGAGTTATGGACATTGAGTTCCAAGAATCTCTCCTCAATAAAGACTTCAATAGAACAGGATTTTTGGATAGCTAGTTCATACGTCAGGGGTTTAAAATTTAGGAAAGAAGGATCTTCAACCTTGTCCCATTTTGCCTTTAAATGCTTCTTATCTTTTAAAGCATTAATTGACAAGTTTAAATATCTTTCAAATTTACTTAGATTATCGGATACAGCATTTGTCATATTATCGGCTATTCTTGAATCTTCAAAAAGAGCATGGTAATAGAGATTCACCGTTTGACCCCCCTAAGATATAGGTAAATAGATTTATATTATACACCTTTAATTGGAAAAAATATAAAAAAACGGAATTTTATAAACAGATTTTCTTTGTAAAACAAGATAAGACTCAGCATGGTTAGAATTTATATCGAAACCAAAGAGATAAATATAGCCTAAAAAAAGAGCCACTGTAAGAGTAAGTGGCTGTAATTATCCTTTATCTAATATACAGTTACTTTCGTTGGTTTTATCATAATAATATATTCGTATATGAAATAACGTTACAAATGTTCTTTTCTTTTATAAAAAAGAAAAGTATCATCCTCACATAACACATTTTGCACTATATATTTTCCTAGCATCAAAGTCAAGTCCTCAATTTTGTGTAAATTACTAAAACAACTGTTTTCCGCTAACTTAGTTTGATTGGTTTGTTGTTTC
>CAKQHO010000211.1 GCA_934234185.1 uncultured Psychrobacillus sp. | reverse complement strand
GGTTCTGAGAGGGGGGAGAAGCACAATTTACCGTAAGGTAAAAAGGCTCTCTTCTACTCGACTAGCGGAAGAAGGATTTCCTTCATCAACTCTAGAATAGTAAATAACAAGGTATTTTAAATAAAGGATAATTAATGAGGAAGGAGGTCGATTTTATGGGATTCTGGTATTTCCTCATATTATTTATAGGTATCTTTTTAATGGCTATGGCTTTTATAAAACGTTCAATAAATGCGGTAAAAAAACTGACTCTGTTGTTATTAGGAGTTTGTATGATTACTTTCTCTTTATTTATGTTCCAAGACGGTAGTGCAGAAATTGTGGATAATTTATTAAAATCTTTTAATATCAATTTGTGAAAACTGTATATTTTAAAAAATATACTTAAAAAAACGGGGGGCGTTGATCCAAGCAGGATTAATGCCTTTTTATGTTGAACTTCTTATGGAAGAAACGGGGCAGATTAGTTGAAGAAGGAAACGACGAAAAATAGTTAGATCTAAATAATTTTAAGGGGATACATTTTGAATATAAAATTAACGGCAGAAGTATATAGATTAGGAATCTCTATTGGTATTTTTACGGTACAAGAAGTTATAAAGTGGGCAGATAATATAATAGATACCCTTGAAAACCCACCGTATGAAATTATTGATTTGTCTTTATCCTCTAAATTAAATATAGAGGAATTTATGTTGAAATTAGAGTTGATTAAAGGAGATGTTGAACAAGGCCTTCCCCCCAAGATAATATTGGGGTTATTTAATGATTACCTTAACATACAACAAAATATAAATGATGTTATCACCATAATGGACAAGTTAATTAAGCATTTACCAGAAGACTGCGAATGGATGGAGATGGAAATCCACTATTTATCAGATGGATTTTATTTAGCGAAGAACGAAATTGATGGAGACTTAAAAGGAATGACTTGTGAAATAAAACAATTTCTAAATCAGTTCGTTGATTTTAGGAAGTGTTTTGGCAAATGGGATTTTTAATATATCAAAAATCTGTGATTACATCCCCTTTTATGCAGCTAAGGAGTGCTTAGTTTAGGAAGGTCAGGTAGATGTAAAATGAATCAACCAACTGTAATAGAAATAATAGATAGATTGAAATTAGTTCTAAATGGCGAATTGACAAGGGATGAAGTATCTGACTGGGCTTCATACTATGTAATGGCTGATGAACCCACAATCGATGATGAAATTGTTTGGGATTTGCTAAAAATAATTTGTGGTATAAATATATTAGACTCTCCCACTTCATATTTACATAATGAAGAGGATATTAAAGATTGGATAAAGCAAGCAACAAAATCCTTATTAAACTAACAGGGGCGTTGATCCAAGCAGGATTAATGCCTTTTTATGTTGAATTCCTTATGGAAGTAACGGGCAGGTTAGTGGAAGAAGGATATAATTATATAATGGGGAATATTTAATACTATATACTATTCGACAATGCTTATTAAAGGAAGTTTCCAGCTTAAGATAGTCGAAAGTCATTAGGTAGATTTATAGAGAATTGGAGGAGTTCAGTTTGAAGGAAAATCAAACAAAAAAAACGAAAATATCACCCGAGGAATTCGGGGATTCTTTCCTTAATGGTAAGTTTTCAAATCTTTATCATCAATCAACTATTGACTTTCAAAATGCAGTATCTTTACAACAATTAATGGAATATGGATTAGACTTTAATGCTGGGGTTAAAAAATATACTTTAGAGATGGTTACAAATTTAAAAGAAGATATAAAGCAATATATCTGGTTTGATAACACTAGGAAAAAGGTACTTAGTGTATCCTTTGACGGCAATGATACTATTTACGGTATGAATCTCGCTCCTTTTGTCACCTATCCTGAAAGTGACAGTAGATACTCAAAGAATAGATATATTATGCCTATAAAAGAAGAATGGTTTGTTTTCTGGGGTGGAACTAATCAGTTTATCAATTATCATTATGTATATGATGAACAAAGATATGCTTATGATCTCATCATCTTGAATGATGGAAAATCGTATAGCGATTCTCCTCAGAACAACGAAAATTATTATGCTTTCAACAAGGAAATACTAGCCCCAGCAGATGGGGTGGTCATAAAAGTAATCGACGGAATCGAGGATAATGTACCTGGAGAAATGAAACCAGATATCCCTGAAGGGAATTGTATTATAGTGGAACATCCACATCAGGAATATAGTATGCTTGCCCACTTAAAAAATCATTCTATTCTTGTTCAAGAAGGAGATAGAGTGAAAAGAGGACAAGTTGTTGGCTTATGCGGGAACTCTGGCAATTCAACTGAAACTCATCTTCATTTTCAAGTGATGGATTCATCTGATTATTTGAAAGGGAAATCCATCCGCATTCAATTTGAAGACGGGCAAGAACCGATTCAAGGAGACTTCATTCGCTCTCATTAAACGATGAAAAATTGTAATCAATTTATAAGTTCACTTTCAACAAAAGGGGGCATTGATCCTAGGAAGGATTAATGCCCCCTTTTGTTGAACTTCTTATTGTAGAAACGGGCAGGTGTGCGGCCGAGCCTAGGTCGTATCATATAGCGGGTGGGATTCCCGCCGA
>CAKQHO010000210.1 GCA_934234185.1 uncultured Psychrobacillus sp. | reverse complement strand
TTTGCTTTTTCCACAAATTTGTCAAATAGCTTAAATGGCGGATTCATCACGATGCACTCGTGCTTCTGGAACTTGCTTCGGAAGTAATCGTCGCCATACATTATATCATTCTTTAAACAGACAAATCCGTGTTTTTCAAGGACATCTGTAATTGCGTATTTTCCACAGCAGCAATCCCATATTGTCTTTACGCCGTCCAAAACTCCAGTCTTTACGAGTTCTTCCGTCATACAGTGCGGAGTTTCGTAAAAATCGTGTGCTGGTCTTAGTTCCTCCAGTTTTCTATTAGCGTATGCTTTTCCCATTATTTAAGCTCCTTTAGTTTGCGTTCCATTGCCCTTATTTCTTCTCTTTGTTTTTTTACCAAATAATTTGTCTTTAATTTTATCGAATTTAGCGAATAAGAGAGCTAGCAAGATACATACAAAAGGAATACATGCAACCGCAATAAGGGCTAGCTGAAAAATATCTTTTAAAGTTATTACTATCATTTTCAATTTCTTCTCCTTGTTTTTTATAAAAATTTAATAACAGGCTCGCCTTTATATTCCTTATCCCAGACAAACCAAGCAAGACACATTGTTGTTGCCCATTGTTTTCCATTTTCGTCTTTCGGGCGGTGATTTTTCAAGCAATTCTTTTCTTGAAGCTGTTTCTAATGTCTGTATTTTCGCAAGAAAAATCAAATACCTTTTGCTTAATTCCAATCCTTTTTTTATAAAGTCATTTATTAAAGAAAAAGGGGGATTTGTAATAATTGCATCAGCTTTTTCTCTGCATTGTAAAAAATCACAGTTCCCAACTCCATAACCTCGGTCAATCAAATCTATAGATATGATTTTACAATTTGGAAAGTTTTTTCTTAAAATCTCGCTGATATTTCCTGTTCCGCAAGCACACTCCCAAACATCGCCTTTCAACTCGTTTCCGTCTAAAATAAATCTTTTTAAAAATAATTCAACAGTTTTGGGATTTGTTGTATAAAAATCATTATCAGCCTTTTTGCTTGTTGAATTGCCACCTGCTAATTGCCCACCATTCATTTTTTTTGTTCCTCCTTTGTTTTTATTTTCTATCAAAAGCAATTTTGCATAGCGATTCTATTTTTTCGTATGCCTCTAGGTATTTGCCGTGAACGAAATAATCTTCCGTGTCATGTACCATAAAATAATCCGCAAGTTCCTCTATCTTATCGGAGTTGATTGCTTTCCATTCATCAAAAGTCATATTGCTGGTGGCTTCTTCGCTCTTCATTCTTTAATAATCTCCCATTTGTCATAGTTATTGCAGACATTGCAAGGTTCTCTTAATTCGTCTTTATCCAAGTCCAGGACTTCCATTTCTAGGACTTTCAGACGGTGCTTGCAGTTGTCGCAGTTTTTCATTTTCTCAATTTGTGCTTTCAAATCTTTAATTTCAGTTTTCAGCTCCATATATTTAGAAAATCTAACCCACGATTTGTCATTGAAAACTACAATCTCAACTTCTTCAAGAAATTCTGCATCGCTCACTTATCAATCTCCTTTGGAGGTACAATTTCTTTCCAAGCGATAACGTGATAAGCATTTACTTCATACCACAAATCACCAAAACTTCCACAATGATAACACACAGGTTGCTTAATTCCCTTTTCATCAAAAACTTGTACTTTCCAAATAAGAATTCTGTCTTTTTCTTCGGGTGGAGAGGGTAAATCTTCATAGCATTCTACATCTTTCATATAATGCCATTCATTCACCTTGTTATAGCCGAACTCCGCACCTTTCTGATAACAAACCATCATTTCTTCTCTAATTTCTTTTGAAGAATATGCATGCCAATTTATGTTCGGAACATATTCCTTTGCTTCTCTCTCAAACATAATTTATCCTCCTAAAATAGTTCTCTGTCATATTCATCTTTAAGGTTAGGCACAATCTTCTATTGCTCCTCATAAGGTTCAAACTTTTCATTGTTCTCACATTCAAAATTTCCAAATGGGGCTTCTCTCTTTGCTATACAAGTTCCGTCAACATCACAATTTATACAGAATTGACACTTCTCTTCTGTTGTCAATTTTGGAATAATAGGCTCTTGTTCTTCGTAACCATCAAGATTTGTTCTATTCATTCTTGTACCACCTCCTTAATTCCAATGTTTTCCTATCCACTTCACAAGCAAGATTATTAAATCTACCCATTTCCATATCGCAAAAGGAACAGTGATAAAAAATCCAAATACCATTAAAAACAGACTGTCAAACACATCTTTCATTCTTTATTTCTCCTCCTTTTCAAACGGCTCTATAAAAAATTCTTTTGCATAAGGCAAGGATAAAACCCAGGAACAAAAGTTTGGCTTTTCTGAGTCATCCTTTCCTGACCATTCATTCAGTTTATGGTTTTTCCGATGATGATACATATTTAAGACGTTCTCATAGTTCATTGTTACAGTTCGTTTCTGTAGCCAAGATTCCGGCAATAAGCGGACAAGTTCCTTCCAATACCGCTTGTCTTTTGTCTCATTGTATTTCTGCCTTAAACATTCAAGCCATACAACAAGACTAATCCACATATCCGTACAGAAACCATTATCAAGTTCGGCGTAATCATCCATTTCAAAACAATCCATTGTAATCGGCGTGCT
>CAKQHO010000209.1 GCA_934234185.1 uncultured Psychrobacillus sp. | reverse complement strand
ATAGAAATTGAAAGGTCAATCGGCATCTTGCAGACAGCGCTCGAAGACCATTATGGGCCAATAAAAAAATAAAAGGATTTAGGAAAACATCCTTCTTTAAAGAGGGGTGTTTTTTATATGGAATTTTTCCAACCATTCGGTTTTTTGATGGATATGAATAAATAGTTTTTAAGAAAGTCTTTTTAAATTATTGTGGTATAATAAATTAGATATAGAAACAATAAAAGTGAAAGTGGATTGTCCATGTTTAAATGGACAAATAAATGAACTATTATATTCATTTTCTTTTCTCATTGTATTAATTAGCAGTGTGTTTGTTATCTATTCTTATACTATATTGATTTATTATTGAAACCTACAAGGATGAGAACATCAGCATTACTTTATTCGAGAATAAAGATGGACTCTTTTTTCAAAGTTACCCAAACAATTGATTCGGATGTTTTTAAAGGTGCTGTTCTGTTTCGATAAAATCTTCAAAAGGAAAGGTGTCTACACTATTGATTTTGATAAAAAAGTGGAAAAATAATCCTCAGGTTTACATGCTTACTGCTTATGTTTTGCTCGTGATACTTGTATTTAGTATTGTCTTTTTATACGGATATATAAGGGTAGAGAACCTACTAATGAAAGAAGCATATGAGATGTTACCGACACATATACAGATTGAACATTTATTTATGGAAAATCAGGATTCTGATAACATTATAGACATTCTAAGAGATATTCCAGTTGGCAACGAGTTTGTCTCTGTAAATAATAACGATGCTAAGTCAAGTGCCTTTTATTATAATGCAAATACCGAATATAAAAAAAATCATATTTATCAAGGAGTTGATGCCATTCTCGTTCCATTATTAAATAAGTTCCTGATGAATAGTAAATTAGAAAATGTTTATAATATTTACTCGCAAGAAAATATCGGGATTCAGATAGGGGAGGGAGAGGGAAGAGCCTTTCTTAGGATTGACCACCATATTGAGAGTGATCTATTTACTGGGGATATTACTTTATATCGCGTAGTCAGTACGACATTATTAGATGAATTTAAAACCATTCTTTCTCATTGCCTATTCTTTTTTGCCATATTATCTATGATGATTTTTATTAATCTTAAGTTAATGAGAAAGCTTTATTATGGCCCACTAGATAAGATGAGAAAGCATTTCCTGGGCATGACGAAATTTAACATGAAGGTATTCACCTATGATGGACCAATGATTCCAAAGGTTCGAAATACGATTGATGTCGTGAACCAGACGGTTTTGGAGCTACAGGATGGTGTGCAGGAAAGTAAAGCCTTCCTTGATGAAATGGTTCATGAAATTAAGAATCCAGCTCATAATATTAAAAATGAAATAGAGCTAATAGAGGATACAATCGATGATGAAGAGCTTAAGAAAAACCTTCATTCCGTTGTAAACGAAACAGAGAATATTACTTCTTTATTGTCTAGTATTAAAGTGACCTATGATATTTATTACTTAGGGGGTTCACCTCCAGACAGTTGGATCAACCCAGTAGGAGAAATTGAGCCTATCTACATAGAATATCAATCGAAATATCCTGAATGGACATTTAGCTTTGAACATTGTGTCAATCCAAACCGTTTAATATGGATTGATAAAGGCTCGATTGAATTAATCATTCGGAACCTGCTCGATAATGCCATTAAGTATTCAAAAGAGGGGTCGTCCATATTCATTGGAATCAGAGAACAGCAGGATGAGGAGAATCGAATACTCATTGATGTTGTCAATACAAATTCCAGCATTGAATACCATAAAATGGGCAAAATATTTGATAAATATTATCGGACTAATAAAGCAAAGGAACAAACGGTTGGGGCAGGAATTGGCTTATGGCTTATCAAAAATCTAACGGACATCTATGATGCAGATGTGAGTGTACAAAGCTCTAAAGATACAACTGGATTTGTCATTTCCTTTAAGCATATAAAAGAATCAGAGATGATATAAAACAATAAAAGAGGCTCGAGTGATTAGACGATAAAGGAGAATGAATCTATCATCTAATCATTCGGGTCTTTATTGGTTGTTTACATGCATGAATTAGTGACTAGTGTAATAGAACGAACTTAACTTGTCTTCCCAACTGCTATTGAAGTGGAAGAATAAGTGACAATCATTCGTTTTTAAAGAACATTTTTTTGTCCCATCCTCTTTTATCTAGAAAAGATAATAATTTCATACCTCCTTTCGCGTATTATTGGTATGATAATAATAAGATGAAAATTAGTGTTAGGGGGCCCATTTATGAAAACAGATACATTCAAATGGGGAATCATCGGTGCAGGCAATATCGCTCATCGCTTTGCCGCAGCTGTTAAGCAGCTAGAAGGCATGGAGCTTGCTGGTATCGCAGCGAGGGAAAAAACACGGGCAGAGCAATTTGGGAAGGAATTTAATGTACCGCAGGAACTATGCTATGGATCCTATGAAGAGCTCGTTGCGAACGATCAGATTGATGCGGTCTATGTCGCTACTCTACATCCATTCCATAAAGAGCAGGCAATCCTTGCACTCGAACACGGGAAAGGCGTTTTATGTGAAAAACCTGTCACGATGACAAAAGCTGAAATTGAAGAGGTTGTTGCGATTGCGAAACG
>CAKQHO010000208.1 GCA_934234185.1 uncultured Psychrobacillus sp. | reverse complement strand
TTGCCATAAACTCTGCCAAAATGAATGGCGAAGACAATATCGGCTTCAGCATCCCGCTCTACAAGATTATGAACACAATCACTCAATGGTCCTCTTCCCCAATGAGCGAACAGGAGATAAATCAACTCTTCTACAATGAAGCAGGCGTCTTTTATTATGAGGATCTCTATGGAAATGAAGGTTATTTTGACGGTGGTTCATACGAAGAAGAGTACGATAGCTATTATGAAGATTACGAATATGATTATGATGACTCTGAATTGGAAGAAGATTATTATCGTGAATATGATGACTATGAATACGATCATGAAGAAGGCTACGATGACATGTATGATGACTCCGATTATTATGAGGAAGACCTCGAAGAAGATGAAAGCCTAGTGATAGAGGAAGATACAGAAGAGGCTTATGATGATACTTTAGTAGAGGAATCTGATTTAGAAGAAGAAACTGATGAGGATGAAATCGAAACGGATCATTATGACATTCAGGAGGAAATGGATTCTAACGCTATCGATGATAACCTAGATCAATAAACTATGATACTTTTCGCTATCACAATGTCTACCGCCAAAAAAGGAAAACAAGTGACCTAGTTTCTAAAAAATTAGTAAAGGCTTATTGTTGGTCTAATCGGCAGCCGTTCTTTTAACTCAAGTTAAGAACGTGGTCAGGAAGTTGAAAAGAAATAAATATCCTGTAGAAGGGCTAATCTAAAAAAACTGGATTAGCCCTTTTTATGATTTCATTCCTGACCAAAGCAATACTCTTTTTTCATGAAAATATGTCCGCAGGCTTTTTATAATTTGGTATGTCTTAATCACTTGATGATACGTAGATAAGATTTTGCTATTCATTTTCATCTATTGCATTTTGGAGGGCTATCTTCCACTCTATACGTTTACTGAAATAAAAATGATACTCCTCGCCAGACTTAGTATGGATTTTGATTGTTTTACTGAATCCTTGCCTCCCATCCTCAATATCCTTAATATCGGAGAGTGGAATATCAAAATCAATATCCCCTTCAGTCAGATTCACCAACAAACCAATAGCAAAAATCTTCGCTACATGATGCTTTAAGTAGATGAATCTGCGATTAGTTAAAATCGCTTTGCCGTTCTGCACATAGAAACTATTTTTTACCCGGTTGCAAAGACCTTTCATAATCACTACCTCTGGTTCTTTCTTGCTCAGAGGTTGAGTTTCTTGCTGCACTTTAGCACCACATCCAGGGCAATAGGCTGCATCTTCTGGCACTTTGCATCCACAATGGTGACATAACATATAATTCCCTCCTGAAGAATAAATGTTTGTATTATGGCAGTTCTTTTCTACATACTCCCTGCAAATCAACCTTCAAGCAATAGGTTCATCAACCTAGACACAGACCAACCCGATAAATCAAACAGGTATTCCTCAAAAAAACCAGTATCTTTTTCAATAACAATAATCAGTACAAACAATAGTAGTAAACACACAAAAGCTATCAGCTGAATGGAGAGATTTTTAATATTCATTTTTTCTCTTCCTCTCTATTGAATATAACGTATAACTTTCATGATAAATATTGCCATAAAAATGGAGATTACAAAAATAGTTATAATAGTAAATAACAGTCCACACACAAGAGAAACCCAGCCGATAAGATGAATGAGGAAAAATGTAAATCCACTGCCACCCCCAGCCTCTTGCATATGGTTCCTAACAGCTGGAACTAAAATACTTAGAGCCAAAAGCACACCTACGATAAAAGCAATAGCAGGAATATAATCATACCAAGCAACAACTTCACCTTGTTGTGACATTGGCCAAAACCCAATCACAAAGGGAACTATAATAACGATAATACTGGAAAGAGATATAATCGACGCCAGCATAAAGATGAGCTTATATCCTAAGTCCTGACTCCTTTCATATGACGGATCAAAAAGTTTTCGTACATATGAAGCAATATGCCATGAAGCAAAGACAATAATCGAACCCAACCTGGCCATGAAACAAACTTCATAAGAAATGCGAAGTCCATATAATTCAAAATAAAAAGGATGAGCTTCTAACCAAACATGAATATCCGTCATAATGAATATAAGAGTTGATACAAATAATATCTCTAATACTATTTTCAAAATAATGAACGATCGACTTTTATTCACTTCCTGCATTCCTTCATAAGTGTTTAAATCACCATATCCAATCACTGTTATCACTCCCTCTTCCTTGCATTAACTCGAAACCCATTAGTGTAATCTAATAATCACTCTACCAATACTTATTCTAATATCATTTATTTCTATTTTTCTTTACCCAGGTTTAGCAGCAGATTAATCTGTGATTCCATGTCTATAGTGCCTGTCACCACCCGGTATTTCTTGTTCCACAAGGTGTTTCACAAAGGAAAATGAATGGTTTAATCGGATGATGACAGTCACTTCTAATTATTTCATTTAATAAACCATTACATGTACTTGCCAATTAATCAGGAGACAAAATTAAGCCGCACTGATAAAAGTCATATCCTTTAATTAACTAAGTCAATTGCCTGCCCCTTAAGTCGTAATGCAGAAGAACCCATTAGAAGAAAAACCCTCAAAGAAGGCTCTCCAAAACTAAAAAAGGACAGAGTAAGAATTTATTCATCCTCACTC
>CAKQHO010000207.1 GCA_934234185.1 uncultured Psychrobacillus sp. | reverse complement strand
TATGACTAAAATCAAAACATACATATCTGTAGTCAGTATGCCTTTCGTTACCAATGACAGTTCATAGTATATTCTCATCAAGAGACCAATTGCCGGGAAAATAAGAAGCGACAAAAAGAACTTCTTCCTGATTTCTAAATCTTGCATAATTATCCCCCTTAAAGCATTACTTTCCTTCTTCCGCTAAGCTGCCCCTTAGCTACATAAAAAAAGAGCTGAGCACAGCCCTTTTCATTGGATAATTCACTGTTCGTTTGTTTAGATTCTCTTAAAATTCTGTGCTATTTTTATATAATCCCCAACATAATAAGTTACTCGGTTAAGCTGAATCCCATAATATGGTCCGTAAAAAGAGCATAACTTTCTAACTCAATCACATTGTCAGGATTTGCAAATGGGATAATTTTTACATTGTTCAAAACAATTATTCCACTTTGATTTGTTACTTTGTTGTCTTTCATTAGTGGAAATAGTGTATCTTCAGATTTAAGTAAAGCCAAATCAAGTAATGGCATATTTGCAAGGTTCGGCTCTTGAGTATTGATTTTATCCGCAACAATCAGGGAACTCGAGGTAGTGATTTGAACCTTCCTCTTTTGATCAACTTCATTCTGTAATTCATCAGCAATTATCTGTGTTGTAACTATTGACAATTTTTTCATATCGTACATTGGGTTTTGCTCGTGACCAGTAAATGTTATCTCCAAAAAAACCGCCTCCAAAAATTTGATTTATAGTTAAATTGTTATTCAACTAAACTGCCCGTTGTTCCATAAGAAATTCAACAGAAAAAGACGTTAATTCTTCTTGAATGAATGCAAGGTTAGGTATATAAGAGAATAAGGGACAAACATATAATTCAATAAGGAATTCTACAGAAAGGGGGCATAGTTTAAGTACGTTTATTTACAAACTTTCTATTTTTCATAAAGTAAAGTCACACATTGTCAACCTTTTCCAAAAATAAAGATAATACTTCTGTGTAGATTTTTGGCTGCTGAAAATGAACTAAATGGGAAGCAAAAGGGATAATAGACACGTGGATATCTTTCTTTAATGATTGGTACAAGATGGCACTTTTAGTTTCAGCTTCATTTCCTTCTCCTACCATATAAAGAATAGGCGATTGAATACCCGCTAAATCTTTTGTCAGATGAAATGGATACCATTCTTCGTCCTGAGCCATACGAATGAACTGCTTCCAATCAGAACTATGTAAATGATCAAAGTAATGAACAAGATCCTCGTTTTGCAGCAACTGAGCCTGATTTTTTGCTTCTTCTTTGTGTATTTCAAGCCAATTTTCTGGTCTTTCAGCTAGAACACCAGAGATAACTAAACTTCTAACTTTATTCGGGAATCTTTTAGCAAAAGATAATCCTGCTAACCCTCCGAATGAGCAACCAACTATATGAGCTGATTCAATACCAAGTTTATTGAAAGTTTCCTCCAAATCTGTGGCAGAGTCTTCAAAGAATGTTTTGATGTCATTAATATCATTTGTAATAGATTTACCATGACCTCTTAAATCAGGGAGAATAACTTTATAGCTGTCCCTAAAATAATCCCTCTGATATTCAAAATCGGTGTTCCCAGTTTGTAGTCCAGTATGTAGAAATACTAATGGTTCCCCATCGCCCAAAACTTCAGTATGTAAAATCATTTTTGCCTCCTTGTAAATCGCGAATTCCATAAATTATTCGACATATTCTTCCAAAAACCTCTTTTTCCGCTAAGCTGCCCGTTGCTCCAATAAGAAATTCAACACAAAAAAGCATTCATCCTTCTTAGATCAATGCCCTGCTAAATTGAAGAACAATACATTAAAAGAATTCATATAATCCATTTACAAAATAATCATAGATGTCATCATCAATAATCTTTTCCCCGTACCCTTCAAAAAAAATGGTACGATCTATCTCATTTTCAAAGGCATTAGGTTTTGGGCGTATAGCCAATGATACATCATATCTTGGATCTCCATAAGCTCCACTTCCCCAATCAATTACTCCTGTAATTACACCATTGGAGACTAAAACATTATCAATTGTAAAATCTCCGTGAATTAAAGTTTGTTTATCGTAGTTGGGTTTATTTGTTTTAATTTTATCTAATAACTTCTCATTTCCGTCCACTTTATCATTTTCCAAATTATATTCAGCTTGATCTAACATTTTGTCGATCCATTTTTGTTCATATATTAGCTCTTTTGGACAAGGAGTTTGATGAATCTGAAATAGAAATGCACCAAAATTAAATATCATTTCTTCCCGTTTCGCTTTGTTTTTCTCGGTTAATAAAGCAATCCTTAGTGTTTCCCCCTCTAAAAACTCAAGGAGAGCCCAGGATTCCCTTTGATTTTCTTGTTCAACAAACTTTTTCACTTTTGGAACAGGTAGCTTTGTTTGATTAGTCAAACAGTTTAATACAGCTATTTCTCTATTCAACCAAGAACAAAATAATTCCCCCTTTGTCCTTTTCAGTGCATAAAATCCTTGGTTATTTTCAATTAACCCAACATCAGAGGTGTGACCTTGCCGCGGAAACCTTATAGAGTTAATCTTGTTAACATATTCAGTTATCTCAATTGGAATTTCATCGATATGTATTGGTTGCATTGAGTCCCCCGTCTAATAAGCATTTTTACTATTTCATTCTTTATCTAGAATCCAACCCCTTATTCAACTAATCTGTCCCGTTTGTGGCATAGCAAATAAAGCCAATCACATAATTTGTTATGAATGTTTGTATTTCTTTAAACGAATGCCTCGCCTTATATCAAGAATTCCTATCATT
>CAKQHO010000206.1 GCA_934234185.1 uncultured Psychrobacillus sp. | reverse complement strand
ACTTTATAACGTGGGCAAAATTTTGGGATTGGTGGGCCTCGCAAACGGCAATAAAGGCAGTGATAAAGAGACTTGGCTAGATTTACTGTTTTATTTGTTGCTTTTTGCCCACCCGAAATAATGCCTGCGACTGCCTTTCCACCATGCTTCACACCTTTTACTAAAGGTCCTCCTAAAATAGCAGCGACTGATGCTCCGCGTTACGGCATCCCCTGCGTCTATCTCTTTTTACCACCTAATTAAAGTTGATAGAAATTAGAAAAGGAGGTTTATCTATGAGTGAATATCATGAAATAATTAAGGATTTAATTCAACTAAATCATATAACGAAGAATTCAGGCGAAGAAATCATCAATGAGATTGGATCAAACTTATATAATGAAAAGAATTATCATTTAACAGAAAAGGATACATTTTATAAGTTACCTGTTGTATTAAGAGATATAATACTTGTAATTAACTTGGATACAGAACTGAATATGCAAGGTATTTTGGGTTTCTTAGAGAATTCAACAGGATTATTCTTAAATGATACGATAGAAACTTTACATCGAATACAGGCAAAAGAAGATTACGAAATACTAAAGGCAATAAAGTCAATACTGGAACAAAACAATGTATCGACATTGGGTTTAAGAAATAAAGTTGATAATCAAATCGAATACTCTATAACTACTTTTTCTGAAACTCACAGTTCTAAATATGATGATATGGTTTCAGAAATTAGTGAAGTAGCTGCTAAATTCTATCTTGATGAGGGTGTTAGAAACTTATTTGATTACCTTATAAAATACGTTGATACAAATAAAGAAAATTTAGTAGGAGAGCCTAATAAATAAGTAGAATTCTTCTTATTATACGGGAATTACACATTAATGGATTTCTCTTTTATTAATTATCAACTTTAACTTTTAACGGATTACTTTAAAAAATACGTTAATAAGTTTAGGTACATTCAATACGAAACAAAAATTAAAACAGTAAGTAGAAAAAAGTAATCGCAAAAGTCGGCGGAAAAGTTGCCGTTACATATAAGTCCTTCAATAGTAGATAGTATTAAAGAAGTAAAAAATCATGGCGGTGACCGATATTACATGGTCCGAAGGCTTAAAGAATTAGGTGACTTAGCCGCTACAAGGAGATCGTAATAATATGGGGAATATTGAACTAGCCAAAGAAATTCGTACAGCTATCAAACAAAATAATGTTGAAAAAGTAGTCGAGTTAATTGGTTCTGATATGGAACTCATGAATATAATTACACCATTTGGGACTTGGCTACATGTTGCAGCTAAACATGGGAAGCTTGAAATAGTCAAGCGACTGATAGACTTAGGTGCTGACATCAATAGACGCGGCGGTGTTTTTGGTGGTGGAGCAATGAACGAAGCGGCTTCAAAAGGACATCTTGACATTGTTAAATACCTATTGTCTAGTGGAGCTGAAATGGATGTGAGCGAACCAGAATGGAACCCATTATTTGCTGCTATTCTTGGTGGACATATAGAGATTGTCAACCTTCTCATTGAAAATGGCATTGATATTCATGTTAAGTACACAGGAGAATCTATGAAAAATATGGATGCATTAGCATTTGCACATGAACGAGGGCAAAAAGAAATAGCAATCTTATTAAATTCTGCTAAAAAAGAAGCGTATAACGATACTGCACAAAATGAAACAACTGAGATGTTGGATTACATAAGAGAACACTTCGGACCCATTTATCAGACAATCAGTGAAATTGTTCCTGGCAGTAAGGTAGCGGTTCATATTCACATTATCCTGCCAACGAAAGAACAAGATTTTATCACACTTGTGACTACAGGGATGAGTGATGTAGCCATGGACGAAACAGAAGAAAGTACTGGCGTTAAGTACGCGGAATTAGTACTCAAGTTACCTGCGAATTGGCCAATCAGGAAAGATGACATGGCGAACAATAATCATTATTGGCCTTTAAAATGGCTGAGAATGGTCGCTCATATTCCCCATTCCTATGATGGATGGCTAGAGGCAGGGGTCATTCTTCCTAACGGGGAACCTCCCATGCCATTCGCTGCTAATACAGCCTTATCATGTATATTGTTAAAGGAAACTGAAGCAGGACGTTTTATTGATTCGGTAAATAGAGTAATTGATTTCTTTACTCTACTCCCCATTTATGAAGAAGAAAGACAGATAGCTTTACAAAAAGGATCTGATTATTTAATAGAAACATTCGATGAATATAGGATATCAGATGTACTTAATCTAAAAAGGAAAAACATTGGGTTGGACGGTTAGGCAAAAATATCCTACGAATATGGATTATATGACCAGAAAAGAGAGGACACTACTATGTCTATAATAGAAACGAATAAAATTGATGCAATGGGTATGAGTAAAGATGGGCAAGGTTTAATGTTGATGCTCGCAGATCATTTAGATTGGAACAATGAACAGGAGCATTTAATTCTTTTACAAGAAAAAATTAATGCATATTTAGGCTTTATCGAATCAAATCAGTATTCAGAAACATACCCGGATACAGCATTTGAATATTACGTTATTGAGGTAAGTACAAAATATAAAGCCCCCGAGAATTGCTTGAAATTTTTTGAGGTAATCAATACTCAATTAAAAAAATATAGGATTCAAGTGATATTAAGTGAAGAATAAATCTCTGAGTATCCCAACTTCATCCGAAAACAAAATATACTAACAAGCTGAACATACAATAATTCCATTTAGAATGTTGTGAAAAAATGATATAATAGTCAAATTCGTGTATAATACGGAAAGACAAGAGTTTGGAAGGATGAAGTA
>CAKQHO010000205.1 GCA_934234185.1 uncultured Psychrobacillus sp. | reverse complement strand
TGATTTAACTAATTACCTTTGATTGAGTGTCTACTTACAGAAAAAACATAATCATACCGGAATACAAGGCCAGCTGGGACAGTCCATCTGGCCTTGGTATTTTGGTCATATGAGCGGAATGCCAAGTTAAAAAATGAGGTAAGGATAAATATGCTTCTAGGACAGTTGTAAGTAATATGAAAGGAAGAGAAGCAGCATTATGAAGGGAAAGAAATTATTCGACAAAAGAGAGAAACTTTCGTTAAGTAAGCATAAATATCCTAAACCAAGAAAACGCTAGAATTTTAAGGTAGATAGAATCAATTATATTGGATTCACTGAGTTAATAGATTATGGGAGGATCTTAAAGTGGAAAAACAGGGGGTTAAAAGTAAAAATGAAGTGTCAGTTGGAGATGTCTATGTTGTAAGATTACCAGATAAAAGATTTGGTGCTGTAAGAGTTGCTGATTACAATCGGTTTGAAGGTTCGTATCTCCTTATTACAACTCCGTATATAGGGGAGGAGATTCCAAGCATCCATGATAGCAGTTTAAAGCAAATATTACGTCAAAATAGGTTTTTTTATAATAATAAACGAGCTCTTTTATGGGTTGATGGAACACCTCCTAAGGAAGCCATTTATTTAGGTAATATTCCTTTAACAGAAAAAGAAATGAATATTAGGTGCAATTCATTTGGCGATACATGGGATAATTCAGTAGGAAATGAGGTTTATTTAGAATGGAGATGGGAGTATGACAACGAAAAATTTGTAAGAGAAGTTCAGGAAGAACAAAGGATGGAAGAAATACAAAATCATTCACAAGAAATTAAATGAAGATAAATGAAGATCCCTTTTGGGCAATTATTTCTTTACTACGGGGCGTTAATATTTCGAGGAAACATTAAAAAATCCTCACTTAATGATTAAAGACTATACCTTTGAGGCTTTACTATCAATAGCGTCTGAAGGATATAGAAGACGAACGGGTAAGAAGTTTGAGTATACCACTGATTTTGATTATGAAACGTATTCAAATATAGAGGGATGGAATTAACGCACATATAAAAATATTTGCCTAGCACCACCCGAATTAAAAGAAAGATATCATCGATTTCCAGGGAACGATCCAGAAGATTTTTGAGGTTTTTTAAAGAAAAGAAATCGTAGGTAGGAGTAATTTCCATGCAGAAAAATGATAGGCAAAAAACAATAGCTGAGCTACAACGAAAAATCAGAAAAGGTGAGATTGAAAAGCGATTGCTTAAGGTCTGCCCCAATTTAGAATATAGATTTATAAACCTAGAAGATACGATTGAATTAGAAAGTGTATTGTGGGATAAAATCAATAGAACAGATATTCAACGATCATTTCCGACTAATAAGCATGAGGCAATCCAACACTTGAATAAAATAAAAGAAGAATGGATTCTATGTGAAGAACTTTTGTTAATTCACGAAGAAAGCAGTGAAGTGGGAGCTTTAATTCTAAATGCCAAAAGTGCGTGGGAGAATATACATGAAATACTAGATTTCATTTCATATGAAAAAAGAGAATCAATTTTAACAGGGGGGCTAATACTAGTTAGCAGAGATTTAGAAAGTGGAGTATGTATTCTACATGAG
The DNA here is from genome assembly GCA_934234185.1 of uncultured Psychrobacillus sp. Taxonomy (GTDB): domain Bacteria; phylum Bacillota; class Bacilli; order Bacillales_A; family Planococcaceae; genus Psychrobacillus. The sequence continues at coordinate 1,210 of CAKQHO010000205.1, read as the reverse complement.
GAGTATGACGACAGCCTTATATCATGGGGATTTATAAATAAGTATGTTTAATAGTACAATATCAAGTTTATTTAATAATCAACTAGGTTAATTAATCTTGTTGGGAGATCGTAACGAATATGTATGTGGAAGCAAAACGGCAAAATTGATCCTACATCAAAAAAGTTTTCAGTTTATTTAATTTTATAGAATATTATTCTGAAATTATATGATATAGTTATATTTCCTGTGTTTTTTTCGAATTAGTTATGAGAATTCGATGAAGACGCAAAAAATGTAAGAAGGAGTCTTAAATGCTATGTGGTTTTTGTTTGCCTTATTGACTACTTTAGCATGGGGCTGTGCTGATCTGTTTTATAAAAAAGGATCGGATGCCGATGATAAACTAAGCCATTTAAAGGTTTCCGTCATGGTTGGGTTTGTTATGGGTATTCATGGTATAGGTTACATGCTATTTAACGGGGTATCTTTTAATCCGATGGATATGATTAAATACTTACCTGTTTCTGCTTTATACATAAGTTCGATGGTTATTGGCTATTTTGGTTTACGGTATTTGGAATTATCGATTTCCTCCCCGGTGCAAAATTCCTCCGGTGCGATTACGGCCATTTTACTAGTCATTCTCTTTCCGCAGTCCGTTCATTGGCTAACAATTGTTGGACTTGTCCTGATTACGGGCGGGGTTATCGGGTTGGGTGTGCTTGAAAAGAGGGCACAAACGGCCGTCCTGAAGGCAGATAATGTGAGTGTCAATCCGAAGTATCAAATTGGGATATTAGCGATAACATTCCCGATTCTTTATGCCATCTTTGATGCACTAGGAACGTTGGCTGATGGAATTTACCTTGATGAGCTCAAGTTGATGAGCGCGGATGCGGCCCTTTTAGCCTACGAGTTTACCTGGTTTGTCGTCGCCATTGTTTGCTTTATTTATATTAGATTTGTGAGAAAACAACGGTTTAATATTCTTAAAGAGCCTGTGAGGGCAACAGCCGCCATTTTGGAAACAGCTGGGCAATTCTTCTATGTCTTTGCGATGACGGGTAATGCCTTCATTTCTGCACCATTAATCGCATCCTATAGCATCGTATCTGTGATATTATCTCGTATATTCTTAAAAGAAAAACTGAACAAACAGCAATACCTGGTCATCACCATCGTCATGATTGGTATTGCCATACTGGGATTTGCGGAAGAGATGTAGAGT
>CAKQHO010000204.1 GCA_934234185.1 uncultured Psychrobacillus sp. | reverse complement strand
CGGTTGAATTAACTGCTGAATCCTTTGAGATCAACAAAGAGGTAACTCTTAATTTTGATTTGAAGGATGCAAAACCTGAGCCTTATTTAGGCGCCTTAGGCCATGTTGTTGTCATGGATGAAGAGGGAGAAAAATATATCCATGTTCACCCTGTGGCAGATGATAAAACAGTATTTGACACGAAATTTGATAAGCCAGGCATTTATAAGATCTGGGCTGAATTCAAATTTGAAGGACAAGTGAATGTCTACCCATTCGTTATAGAAGTTAAATAAACAAAAAAGGGGAGAAGTGATTATTATGACAAAAGTTCAGCTTGAGCTTTATACAAGACCTACCTGAACAGACTGCCAGGCGGGGAAAGAGTTTCTTTCCCAAAATAAAATATCCTATATTGAATACGATTTAACAAAACAACCGCATAAAGAAGAAGATCTAATTAAAATTACGGGTACTAGAATTGTTCCAGCTTTTGTGTTTAAAAATAAATCCTTATTAGGATGGATGAGTAAGCCTAAGGTCCTTATTGGGTTTGAACAAAATATAGGTGAAATAAAGAAGATACTAAAAATATAAATTAGATATTTCCTGCAGCTAGATACTGAGAAGGTTATACTTTTAACCATTTATTATACCCTCCATTAGTAAGGTAAATAAAGGAGGGTAAAGGGGAGAAAAAAATGGAGAATGATTCAAAAAAAATAAAGCTAGCTATAAACGGAGGAATTGGATTTGGTGCAAAACTCTCCTCTAAACAACTATTGATGATTTCAAAGTATATGGATGAAGATGAAGAACTTGAGTTAACAACTTTTCAACAACTTTATATAGAGATTCCGGAAAATAAAAAGGAAGAGATTATAGCGGAATTCCAGCATGTCGGATTAGCATGTTATCCAGTTGGATCCTTTGTTAAAAGCTTGAGGACCTGTAATTTTTGCAAAGGGGAAGAGGAAGAGGGAATGCCAGTAGCAAAAGAGATAAATCGCCGTATAGCCGGCAAGCCTGTTCCCTTTACCTTAAAGGTTGCGTATACTGGCTGCCCTATTGGCTGCGGTGAGCCCCTGTTAAGCGATATAGGTATTATGAAAATTAGAGAGCATTACAATTTATATGTTGGAGGCAAAGCAAAAGGCAAAGACGCTGAGGTTGGTTCCTTGTTGTTGGAGAATCTTACGCCAGAAGAACTGTACGCTGTTGTAGAAAAGATTATATCTGTCTACTCACAAATGGGTAAAAAGCGGGAGACATTCTATAAATTTTTGAAACGGATTGGCAGAGGTCAATTAATCAGTTAATAAAAACTGAAATATAGCTGCCAATTAACCTAACAGGAATTTTCATTCATTCTCTATAGTGATGAGAGATTAAAAGTATCCTTCTTTTGCTCAAGATGGAATTTCTTTTGGAGAAGAGTACCCCTTTGTATTTCAATTAAGTTCTGATGAAAAGGCCCATTTCAACATTGCAGATAGTGGCAGTTTCTATTTTTTCTATAATCAAGAAAACATGACTGGATTGTGTACTGTGATTTTTATTAGCCCTTTTTTAGTTAAAAAGAAAGCCATCTGTATTAAATACAGGCGGCTTTCTGTCAGCTATTAATCTCTATTTTATCTTCTTTATGAATATCTTCCGTTCCGGCTTCCAGTGCAGTCTTGTAGTATAGGCATTTATGCTCGATGACTTCCATTGTTTTTCTTAGTTCTTCCATTTGTGCTTCTACATTTGCTCTTCGCTCCAGAAACATGTCATATCTTTGCTGCAGTGTGGCATCCCCTTCAGAACACCAATCAATGAAATTTTTAATCTCCTTAATAGGCATCCCGGTGGCTTTCAGGCATTCTATTACTTTTAGAGCGCTAAGGTCGGATTCTTTAAACAAGCGGTTTCCGCTGTGGGTCCGTTCTACAAAAGGCATCAGACCTTCCTTATCGTAGTAGCGGAGGGTATATACTGTCAGATTCAATTCCTTTGCCACTTCACTGATTGTGTATGTCTTCATTATTTATCTCCTATTCTTATAGATGTAGACCTAGAGTTAACTATAAGGTATGACGTGAGATTACCATGGTATTTTGTAAATATCAAAGTCACTTTATTGAGCATGAAAAAAAATTAAATTTATCGCTTGACCTAGAGTTAACTATAAGCCTTAACATGGTTGTGAAAAGAGATAAATGATGGGAACTTAATTGAGTACTATTTTAAATCTATCATTCTCTTAAAAAATACAGGAGGTCTTATTTATGATAACTGCTAAAGCGCGGGCTGTTGATGGTCCCGACAAGCCGTTTAGAGCGGCTGAAATTAAAAGGCGTGATCTGGATTTGCATGATGTTCTGATTGAAATTAAATATGCCGGCATTTGCCACTCCGATATTCATACTGCTCACGGGGAGTGGGGGCCTGTGAACTATCCGCTCGTACCCGGGCATGAGATTGCAGGAATTGTTGCGGAAGTAGGAGCTGAGGTGACAAAGTACAAGGCAGGAGACCGGGTAGGAGTCGGATGTATGGTTGACTCCTGCGGTGAGTGTGAAAACTGCCGTAAAGGAGAAGAACAATACTGCCTCAAAGGAAATATCCAAACCTATGCGGGTGTGGACAAATACGGCGAGCCTACTCAAGGCGGCTATTCTACGCACATTGTAGTACAGGAAGAGTTCGTACTCAGAATTCCTGATAGCATTGAGCTTGATGCGGCAGCCCCGCTGCTTTGTGCGGGTATTACCACTTATTCGCCGCTAAATCATTGGGAAGCTGGGCAGGGCAAGAAGGTAGCGGTTGTCGGTATGGGAGGCCTTGGCCATATGGCTGTCAAAATTGCACATGCCATGGG
>CAKQHO010000203.1 GCA_934234185.1 uncultured Psychrobacillus sp. | reverse complement strand
TCCTTGATGAATAGCAGGTTGATTCGAGTTGTCTTGAGCGTTTCTTAATGCTTCTTTATAGTAATTGATTTGGTTGTCCATTGTTCTCTCGTTATTTTCCTCAGCGATAACAATACCTCGAATAAGGTCCGGATTTTTTCTGTTTTCCATAGGCGTCACCTTTCTGGCTTTTCTATTTCTATTTATATGCCGGAACTCCTTCATTTTCTTGGACTCTCTCTTAATTTTATGGTGCATAGAATATATTTTTAATAACAGGTAGATTTGACCGTAATAAAACTTTTCTAAAAAAATATATTATATAGAATCTATTAATAAGGAGAGGGTAACATGCGTTTGGAAATGGAAGCATTACTAGAGTTGAAAGAAGGAGAGGTGTATTTTGTCAACGTAGAGAAGGAGGAACAGTCAAAAGTAAAAGAGGCGATTAATAATTTTAATGCTAAAGATGGATTTGTAACTATGGATATGCATACCGGCAGAGAACTTTGCAATAGACTTGTTCCGTTCTGTATTAGCGTAACAGCTCCATTCTCTGCTTACGGATTACATTCCAAATCGATGGAATTTGGTTTCGATGCTTGCTGTGTTAAATGTGTTATTGAGCCATGTATCCTTGAAGGAGCCACTGTCAATAATCCGTGCGATCCAAAAGGGCCGCCGATTACCGGTTGTGAAGTAGCTGTGAATCGTGTACGTGCTGTCGGTGCTATTCGAGCCTTCTTAACATTAAGTTCCGAGCCGAAGTGCGGCAACGGAGTTATAAATGCGGTCAATGATGAAACGTTTTGCGTAAATAATGTCATTTGTTTTACATGCGATGATAACGCTTGTCCTGACTTCTGTGAAACAAGAGCTGTCTTTACATCAACCAAGCTCTCCAATAATTCATGCGGAAACAAACAGCTGACTGTCACCGGGTTCTTTGTGCTTCCTCAATGTGAAAGTGACTGCCATCCTAAAAAAGGCTAAGCGTCAAATGTTCCGGAAATTTCGGGTAAAGAAAAGAGGGGATGTTCATGGGATGCGGCTGTGGCGGCCAACGAATAAATACAGATGTGAAGTATTTGCGATCGAATCAAAAACATCGTCAACTTGTGAAAAAGCTTGAAAAAATTAGACAAGCAGGTAAAGCGATTTCTTCCGGTAAATGAAAATACGAACAATAATCATTCCAACATTAAAGTTAAGGCAGCCGCCGTTGCGGCATGCCTTTTTTATTAGTCTTTTTAAACCACACGCTATGCGTGTGTGTAAATGAAACTTCTAGAGTTGTAACAGAAAAAAAATCTCCTTTCGTTATAATAAAAGATGGCCGTCAAACCAACTTCAAGTAACGAAAGGAGATCTTACTCATGTCGAGTGACAATAGTTTATCACACACACGTTGGAATTGTAAGTATCATATCGTATTCATTCCGAAATACAGAAGGAAAATTGTATACGGAAAATTAAGAAGGGACATAGGTGCGATTTTAAGAAGATTATGTGAAATGAAAGATGTAGAAATTATAGAAGCACATGCGATGCCAGATCATATTCACATGTTAGTTAAAATCCCGCCGAAAATGTCAGTTTCATACTTTATGGGCTATCTAAAGGGAAAAAGTTCTTTAATGATACACGATAGACATGCGAATTTGAAATATAATCACGGGAATCGAACTTTTTGGGCAAAGGGCTACTATGTCAGTACGGTAGGCTTAAACGAAAAGACTGTCGCAAAATACATTCGTGAACAAGAATTAGAGGATCAGCTACGAGACAACATGAGCAAACGAGAATATGTTGACCCATTCAAAGATAAATAGAACAGTAAACGGTTGACGGTCAATTTAGAGGTCCCTTTAGGGGCTTGTTGGTGAAGTGCCCTTCTAGGGCGAAACTAAAACCGCCCGTTTTACGGGCGGATAGTTACTTGGTTCCTTTTCCATTGAAGTACAACAAGGTGAAAATCAAAAATGAAAAAGGACCGGTAACGGTTTTTCTACATATCATGCCCGGAATTCTTTTTTTGTCTGCTATGGTTACGGTTTTTCACTTTATGAGAACCGCTTAAAGGCTCGGGCTGTCCAGGGTTACTTCCTTTTGGCGCATTTTTTCTTATATCTTTGTTAGTGTTTCTTTCCAATTTGTTACCTCCTAATTATGTTACTTGGTAGCGAATGTTCGGTGAGTAATGTTCGAACACTTCCTCATTTTATAATTTGTTTCGTTTTTTACATCTATACAATTTTTCGTTTGACAGTTAGATGAATATTTCCCATTCAAACGCTAACAATATAGACAGAAAATTTAAAGGGGTTAAAGGCGAATGGCGTACCATGAGGATAAACAGCAAGCATATCAGGATGCACAGGAAGCAACAAAAGATGTGAAGGATATATTGCAGAAGCTTGACCAAAACGGCAATGCATACGGCGCACAAATGAATCATTTGAAGACAGGTATTATTGAAGCGTATCAACAAATTGATAATGCGCTTGAGGTTGCTTCTGAGCATCAAAGGCACCAATTGCAGCAATACAAGCAGGAACTGCAAAGCATTATGAATGACATGATTGAATAAATGTCGAGTTGTTAGTACTGAATGGGAGACGTATATTTATGCGCCTTCCTTTTTTAATGAAGACAAATATCTTAATTTACATATTTTGTAAAGTGATGATATAATGGCAATACTGCTCGAGTTTAATAATTAGGTACATAAATAAAGGTCATCAGCATTTTAATTCATCTTGAACATTCAAACTAAAAAATATGTTTAGGAGTTGATTGAAATGAAAGCGGTTCAAAAATATGAGCATATAGAAGTGAAGCAGGAAAATGGAATAGCTCTAGTT
>CAKQHO010000202.1 GCA_934234185.1 uncultured Psychrobacillus sp. | reverse complement strand
GATATCGAAGAGCGCTTTAATAACCCAACAGAGGAGATGAAGCGGCGTGGAGTGGAGCCGGGGTCCGGCCAGGCGCACATGTTCGAGGTGCGGGAAGTTGAGTCGGATATATCTTTCCTGCGTAATTATCTGACGAAGGAACTGGTCATGCGCGAGGATATGTACCTGTTCCAAAAGCAGGGCAAGGATTACAAGGTTGTCGATAAGGAATGGAAAGCGGTCCGCGATCAGCTCGTCAATATGCGGGTCAATGGAGGTTTTCCGTATATCACGGTCAACGACGGAGACTATCTGCGGAACGGCGAAATGTACTTGAAGCATTGGTACGAAGGCATCGAGCTGGATGTGAAGTATTTGGAGAAGGTGCTGCCGTACATCTATCAGTTGTGGGGAAGAACCGTGCATATGGAGACGATGATTGAGGAGAAGCCGATTCTGTATTCGTATAATAGCAAGGGGATTCATAAGAAGTATTTGTGAGTGGTGAAGCAGCATCCGGGATTATAAATAAATTTTGTTATAACCATTGCTATCTATTAGTTAAGTGGAACAATTCATGAAGAAACTTAATAACTTCTTCTTATCCAAGAAGTTTGCGGGAATATTTTCATCTGAATACCGAGAATATTCCCTCTATTTAATCCTGTTTAGATAATTGTTGGTTTTCTTGTTCAACAGAAGCTCGTAAACACTTGGGGGCTATTCTTACATAAACCATATATTATTCATATCCAAATAATCTCTTTGCTTCTTCCTCTCCATATTCTTTCTTTGCATCTTCTATAAATTCATCTGCCCTCTTGGCAAGATCTTTAAGCAGAAAATCAAGCATTTCTCGAAATGTACCGAATTCTTCTATTGTATCCTGACAGACCCTATCTATTAATTGAAATTTACCGGTTGGTAAGTACTGTACAGGTTGAAGTAAATTTCCATCTCCTAAAAAGAAATAGTCCTTGTTGAAATCTTTTTCATATCTCAATGTATTGAAAAGAATTACATCTAAAATATATTCGTCCCCATGAAGTAGTTCATCAATTGGTTTGTCGGCAAAACCATATATTTGCTCTCCATCAAAATCTAAACCATTCGTTAATTTTAAGAAATCTAAATATCCTTGATTTAATTCCAAATCGAACAGTTTTTTTATTCTCTTTTGTAGGGTATGCACTTCAAAATCTGTCAAAGGAGAATGAATAGCTTCAGGACTACATTTTTCAATTCGGTTTAAATATTCTTTTATCATTTGAATACCTCTCCATTCTTTTTATGGTCAAAGATATTTCCTTCCTGCGCAATTAACTGACGAAGGATTTGGTGATGCGCGAGGATATGTACCTGTTCCAGAAGCAGGGGAAGGATTACAAGGTTGTCGATAAGGAAGGGAAAGTGGTCCGTGATCAGCTCGTCAATATGAGGGTGAATGGCGGGTTTCCGAATATCACGGTCAATGACGGTGATTATCTGCGGAACGGTGAACTGTATCTGAAGCATTTGTGAAGCATTGGTACGAAGGAATTGAGCTTGATGTGAAGTATTTGGAAAAGGTGCTTCCGTACGTCTATCAGCTTTGGGGAAGAACGGTGCATATGGAGACGATGATTGAGGAGAAGTCTACTCTGTATTTGTATAGTGCGAAGGGGATTTATAAGAAGTATATGTGACGTGTTGTAGCAGCATCCATTGGGTGTTGCTTTTTTTTATGTAGCCAACGGGCTTTTTGTTGCATGGATTGTAAAAAAATAGCAATTAAATTTTGGCTAAGTTTCTTTCTTTTTAAAGAGGAAACACTAGGGTTCCCTCTTTTCAGTGACATTATAAGACCACTATTTGCTTCTTTTATTTTCATTTAGTCCTCTCTAAGAGGTCTTCTAATAAAAATAACAATAAATCATTAAAAGTCTCAAATGATTCAATAATGTCATCACTAACCTTATCCATTTTGTAAAATTGCCCACTTTCCAGATGTAAGGCATAATAATCCATGTTGCCATCCCCAAGAAAGAAATAAGCTTTGTTGGATTCGACTGTGTAAACAGCTTCATTGAGTTCAATCAGACCAAATTCTTGTCCTTTCTTATCAGAGAGCATATTATCATCCATTCCACAGATTCTCTCTCCATCGTATTCAAATCCGTTTGTTACTCTTAATAAATCAACATACTGCCCAGGAAGTTCTAATCCAAACTCTTCACGCACAGTTTTTTTAATGAAGCTATTTCTAAATCATTTAGGGGTTCTAAAGAAAACTGAGAATCTATTTGACTCATTTTCTTTATGTACTCATTTAATTTCAACTACTTCACCAGCCCTTATATGATTAAATATTATCCCTTGTGGAATAGGGAAATCGACATTAATTGTTTCCCCTTCGGTAAGGTGTCCAGTTAAATTTTTTTGCTCATTAGTCAATGAAGTATGAAAAGGAGATTTCTTGATTAATATTAAATTTTCAACGGAGTTGTCCCCGCCGTCATCTAATGGGAGTTTATGATGCACTTCATATCCAGTAGGGACTTTTCCGTTTTCTAATTTTTTGAAGTCTGTCTCGGTAATTCCTAGCTTTTTAAGTGTGGTTATGGTTTCGGGATCTTTTAGTAAATCTTGTAGAAATTCCCCTCGAACTTCCCGGTCAAATTTTAGGCGGAGTTTTTGATATTCATCTCTTGGCCTTTTGTGGTACTTTACATTTATCGTTGGAACATCTTTTAGTATTACGTATTTGTTTCCAACCGTGCCTAAAAAGTCTTTATCTGTAACTTTTAATAACATATCATCAATTTTCTTTTTTGTTTCCGTTTTGGTAACATCTTTTACTTTTTTAAAGGCATAGGCGCCAAAGAA
>CAKQHO010000201.1 GCA_934234185.1 uncultured Psychrobacillus sp. | reverse complement strand
ATTACTAGACTTATCGCCATAACAGCCATACCTGCCACTAAACCATAAATAGACGAATGGGCTTCATCGTATTTCTTGGCAGCCGGAAGTAGTTCGTCAATCGAGATGAATACCATAATACCAGCGACACCCGCAAAAACAATACCAAACAACGTATCTGTCATAAACTGCATTAGTACAAAATAAGCAATTAATGCCCCTAAAGGTTCTGATAAACCCGAAGCGAATGACCATTTAAAAGCCTTCATACGCTTCCCAGTTGCATAGAAAATAGGAATAGCTACAGCAATACCTTCTGGGATATTATGAATAGCTACAGCAATGGCAATGGCAATCCCTACATTTGGATCTTGTAGAACGGCCATGAAAGTAGCAATACCTTCCGGGAAGTTATGAATTGCAATCGCCAATGCTGTAAAGAGCCCCATTTTCATTAGACGATCAGCTTCTATCTCTTCATTGCCTATTATTTGTGCCTTTTGAACATCTTCTACAGATTTTACTTCGTGAGGATTGTTGCCCTTTGGAATAAAGCGATCAATTAATGCTATTAATAGCATCCCCCCGAAAAATCCAAACAAAGTATACCAATAACCAGTCGTTTCCCCATGAACGTTTACTAATGAATCTTTTGCCTTCACAAAAATTTCAATTAGTGATACATAAATCATGACACCTGCCGAAAACCCTAATGCAATTGATAGGAATTTTTTATTTGTACGCGTTGTAAAAAAAGCAATTAAGCTTCCTATTCCTGTAGCAAGCCCTGCAAACAACGTTAATCCTAATGCTAATAATACATTCTCATCCATAACATTCTCCTTTGGATTTTATTCATTTATCAAATTATATGCGAGAAGTTTCCTTTATGCAACTTTTTTTGTTAAGGTAACATCTTATGTCACAAACCAACTTTCTGTTATAAAAAAGAATCCCTATTATTTAGGAATTCACTTTTTTCTCCAACGTTTAGGCGACTCATACCATAATACACAAATAATAAACCAACTATAACCTATACTCCATCCTGCTAAGACGTCTGTAGGAAAATGCCGACCTTCTGCTATACGTGCTAAACCAATAAAGAAAGCCAGTACAATAGCTATACTCCATATAGTCATCGCCTTTTTTCTACTGCCAGTCATATTGGAAAATAGGTAAGCTAAAGTAAACAAATACAACAAACCCATTTGAGAGTGCCCTGATGGAAAGCTATATGTAATTAGTTGATCGGCAATATCAGGTCGAGGCCTTTCAAAGTAATGTTTTAAGAGTTGATTAATACCGTTACCCACTCCAATTGATAACAAAACAAACAGCACACTGCGGTAATTTTTTTTCCAAATCCATAAAAAGAGCAAAAGTAGGATAGTAATCATTACAATAAAACGCGTTTCACCCAAATAATGAAATAAAATAATCATCTCATTACCACGTAATAAGGATTGGATTTTCGCATCCAATACTTCCAAGCTTGCGCTATTATAATTCAGCGATATTATGGCGAAAACAGCCAGAGTGATGAGTGCGAAAAAATATGCTCCTTTTTTCATTAGCATCCCCCTCTTTCTTATACTTCTATTCTTTTACCCAAAATTATATGCGCTACGTAAAAAAACAAAAATCTACTTTGCTATTATTTTAAGCAAAGTAGATTTTCGTAAGTTTTCATTATTCTACAACAGTGTAATTTCCATGCTCCATCGAAATGACGAATTCTGGTTTCGGCGGTTTACCACCATGTTCTTTTATTTTCGCTTTATGGCCAGCGATATGTTCTGGGCTCTTTTCCCAAGCCTTCCATGCTTCCTCTGATTCCCAACGGATAATCATAACCACTTCTTCTTCACCGCGCCGAACATTTTTCACCAATAGTTCGCGACCAATAAAACCCTCGCGTTGTTCTAATTTCGATGGTCCTTGATCCGGCTTCCTACTAAAACGTTCAATAATTTTTTCAGAGTTACCCTCGGTTACAACCCATTTACGTATTTGTACAAACATAATCTATCGCTCCTTTTTTTAAAAAAAGCATGCCTCAAAATGAGACATGCCCTATTTATAATATTATTTTAATTCGTTTAAAATTTCATCTAATTTTTCTGCTTCAGTTGTTACACCGTTAGAAGAGAAGTACCAGTTTACACCATCAAGATAAACGATTTTACCTTCTTTGTAAGCACGAGTCTTTTTGATGATATCATTTTCGATGTCAGCTTTAATAGTATCTACATCAGAAGCTGTACGGTCGATGATTAATAATACTTCTGGATCTACAGAAAGGATTGACTCATAAGAGAAGTCTGAACCGTGTGAAGATGCTTTAATATCTGTAGTTGAAGGTTTGAAACCAAAGTCATTGTATACATATGCAAAACGAGAATCTTCACCGTTATCGAAACCAGAGATTTTTTTGTCGTTGTACATTGCTACTAATGCATTTTCATAGCCAGCCGCTTTTTCTTTCACTTCATCGACTTTAGCTTGTAAGCTTGCTTTTAACTCTTCAGCTTTTTCTTCTTTACCGAAGATTTTTGCTGCTAAGTCTACAGTTTCAAATACACCGTCAACGTAGTTCGAGTTATCAGAACCGATGAATACTACGTTTGGAGTGATTTCTTTTAACTCTTCATAGAATGGAGCCTGACGACCAGAAATGAAAATTGCATCTGGGTTAGCAGCTGCTACTTTCTCAAAGTCGATTTGCTTTAAAGTACCAACGTCTGCTACTGAGTCTGTTACGTATTTCTCTTTAAGATGCGCTGGGATATTCCCTTTACCGCCGTTTGCAGCGATACCAACAATTCCTTCAACGCCTAATGCATCAAGTGTATCTAAGAAACCGTAGTCAAATACTACGATGTTTTTTGGCATTTC
>CAKQHO010000200.1 GCA_934234185.1 uncultured Psychrobacillus sp. | reverse complement strand
GAAAAGCTCCAAAGCTATTGCACGGACCATACAATATGCCAAAACAGAACAAAAGGGCACTAGAATGGCCATTTTCTCCATGCATTTTGTACTTTTATTTAAAAGGCATAACTATATTAAAAAGGTCTGAGCACGATAAATCTGCTCAGACCTTTCTATATGATCCCTTTTATAAAAAATACAAATTGTACACTTATTCATTTTCAGCTTCGTTTTTCTTGCTCTTAAATATATTTTTGTACGTCTCTCTAACCTTTTCTATTGAGTACTCCTCAATAAAATAGGCAATTGCCGCTTCACATAATGCGTAAGTACCCGCTGATGCAACCAATCCTGAAACAGCACTCCCCGCCCCTGGTATAACCTTCAATAATTGTCTAGCTAGTTGCCTGAATGCAAAACCAGCCCCAACATTCAATCCTAGGGCGCTTAAAAATTTCATCACAGTCCTTTTATCAGTCTTATTTCCACTAATCCGCGCGATCGTAGTAACCATCATCATTTGCAATCCAGTTACAATAGGTAAATCAGGACCAGGAATTGGACTGGCACCTATTAATCCTGTTGCTCCTGCAATGCTACTCCCAATCCTTCTAGCTAACTTTTTTTGAATAGATTTTATCTTAGATAGTTTAGCTAGAACCATTTGCGCTTCGTTTGGGAGCTGTTCAATTAGATAATCTACTAAATGATCAACATTCCATCTTATATCATACACAATTTCATTACCTTCAAATTCAACATAGCAGCATACTGGTATAACGTTAACGGGATTTGACACCTTATCTCGTAATTTTACGGATAAAACGTCTGTAGCATCGGCAATATTTTTTTGTTTTACTGGGTGATCGAATGGCGGTTTATCTGCTGATTTTGGACTTAATTCATCTACTTGAGTTACTACTCCTATGATGGGAACATCGTAATCATGTTCAGCTTGGATTGTCTCTTTCAGCTCTAGAAGTTGGGATAAATCTTCATCTATTCTTGAACTAACTTCTTTAGCTTTACATAGAAATAAGATTACATCAGGACATTTTTCTACGATCGATGCTTGCACCTCTTCAATAGCTGATTTCTGCAAACTTTCCTCTTCCGGTTTATCTGCCTCTCCTAGACCTCTTGTATCAAGTATCTCAAGATTGCCGGAATCAGATTGATAAGTATGCCATTTACCCATTCCTGTTCTAGCTTTGACATCGCCAATTTCTGCCCGCATTTCACCAAAAATGGCATTGATCAAACTAGATTTCCCCGACCCTCTTCTACCTACAATAGCAATTCGTGCTGGTCTAGCATCTATCGTAAATGCCTTTAAATGTTCAAGCTCATTGACTAATTTGCGCTTTACTTTTTCAGATAACTTTGATTCTGGTAGAATTTCATAAATGAATTTTAATATATCATTCATTTGGTCATTTTTTACGTTTTCTTTTTGACTCATCAGTATCCCTCCAACAAGTATTTTAGAATCATCACTTTATGACAGTATTAGTGACAAATAACCGATAACATTGAATAAAATTGTAGTAGAGAATATTCAGTTATTTCATTTGTGAGAACCGTCGAATAATAAAAGCTATTTAGGTTAAAAATCGCAAGATGTATAATATGTTAACAAAACGATATTTCAAACAGATTGTGTAGTTCTACTTATATTATTATTTTAATATATTTTAAGTGACCCCACAAAAGAATAAAAGGTATTCAGTTGCCATTTTGTTATACACCACAATTAATTACCTTTACTCTAACTTAGATATAATTAAACCTTATCACTAATTGAAACAAAAGGCCTGAGCACATAAATCTGCTCAAGCCTTTTTAATTAGCTAAAATAATCACTCACTAAAAGAATCAGCCTCAATCCCCAATTCATCCAACCTTCTCCACAAACTCTCCATCGCCTTTTTCTTATCATAATAGAACTCTCTGCCTCGGACTCGCCAGAATTTCCAGCCGACGCGCTCTAGATTGTATTGGCGCTGCATGTCTTCTTCCCATTTTTCTGGTCCGTGCCATCTTTCGCCGTCACATTCCACCGCGAGTCGGTCTCTGAGTCCTTCAATGACAAGGTCAATGCGGTATTGGCCTACTTTGACCTGTGGCTGGACTTTATAGCCTCTGGCCACAATCATGCGAAGCACTTCGACCTCAAATGGAGAATCACATTTGTCCTCTAGATTCTCTAGTGTGTCGTTCACTCTTGTCGGGTTCTTGCAGTAGCTCAATAATTTATAGCGGTAGCAATCCTTCTTCAGCTCATCTAATTCGACCGAGTGATAGAGCCTCATTTGATTTCGCGCACGACTTGCGGCGACGTTGAAGGTTTGCTGCTGGTCTTTCTTCGTCATGGCCATGAATCGTCTATTGCCGGCGATCACCATGGATAGGAAGATAATATCCCGCTCGTCCCCTTGGAGACTATAAGCATTTCCGCAAATAATCTTTCTCTTCACGAATTCACTTTCCGGGATTGTTGCCCGGATTTTATTCTCGATAAGCGCAGCCTGCTTATTCCCTTGCAGGGCAATGACCCCAATCGTTTGCCCATCATATTTCGGGTCAGCGAGGATGCTTTCGATATCTTCGACGATTCTGTCCGCTTCCGGTTCATTGACCATATTCGTTCCTTCTGAGGCATATCCGTCCTCTACCCTTATCGCCACCACTGGCGGCTCTATTTTCTCATTATCAAACGGGAGCCTTAACGGAATCATTTGACCACCATAGCTTAAATCATTCGAGAATTGAATAATCTCCGGAACGCAGCGGAAATGCTCCTTCAGCATCAAGCGGCCGTTCTTAGGGAAGATTTGATCGGCAATCTCGTAAAGTGAAATCTTATGGTCAAATAAGCGTTTGTTCGGAACGCCGTCTAAATAACGATTGATCAGCTCTTCAATCTCTGCATCCTTTGTTCCAATCCCATATGGGCTTAT
>CAKQHO010000199.1 GCA_934234185.1 uncultured Psychrobacillus sp. | reverse complement strand
AGTGTTGAATCTTAATTGTCGAAAACTGTTGAGTCCTATTTTTTGAAAACTGTTTAATTCTACTTGACGGTTACAACACCATGTGTTGGATGATAATATCTCGCCATGAGATAATACATACCAGTTTCGCGGTCAAATTGATATCCTGCATATCGATATGGATTATCCGCAACAGAGTTATCCTCTTCCACAGACAATGGATTGCCCCACGCATCATATTGATAACTTGCAACCACTTCACCTTGCTGGTTCGTTAAGGCAATGACATCACCGTGGGCATTGTAATGGTAGAAATATTTAGCATTACCCTTTCTCATAGAAAGCAGTTGTGCGGATTCTGAGTAAACATACGAACGGACAATCTCATTATTACCATTTGTTTCATACAGAACATTTAGGCTGTCGCCATCATAATAATAATTGGTGGTCTCAGAATTCACAACCTTCTGAATTCTACGCCCATCTTCATCATATTTATAGGTAACAAATGGTGATGTTTCACCCACTTTGTTGTGATCCTTCTCATTCTATGTATATCGATATTGCCAGTCCTGACACCGGTATATATCTATCATATTCATTTCTGAATTCATCCAAAAAAACACCTTTCATTAAGTAATTTCGGGATTAACCCCAAGTTTAATGGAAGGTGTCAACTTATTTTATGGATTAATTACTTCGTTCATCCCATCCTTCTTCATTTGAAAAAGTTTCATAATCGACAGATGGTATAAATTCCATTTCATCGCCTGTTTTTCTCTCATATGCTGTCCTTGCAAGTTCTAATAATGGTTCAAACTCTTTATTTTTTGGCATATTCTTAGGCTGTTTGACTACCTTATTATAAAATTCTTTTCCTTTGGCAACTACATAACAACGGGCATATAAAAAGTAATCAGGAGAAAAGTATGTTTCATCATTTTGATAAGCATGATCTCCAATTTGTTCTGCATGTGCCTTTGTATCCAGTTTGTATAATCTTTTGGATAGAGCTTCCTCGAATGCTTTGATCTCATCTTCACTATAAGATGCTAATTTTACTATTGCGGCTTCTGTTCCATTTTCTTCATCAGACAAATCAATTAGTTCAATAATATTCCAAAAATTTGTCGTATGCATACTTTTAATTGATGTAGATTGTCTAGCCTCATCATTTGTACCATAGAATAGTTGGTCATATAACATTGGCTTATGCTTTTCAAGCCAATCAAAATACGGAATTTTATAATTACCCCACTCCGTACCAAATCCATTTATTTTATCCATTCTCTGCTCTTCCCACCTTCTTAATGGTGCATTTCCTAATTTGAATAATTCATCTGGTACCTGCCCTGTATACCAAGTAATCAAGTCATAGCTTTTTTTCCAAGGATGATATAACCATTCATCTTCAATAGTAGGAATTTCTTTATCAAAGTACGCTGTTGTATAAATCAACGTATGACTTTCATTATCAATAGTCTCACTCGTTATTACTCGTATAGCTAAATAATTGTTGTTAGGAGCTTGATAGATAAAAATATCTCCGTCACATACTTCAAGATTTTTTCCTTTTCCCATTAATTCCATCTCCTCGGTATGGGTCTTGCATGCTTACTTGTTTTTCAGTCGAAGCTACCAATTCTATATAACTTATTTACCTATGCTTGCTTATACAATAATGCAAATGCTCGACCATTAAAATTGATTTTAACTACTCGTTGACCGTACCTGCTATTTTCCTCCTATTTTATTTCTCTTTATATCCTTTTCTGTCCTTTAACTTTTTTTATAAATAGTTTTAATGATGGAAATAAAATCTCTGGTTCCCACTCTCCTTCACCAGAGATTGCCGTATAAACAGGAAAATGCTGTTTATTAATATCAATAATAATGGGGTCTCCTAAAAGCTCATCATAACCAATAACGTACCAGCTTTCTTTCCAGTCCCCCTCTTCTACACCAATAAAAGATTCACCTAAATGATTATGCCTATATCCTAATTGTCCCTCTTCAAACTCTTGTCTTGAATATAAACAGATAGTCATCGCTTCTTCTTCACCTACATCTATTTCGATATCTGAATTCTCTATTTCGCCTAGAATATTCTTAACCGTTTCTAATGCCTGATTCATATGTATGCTTCCACCTCTATCTCAAAATTCAATATACTCTTTTCTTAAGACCATTTCCTTTCCTTGCGCATAAATGTCTTTTAGTAGTTCCTCCAAAGATGGATAGGTAGCGGCCGTTTTTAAATTTCTTTCATTTATTTCAAGCACATGTCCATTTTGATTAAATGCGTAAAAACGATCCTTAATCATTGAATCTGCAAAAACGAATAAATGAGTAGGAAGCTCTTTTTTCCCTAAATATGGCTCGATATTACGAAGTGATATCGGTTGAAATGTTTGTTCCTCCCTCGACATCCCTTTATAGCCATCTTGTTTACCAGCGATTCTCAATAAATCGAATAAGTAGCATCCATTTGTTATAGATAAAAATTCTTTATACTCATTTGGCAGTACACCATATTCTTCCTCAAGCTCTTTTATTTCTTGATTATCTAATGGTCTCTGGATATGAGTTTGCCATCTATCTTCATATAAGTGACCAAAAATAATAGTACCTGTTCTTAACAGTTTGCGATCATCTTTGTATAAATGATTTAACTCAAATGGTAAATTAAACGTCACCTTCTCCTCTCCTATCATGAGAATTTTTTTAGTAGTAACATATATCCTTGTAAACAACCATAAACTTATTCTTTCGTTTCCGCTGGTGAGATGATAATTGTTGCCGTTAATTTTTTTATTATTCTGATTTCAGATTATTCAAAAGAGAGTAAGACTCTTTTTGATTATAAAAAAACAGGATATCCATAAGTAGGTACAGCTCTTATGGATACCCTCTATATTGCACCTGTACAATGTCATTATTATTATTTTTCTAACGCATCCAGTACATCCATTGGCTCACTTTCCAGCCCAATTAATTTCGCACTCCAATTCAAAC
>CAKQHO010000198.1 GCA_934234185.1 uncultured Psychrobacillus sp. | reverse complement strand
TATTACCGCGATACGCTTGGGTTTGAAGAAGCGTGGCGTGAGGGAGAGCAGGCGATTGCGCTCCAGCTGCCTGGAACCGACGTGAAGCTATTGATTGAGAATGATGAACATGACCTCGGAGCGGGCGGAGTATTCCTCGTTGAAAGCGTGGATGACTTCTTTCAAGAAAAGAAAGACATCCTAACATTTGTCAGGGAGCCGGTGGATATTCCGCCAGGACGGTATGCGATTTATAAGGATGGCTCAGGGAATGTGATACGGATAATTGATTTTACGAATGAGTGAGAAAGAATGAGAAGAAGCCTGATCCCATGGGATCAGGCTTCTCTTTTCGTATGGAGGCGATAAATCCAAGGTGAGTCGGGTGGTCAATGATTTCGGCATTTCAATAGATATACAGCAATCAGTAAATTGCTGCCGGCGGCTAGGATATACTTAGTCCAATTAAAGATGACAAGATTCATTTCCTTAGGATAAAGGATAGGCAGGTAATGCCGAGTCCAAGAACGATAAAATGGGGATAGTTTTCTCTCGTACTATTTTTATTATATTAGTACAAATTCGACGCAATTTGAACATTAATAAAAGCGAAAAATGCTTGGCATAACCAATCGTTAAGAAAGTTTTTATCTAAAAAAGGCGATGGGATTATTAGTATGTGATTGGAATTATTTTCTATTAATAAACTAGTCCGTTTCCAGACATAAGAAAACTACTAGACTTTGATAAAAATAGGCATATCTATCTATTTTAGTCGAAGTCTTTTTTTCTTGGTGAAATAAATTTGTTAACTGATTATAATATCCTTGAGCAATGTAAAAAATATGTAAAAGATGTAAAAATTTTGTCTTAAAGGAGGTGAGCTAAGAACAACTGTTATATCAGAAATAGATTCAAATTTTTATATTAAGGAGGAAAAGTGTTGAAAAGTATTTGGAAAAAAGGCCTAATACAATGTTTAGTAGCCCTTTTGATTGTAAGTAGCATTCCACCGGTTAATAGTCATGCTGAGCCATCAACTAAAAATGAAGAGAGTAACAGTTCAAGTAATTCGGCAAGTAACCCAACAATAGATGATTACGAAATTGGCGAAGTTATTGAAAAGAGAACAGAAAATGAAAAAGTATTCTATGAAGGGAAAGGGAAGTATCGTAAAGAGATTTACTTTGAGCCCATTCATAAAAAAGTAAAGGGAAAAAAGTATCTTGAAGAGATTTCGGCTGATTTAGTTGAAGATAACAATAATACAGATGAAATTAATACAGAAAACACAATAATCAATACTACTTTTAGAAAGAAAATGAAATCCGGACATTATGCTGAGTTTGAAATTAAAGGTCATAAAATAGATTATTCTATTTTGTCAGCATCCGGTGAAGATAAAGAAACGATAATAGCAAAAGATGTCCACGCACAGTATAAGAAAAAGACGAATAAAATCACGCATAAAAATGTATTTCCTAATATTGATCTACAAAATCTCACTTTCGGTCAAAATGTAAAAGAAGATCTAGTCCTCAAATCATACAATGGCTATCATATTTTCAAATTTAAATTAGGAACGGATCTAGATGCAGAAATACAAAAGGATGGATCAATCCATTTCTTTGATAAAGACTCTAAAAAAATCTTTGATTTACCAAAACCCTTCATGACAGACTCCAATTATGATGACCACAAAGGGGAACCTCAAAAATCTGAAGATGTTAAATATGAATTGGAAAAAGATCAAGACGGGTATATTTTGACCGTAATTGCAAACCCAGACTGGTTAAAAGCTAAAGAGCGAAAATACCCTGTTTATATTGATCCGACCACATCTATAAATACATCTTCTGATACTTTTGTCATGAGTGCATATCCTACCACCAATTATAGTTCTTCAACGAGTAAATGGGATTCAGGTCAAGGACAGTATGTATTGAAAACAGGCTATTATGATGGTACTACTGGCACGACTTATGGATTCTTAAACCACAGTATTACAAGCTTCAAAAATATGAATGTATCCAGTGCTACTTTTAATGTTTATGTTACACATGCCTACTATGCTTCTACAGCCAATGGATTGTGGTTAGACACTGTTAATAGTTCTTGGACTGCGAGTACATTGAATTGGAACAACAAGCCGGCTTCTACGAATATAGGTAAAGTTGATGTAGCAAGGGATAGCTGGGCACAATTTAATGTAACGAATGTTGTTAAAGAATGGGCAAGTGGTGCAAAAACAAATTACGGATTTAAACTGCATACTAACGGCAATGGACAAACGTTTTGGAAAAAAGTTGTATCCACGACAAATTCCAACTTAAAACCTTATCTTTCTGTTACGTATACCATCCCAACAGCGAGCACTCCTACTGGCAAGTTGTATTCAAATGGGAATGGTACAGGATATGCAAATTTATCTTGGTCTGCAGTAAAAGGAGCGACTGGATATAAAGTTTGGATATTTAATGGTAAAGAGTATGAATCCTTCAGTGTGGGAAACGTGACATCATGGTCCACCAAGGGTAAAAAAATCTGGCCAACAGCTGCAGAAATAAGTGCGGGTAAATATGATTTACATCAGGACGGAACTGGTACAGAATTAGCTATTGATCCTTCGCCTGTATATAAAAATTCAGGTGGGAATTATCAAACGAGTAAAAATTACTGGTTTAGGGTAAGTGCCATATTTAGTCAAGGTGAAGGCCCCCAATCAGGATATTATAAACCAACTCTACCGAATTTGGCGCTGCCGTCTGCTCCTACGGGAACAAGCTATTCAAATGGAAACGGAACAGGCTATATTGATTTCAATTGGAAGGCTGTCAGTGGAGCGACAGGATATAAAATTCTTTTATACAATGGAAAAGAATATGAATCATTAGATGTTGGAAATGTTACATCATGGACGACTAAGGGCAAGAAATATTGGCCGACAAGCAGTGAAATTAGTGCAGGCAAATATAAACTTCATTTATCAGATAATGCTGGAAGCGAATTGGCAGTAAATCCCGCGCCGGTGTATAAGAATTCTGGCGGAAATTATCAA
>CAKQHO010000197.1 GCA_934234185.1 uncultured Psychrobacillus sp. | reverse complement strand
ATTAACCATTTATACGAACGAAGTTCGATTATCCTGACGTCAAATAAAAGTCCGGATGAATGGGGAAATTTAATAGGGGATCAAGGGATCACAACCGCTATTTTAGACCGCTTACTTCATCGTGTAGAAGTCATCCGTGGGGAAGAAAATGAGGAAAGTCATCGTATGAAACACCGAAAAAGCATTTTTTCGGCAAATGTGTAAACACGAAACGAGCAAAAAATGTAAAAATTGACTTGACGTCTACAAATGACTGTTGGATTGATTATCTTCTCTTATTTCTTCTTAAAAGAATAAGAACAAGTATGATTACAATAACAGCAACAACACCCAATACGATATATAAGGTATTGTCTTCTTTTTCATCTGTACTAGCTGTATATTTGCCTTTTTTAACAGCTTCTTTATATTCACCATTAGCAGTCTCAACAGCAATAGTGTCGTCAGTATCTGCACCTTTAATAGAGTAATATTTTGTACCTTCTTCATATTCATTTGAGAAGTTGCCAGGTAAGGGTTCCATATCTGAATAACTCGTAACTTTCCCAATTTCTTTATCAATTTCCGTGACCGTTTTATCGGTTACTTCGTATATATGTCCTTCATATACAACGATTGGATAAGACCATGAAGTTGCTAGTGATACACTTGGCAGTATAGAGAAAACAATAAAAGCTAATGCTAATAGTTTTGAAGTGAAACGATAATGTTTCATATTAATCCCCGCACCTTTCGATAGGCATATATTTATCAAATCAATAAATTTAATTCTCTAAAGCATCAAATGTTGAAACTTGGGGTTCATTATTTCCTTCAATTTGATTTTCTACTGCATTCTCATATGATTTATATTCATCTGTTTTTACGACTGCAGTCTCTGACTTAGCTGATTTTTCCTCGGAAAAAGGAATTGTTGAATTCGGCCCAGCCACTCTAAGAGAACCATCCTCTTGTGCATATGCTATAAAAATATATGTTTCTCCTACTTCTGGAAGGACATCATCTTCAAAAATGTCTATCGCTGATCCGTCTTCTCGGATTCCACCTTGCTTCTTAATAGGAATTTCTTGGTAAGTTACTAATTCATTCTTTAAATTCGATACAACTTTAATTTTATAATTGGAGTATGCGTCACCAATATATTTCGTTGAACCATCTTCTTGCTCAATCGGCACATGATTTTCATATACTACACCAGTATCTTCCGTAACCGTGCCTACAAATACATAATCTGCGCTTCCTACTCTTTCAAATTTATTATTCATATCTAAATCATAGTTGCCATGAATTGCATATGTTGGAATATCGGCGTCTGCGCTTGAACTATAATTGGTTTGTTTATTATTCATATAAATAAAAGCAATTAGTACTATTAATAATCCCAATCCAAAATACAAACTTAAACTTTTCTTACTGAATAAATTCTTCATTGTCATGCTTTATGGCCCCTATCTATTATTAATTTAATTAATATTTTTTATAAGCTGCGTCATAAGAGGCTTTATCATTAGCGGATAATGTGGTTTTAGTAGTATCGTATTTGTACATAATATCGCTTGAAGTATTATGATCTAACCCTAAAGCATGCCCTAGTTCATGTATGGCAACATTCAATTTTCTACTATCAACTTTTGGCCCTAAAACTTTTTTATTAAATTTGATACTGCCATAGCTATAAGTTGTTGCATTAATGCCATCATTTGCAGAATAATCTGCGCAAAAAACATCCTCAATAACTTTGGCAGAATCAGGTCTAATTACGCCACTTTTGTATGCGTTCCATTTACCGGCCGCTGTTTTAACCTGAGACATATAGACTGAATTCCCATCATAATCTAAATGCTTTCCGGAATCCACCAAATCCCAAGTTTGAACTTTTGCTGCAGCATCAACTTGGATTCCAGGTGACAATAAGATACCAACTCCAGCCATCAGAAATAAAGAATGTCTCAATTTCTTGAACCTCATAAAAAATCCCTCCCAAAATAGTTTTATGTGAAAACAATACCACAAAAAAACAATTATGTCAGAATTTTTACAATTTTTCATTTATCAAACGAATTTAGTTATTTTGTAACGATTTGCTCGTTGCCAAAACGACCAAGTGACAATGAATGATCCTAATCAGTATCTTTATAACTAAAAGGACTGAGAACAGTCATACATTCTCAGTCCTTTTGCCTACCGCCTTAGCTTCTTATCATCGGGAAACTTGTGCTATTTGGTCCGCATTAATTTTCTCGATATCTTTTGTTATATTAATACGAGTAGTTGTTATGATTTCGTCACCTTTAAATATTTCCCCTTCGTGAAGAATAACATCACTTTCAATTCGATAATTCATGCATTCGTACTCCTTTTCGTAAAACCCTAAGCGTAATGATAAGGGCTTAGATGAATCTCTTTCTCTCTCAAACTTCTTTGTACATCAATAATTTGCTGATTAGATGAACCCCTAAATTTAACCGAAAATCCTTCTTCTCGACAAGAAAGCGTCCGTCTATTAGAACATCAATATATTCTAACAGTCCTATATTATCGTTATAATGGGGATTCCTTTCATCTGTAAGCCATGTATAGAGAAAACCTGTATAGCACCATACATCAAGATTGTGCTCTTTAGCGGCAGCAGCTATCTTTTTAAGGGGCACCGGTTGTAAAAACGGGTCCCCTCTTGATAGTGTTATCCCTCTTTGGAGACGAAGCTCGCTATCAATCACTTCATCCACATCAACAAGATATCCACCTTCTAAATCATGTATTGATGGGTTATGACACATAGGGCATGCATGGATACAGTCTTGTGTCCAAATGACTGTTCTTAGCCCTGGGCCATCGACAATACTGTCTTTTTGCAGCGGGCTAGCCAGACGGATATTGATGCGTGTTTCACCCTGTCCCGCTCCTCTGGTATACCCTTATCCCGCAGCGGCTGGATTATGGACAACTTCTTCAGATTTAGCGCTGTTTGTCTTAGATGTAATGAACGCTCTAAAGAAGGAAAGTAAAGTGGGCATTTCAGCGAATCAAGTAAACGAAATGATAACCCCA
>CAKQHO010000196.1 GCA_934234185.1 uncultured Psychrobacillus sp. | reverse complement strand
TCATAATACAGATGGCGTTTTAGAAGCACTTAAATTTAAAGGTCATCCTATCGTATTGAGTATGCGAGGGGATGGCATAGCCACACTCGAACCAACAAAATTAGAAGAAATAGTGGATAGTTACGAAGAATATAAGGGGGTTACAAATACACGTGTAGCAGAACAAGTAAATATAGAAGATCATACATTTGATGATTAGGGTTTTATAATACAATCGTTATTTCCTGATTCCATCTGCCGAATAATGGTTATTATTAAAAATTTATTGATATTGTTCCAGGTTGGAGGAAGATACCGAGAAAGGTTTTATTATATATTAAGAGCATTACTCCGTATAATATCTTGGAGCAATGCTCAAAAGTCTTTAATCATTTTTCACTAATTGTTCACCAAACACATTGCGAACTAGCATGTCATATTCCTCCCAAGCATCCATTTCGGAAAACTCGGTTAATTTATCACGAATGCTTTTATAATACCAGCCCTGTTCATCTTTATCTTTTTGGTTGAAGCGTTCCCATAGCGAGTCTCCTATTCTATCATAGTCTCGCTTTATAGCTCGCATATTAGACAGTTTATCGCCAAGAGTAATCATTTTTGCCTCTTTTGGTGCATTGTTTAAATGGTCCAAAAATTCTCTCTTTCTTATTTTCCAGGTGAGTACTGGATCTTTTTGCTTTTGTTTATTTTCTGTTTCTAGATCCACCAAATAGGAAACTTCTTTCCCGAAATTCTTTTCTATATCATCGAGTGTGTATTTTGTATCTTCGACAACATCATGCAATATAGCTGCAGCTATTACATGGGGATTGTTTGTTAAACCCGATACAATGCTACCCACTTCCATACAGTGTGTTATATAAGGAATCTTCGTCCCTTTTCGACATGTGCCTTTATGTGCAACGGCAGCAAACTGCAATGCCTCTTCTATAATGGAATTACCTTCAAGTCTATCTTCATCAAGCATAAAGTCTGGGAATTCAGGGACAATTCCTGCTTGAATTAATCCGTCAGTCCGTTTTTTGTCTTCTTTAGCATTGAGGTAATCCCTGGGTTCTAGTTCGTAGAAATGACATTCTGGATTTCCCTGTTGTTCCCCTTGGGTAAATCCACCTAATAACGGACAGCTCCAACAAAAGATTGTATCAGGCTTAAACACTGCATTGGCGGCTCTGCAGTAATATCGTCCATCGGGATCTTGCCAAACCGGATGAATAGAATATTCGTATGTATAACTTTTCTCTTTTTGTCTATTTCTCATCTAGTATCGCCCCTTACCTAACCATAATGGCAGTCATAAAACCTATCTAGCAGAGAACCTCTAAGAATCATAGATCCATGCAGGCCTTTATAATTCACAAGCTACTAAGGCATATTTTTTCTCTGGATCTAGACCTCGTATATAGTTTAAGATGGTTTGCTTATTCGTTGTTCCATATGTTTCTACAAAATTCTTGATTTCCAAAGGGGTCAACCTAGCTACCCAACCGCCCCAATCAGTTTGTTTTCCATCATAAGTTCCCTTATCAATTAGATCAATCAACGCAAAAAATCCATTATCCGTTTCAATGAACGGACTTTCCCTACAAGGAACATTACCGCTGGGGTCGCCACCTTCCCAATGGAAATGTGGATCTTCAAGTGAACCAATATAAACATCTCTGTATGTCATACTAGGACCTCCTATTTTCCATCTATAAAGTGATACACTAGGAGTTATATACCCATTTTCGATATTCTAAAAAACTTTATTAAAATATTATCAAAAAGATTGTAGGATTATTGATTATTATTGGCCAGAACTTCTTCTTACTCATTATCTAAAGCACAATATCTTAAGGGGCTCCAATGACTTAACAATCTGTTTCATCAGCACACTGCCTAGTTGAACACTCCAACGCATTCGTTGATGCACTGTGTTTGGCGTTGGAGACAAATAAGCTATGCCATTTATAAACTCATAACTATCAATTGAATACCTTCTTAAATCATACAATCATCCGCCTTGTATTCATTGTAATACTATACCAGTTTATTCTTTTATAGTATCGGATAAGAGTGATAACAAATATAAGAAATAGGAGGGAGTATTATGTTTAAGTTTGAAACTTTCAATAAAGTTGATGAGGAAACAGCAAAGGGTATCACCATAGATGACTTAATCCTTTGTGCACAGTTACCGAGTCCGTCAGGAAAACAAACCGTTTTTGCCTATAGTGAAGACATTGATTTTCCGGATATACTCTTAACCGCAACTCCTCTCATAGATAATGATGGCGAATATGGCTTATATGTCGCACTGCACTTCACACCAAAATATGACACATATATGATGATTAAAAAAGAGTTTGTCATACATTGTGTAGCAGAATCCGCCGAACGTATGGATGAAGGAAGTAACATGCTTTTGATAGAAGACTTTATTCGGGATGATGGCTTAGCGGGTCTCCGTATCTCCA
Source organism: uncultured Psychrobacillus sp. (assembly GCA_934234185.1). Lineage (GTDB taxonomy): Bacteria > Bacillota > Bacilli > Bacillales_A > Planococcaceae > Psychrobacillus. The sequence goes on along the minus strand of CAKQHO010000196.1, from coordinate 648 downwards.
GTGAACTTTTATTGAAAACAGTAAAAGTCAAAAATCTCTGGGATTTGATCTCTAGATGGAATGAATTGGCCTTTAACATATTTGTTCCAGCTATCTGTGAGGCCGCCCGAATACATCAAGCCGAACTTGAAAAAGTAATGGAAGAAATGACCGATATTATGGAAGGTACACCGAACTAAAAGAGCTATTACTTAGAAATGAGTTTGTCTCGAACAAGCTCTTTTTTTATGATAAAGAACATATAGACACTCAGCTTGAATATGAAAAGAGAGCCTAATGACTCTCTTTAAAATAACAAGGTATTATCAATCCCAGCACATTGGCATGATCATAGTTCCTGGATCAATTGTCATTACACTCTTACATTTTGGGCATACAAGCTCTAAGTTATCAATATCTTCTTCCCTCACTTTTACAAGCCTTTTATTATGCTTATCATAATATTTAGGGATATACACTTTCTGCTGCCCGTCTTCTTGATAACGCAACCTAAAATAAAAGTGAGAGCATAGAGTTTTACACGATTTCGAGTAATAAATCTGATAACCGTAGTTCTTCTCGTCTATCCGACCTCCCTTTTGGTTAACAATCACTTCAACCTCATCCAACATCTCTTTACTTTCGATTATACTAACCCACATATTGTTC
>CAKQHO010000195.1 GCA_934234185.1 uncultured Psychrobacillus sp. | reverse complement strand
TCAAAGAACTTTTCCTTTTCCGTGGAATTGACGAATGCCATGCTGTCAAAGGTACGCAGGAAATCATATTCATAAATTCGATTAAGCAGTACTTTCTCTTGATGAACAGGAAGATGCTGGTCTTTAATGTGTTGAATTACTTTTAAGTCAGAAGCTCTTTTATCTAGGATACTAGTCATTCTAGTAAGAGACTGTGTGTTATCATCTAGTCGGTTGGCAAAATAGATTGGTTTTGTTGTCGTTGAAACGGTTGGACTATTTAACAGAACATCAAAGAAGAATAACTTATCTTCAGCGAACTTCATTTCAGGAAACCCGATATGTTGGTTATGTAGAAGAGAGGTTCTCATCATTCTGGCTGTCGGACCCATATGATAAAAGAAATACGGGATGTCAAAAGGAGACACACGTCTTCTTTCTTTATTGGATTGCCATTCTCCAATAATGCTTTCCCCATGTGTACTAACTTTTATCGTTTTGCCGACAGCATAGTTGTCTCCTGTTTCTTCTAAGATATCACTCAGTGCCTTTAAACCATTTGGATGAAACCAATCATCTGCATCTATGAATGAGATGTATTTTCCAGTTGCAAGTTCAATGCCAATATTCCTCGGAATGCCTGGAGTTCCTGTATTTTGGTTGAGGATTACAGTTAAAAAGGGAATTTACGAGCTACAAACTAGGGAATATCTCCAGAATGAATAGTACATATTCCATCCGGTTATATGAATTATTGAAAGAACGGCAGCTGTATAAACAACGTGAGTTTACGATAGAGAAGCTGAGAGAGCATTTTGGATTATCAGAGAAACAATATCCCGCCTACGGTAATTTGAAGCAACGGATCATCAAGCCGGCAGTCGAGGAGATTAATTCCAAGACAGATATCTTGGTTGATTTTACTGAAACCAAGAAGGGGAGGAAGGTAGACAAGGTTAAATTCTCTATTAAAGCGAATAAACAATCCAGTGTACAAATAGAATTATTCGACGAAGATGAGGATACTCCTCCAGTCGTGGATAGCAAGATCCGCCACGAATTGAAAAAATTGAAAGTATCCTTTGAAGATCAGCTGCTAAAGTCATGGGAGCAGTTTCATGGAGAGGATGATATCCTCAAGCTGATTGAGTATGTTAAATCCAGGGGTAAGGAAATTGCAAATCCAGAAAAGTACATTCATTCCATTCTGCAAGGACCAATTGATGAAAAGAACAGCATGCCTAAAATTGAGCAGGCACTGAAGGATCTATATGACCGCTACAGCAAGATTACGGATATTCCTGCATCAATCATCATCCGGCCTCAATTCTACGATATATGCCATTCATATGAAATTGAAGAATCGGAAATAAAATTGTACTGGAAGCAACATGGCGAAACCATTTTAGACACCCTTACCGAAATGATGAAACAAAATAGACGGAAGAAGCGATAGGCTATATATTCTCAAAGAGAAGAGATACCTTTTGAGCAGCCTTTCTATTCACTGCATAAATAAAAACAAGTAAGGCAACCAATAAGTCACCTTACTTGTTTTTATTTTCTTTCTAAGAAATCTCCAAGTAAAAAAGAAATAATTCCACTTATAAAGCTTGTTACAAAGCCCCATTTTAATACAATGGTCAAATACTCTAGAAAATTACGAGTCTCAGTCGTCGTCACACCCTCGCCAGTTAATTCAGTAGTTGACAGGGAAGTGAATAATACACCAAGTCCTAAACCTACAAAGAAACCAAGTTTTAAATAAAAGGCCAACATATCTTTTCGCATAAACTATCACCTCTACATGGTAAGTATTAACAATTACAGTTGTATCATATAAATCAAAAAACGAACAGGATTTTTAGAATAATCCTGTCCGTAGGCATTATTTATTTAACATTTCTTGACCAGTTTACTATTGGATCTTGGCTGGCTGGATCTCTATAAGAGCCTTTGTAAACTGTTTTAGCTCCAGTTACTCTATTTTTTCTTGTTACTTTCCAGTCGCCAAAATCACAAAATCTTGTAGAATAATATTGCTTTGATGAATAGCCTTTATCAGGTCCTGTGAATTTCCGTCCCTTTTTATAAGTATATGTTTTTGTAGATGTCAATTCACCTTTCACTTCTGCTTGAACAGCACCTGGAGCACTTAATCCAGCCGTAAGTGTTTTTGCATTAGTAATTGTAATTGATTCATCTAGTGTAACGGTTCCGCCTCTAGGTACAGATTCAATGAATTGAGCTTTAAGATTGCTGGTACGGTCATAATACAATACTGTAGTATATGAATAAAGAAGACCATCTGGTTCATATTCTCCTTCAATTGCAGTAGGAGTAGCAGTACCATTAGTGCTTATTGATTTTGAAGATAAAAGTCCGTCAGTCTTTGCAGGCAAGGGGGTATCTTCAACTTCTTCCAATTCCTCATCGACAATCTCATGAATTGTTACGTTGTCAGTGTCTCCGGCTTGTTCTGCAATAGTCAAGATAATGTCCTCTGTAACTTGATTTGATACTTCTTCGTTTTCAAAGTTTACTACTAGTTCATCTCCGCTATCATTTACTACTAATGCATTGGAATCACTCTGTTCAACAATCTCTAAATTCAATTTCTCGTCTGCTGATTCACCAGTTTCAGCTGACACATTACTAAAAGGTGATACCAACAATGAAACTGATAGAAATGTGAGTCCCCAAACTCTTTTTCTCATAAAGAACCTCCAAAATTTGTATAATACAGTAATAATATACCATACAAATAGATGGTGAGAAATAATTATTAAAGGACAAATTTATACAAAAATTGATGGGGAAATATCAATTTCTATCACAAAATGTAGAAATTTAGTTGTTAAAAAAGGTTGAAATATAGCAAAGATTAGGTAATCAAGATTAGGAAATAAAGATCAGGCAATAAACATCACCTAAGTAAATATCAAAATTAAAAGAGACAGATATATTTAATGAATATTAGAATCAGAAAACATATCAGCAAATTTAGTATTCCCACAAAAAGAAAAAGCGATTTAATATGTGAAGAGGGGGAGGGTTGATGATTAAAAATTCCGAATTATTGAAGCGGTATTATCCGTAGAACCATCATCTACAATGATAAGTTCAATCTTTTCAAAATCGAG
>CAKQHO010000194.1 GCA_934234185.1 uncultured Psychrobacillus sp. | reverse complement strand
GTTACTCACAGCATGTGGATAACTTTGTTCACTTTTCCACACTTTTATAAGCTTCTTATAACAATAATTAAATTTATACTTATTTTACTGATTAGACGTCGAAAGGATGAGAAATCAAGTTTTAACAAAATATCAATACAAAGAAATAGTAATAGTTTTGGTTATTTTTCATAAAATCTATTAACTCTACTCTATACGGAAGGTGTGAATGACACTGGAAACCGCAGCACTATATCTATCAGTAATCATGGCCATATTTTTATTTGCTTATGCCTATGCAGAGGGCATTAAAATTGCAAATTCAGATGAAGAGGTCTATGGTGGCACCTTCATCTTTTCAGTTACAGCCGCATTTATTTTTTCTGCTCTGACCTATGTATTCAAATAAAAAAATCTCCCCATTCCCAGGGAGATTTTTCTCTTATATAACTATAGATAGATTATCTACTTATCCGGAAATCGTTGTTTTTTTCTTCAATTCTTTCATCCGAATCCTTCTCTCATCTAATAAGAAGATAGTTATTCCTCCAATTACCACTGTTCCACCAAGAACTTGTGTCCATATAATCGACTCATGAAGCAAATAATAAGCTAGAATTGCAGCACCAACCGGCTCAAATAAGATGGCCATAGAAATAGTTGAGGTGCTTAGCCATTTAAGTGACCAATTAAATAATGTGTGTCCAAGCAGGGTTGGAATTAGAGCCAGCAATATAAAATATACCCAGTCACTGGTTCCATATGGGATTAAAGGTTCATTAACCATTAACACGTAGAATAACAATGTAACAGTACTTATACTGTAGACAACAAAAGTATAGGTAACGAGTGACATCCTTTTTCTGACTGTTTGCCCAAACATTAAGTAAGCAGTTACCAGGGCGCAGGCAATGATTGCAAGTATATCCCCGAACAAAGCAGTCCCGCTGATTTGAAAATCTCCCCAGCTGATAATAATACTGCCCACAATTGCGAGAAGCCCGCTTAATATTGCTTTCCAGGTAAACTTTTCTTTAAAAAAGAAATACGTGCCTGCAAATGCAAATAAGGGCTGCAGTGTTACAAGGACTGTAGAACTGGCTACAGAGGTGTAGTTCAGTGACTCAAACCAAAGAATAAAATGAAAGGCGAGAAACACACCGGCAATGATGGAATAGATCCAATCCCGCCGTGTAATAAGACGAAGTTCCGGAACATACTTTATAAGAAATACAGGCAGCATGAATAGGACAGAAAATAATAACCTGTAAAACGCAATGACTCCCGATGGAGCGCTGGATACCTTAACCAATATGGCTGAGGTTGAGACAGAAATGACACCAATTGCCAGGGCAACATAGGGATTTATTTTTTTATCTGACATTTTTAGTACTCCTTGTTTCTGTTTCCTAATAATTAGGGTATATTTCATTTTACAACGTATATTCAAACTTTTACTACGGTTTTATTATAGCAGGATTTTAAAGATCATATTTTGGATATATAATACTTAAAAAAGCGGGAGATATTATGAGCAGTTTAGAGATAGAAATATTAATGAAGCTGGGGATTTCAGCAGTCCTAGGTCTTGTTATCGGCCTGGAGAGAGAATTAAAAAGAAAGCCGGTCGGCTTAAAGACAAGTTTAGTTATTTCCATAGTAAGCTGCCTGTTGACTATTGTGTCTATAGAATCGGCTTATATGTTTCCTGGTAATGATGACATCAACATAACGATGGATCCTCTCCGTTTAGCTGCCCAAATTGTCTCAGGCATCGGCTTTTTGGGTGCAGGCGTTATTTTAAGGCGGGGAAATGACAGTATTTCGGGCCTTACAACAGCCGCATTAATTTGGGGGGCAGCAGGAATCGGAATTGCTGTAGGAGCAGGCTTTTATATTGAAGCAATGGCCGGAGTGGCGCTGCTGATTATTTCAGTGGAGGTAATTCCTTTTATCATGGGCTTAATTGGTCCCAAACGCTTAAGAGAAAAAGAAATCAACCTGCAGCTGAAAGTAAGGGATAAAGAAAATATTGCTGACATCATCCCAGCGGTAAAAGACCTTGATATATCTATAAAACATATTCGTATTAAAGACCTGGAAGATGAACATCTGCATCTTGTACAGCTGATAGTTGCCGTCGACTACAAAAGAAGAACAACGGATGTTTATTACAGCGTTTCAAGCATCCCTGGAGTGCAGTGCATGGAAATTGATAGTATGCAGTAAAATTTTTTAATAATTCCTCTTGCAAGATAACTCCGATGTGGTTATAATTTTTCTTGTACCACTACTCGGGGGATTAGCTCAGCTGGGAGAGCGCAACGCTGGCAGCGTTGAGGTCAGGGGTTCGAGCCCCCTATTCTCCATAGAAAAAAGCCTTGTATATCAAGGCTTTTTTTATTTCCGATTCAGAATGTTTGTTATTGTCGCTGGACTGTCACCGAAATTTATTTTTGGAGTCTTTATACATTTTGAGGTATTTGTTAATACGAACGCACCCTTTTCTTTATGTAACATTTGTCACAATCTTTGTATATAAAAAGAAATGCATCATCGCCCCAACTCAATTAAAGAGTACTAACTATTCTTCTTCACTACCAACAGTAGTATTAGCTCCGTTTATTTACTCGCGATTTTCGAAGGCTTGTCCGCGTGAAACTCCAACACTAATTTTACTATCCTGTGAATTCATTGCCCATTCTAAGTCTGACATTGTGTCTTATCAGCCTACTGGTATTAGTCTTAATAGGTTGAAAAATTTGCAGATATGAACGGACTCCTATCCACAAAAAACGTGTTACTCGAGAAGAATCCAAGTATGATAATAAGAAGCAAAAAAACTAATTTGACTTGCTGCTATCGTAAAGATAGAAAACATAATCATTAGATACACTTGAGTAACCCTGTTGCCGTATCATTGCCGTAAGATTTCCGCGGTGATATGTGCCATGGTTAACAACATGCTGAACCAATTCTGAAAAATAAGTATCCAAACGCCCAAACTTAGGATGAATCGGGGAAATCTCTTTATCTAAATCGTTAACATTGTTAAGAAGCTTTTGATATTCCTCTGACAAACTTTGAAACAGCTTTTCCATTTCTTCAAGACTCTTATCCTTTGTCTTTTCCTGAGCAATGGCCATAGAAGCTTGAATCTCTTCCATGCTATTCTCCTGCATTACACCGAGCCATATTGTATCTGCCGTATAA
>CAKQHO010000193.1 GCA_934234185.1 uncultured Psychrobacillus sp. | reverse complement strand
CTTTCTTTAGTTGCTAATAAATGCTTTTGCTTTAAATACGCTTCAAACTCCAATACGGCACCCTCCTAAAAGTCCTTTAAAAGTAAAAAATTCCTAATTTAATATTACTAATTTTACCATTCGATATAAGTTTAGGATACAGCGCAAGCTACTAAAATATAAAAAACTAGAGCCTGTTTATAATCTTTCCCCATATTTTTCTTCAGCTTCTTTATAATTATGAATGACCCAAGAATTCCCTTCCACACTTATCATGACGGTATCTTTCTCTAAATTGATAGTACAGTCTCTAGGTAGTTTTAAATAATCCAAACAATGTTGTAGTAGTTCGCAATATTGCCCATAGAGATTTGCCCATTCTGCATTTAACTGTTCAATTTGCTGATGCTTAAATTCTAGTGCAGCCGATATATTTCTGATTGCCTTTGTATCCTCCTCTTTCAGACAGCCTATATAAATACCGTATTTCTCTGTAAACTCATCATTCCTTTGATAATGTTTACTTGTAATATCCTTATAGGAGCTTCTCGAAAAAAAGTCTATTACATTATCCATCCTGACACCTTCCCTTCTACTTTTTATAAGCATACATAAGGGACTTGTTATTTGTTACGGTGGGCATCTTTTTTCCCCTCTCCTTTCTATTCGTTCCGTGTTTTAGTAAACTGAAAATAATCTACTATAAATGAGGGATATATATGATGGATTATATTCAAAGAGTAGCACCTAATATTTTGACTGCTGATGAGATTTTACGTGAATTTTAGATGTCTCAATTACAGGAATATCCACTGATCCCTGTTTCACTGACAAATGAGATCGTAGCTTTTTGCGGTGAGCGTGAGGATGCTAGAAATAAACTATTGTTATATGGTGAGGATTTCCCGAAAGATGAAAGGACAATAGAATTATTACTGCAATGGTTGCCCGAATGTCCATTTAATAAAATTCATTTAGTACGCAGATTTCTTGATAATACACCTACCAATATTTTGTTGAAGTATGAGGATCAGTTAACTTATTATATGTCGAAAAATTACATGGATATTAAGAAACGTTATATAGGCTTCGAGGATAAAACAGATGAGGATTTAGAGCCTTTATGGAAAATTTACGGAGAATTACTTGCTAATCTAGACCGTGACTTTGATATGGCCACTTTTTTGACCGCTAAGTATGTACAGGATATTCTCATTCGCACAGGTGAATATGATGAAACGGAAGTTCGCTATATTATACGTGATGAGCTAGTAGAGGAATTTTTCAGTCCAAATGGTATTTTAGCTGTTCGGGCAGTCGGCATCATGCAGCTACATGACTTGATACCACATATGGTTCAGTTGCTTCCTCGTTACGAGGATATATTAGTAGAAGAGGTTAACAAAGCACTTATTCAATTACAATCAGATGAAGTAGTAAAAGCAGTTACACCACTTATAGCAGATGAAGATGCATTTATAAATGCAATCTCCATATTGAAAAATATCAAGACTCCTTTAGCAGAGAAAGCTTTAATCGAAGCCTATCCTCAAACGGATGACGTTACAAAACAAGAGCTATTAATCGAAGCCTTAGTAACTCATTTTTCCGAGCACACCTTTTTATTAATAGATCAATTTATGGCCAAAGGTGAGTATGCTGGAATGTGTGATATGGAGGAAATATTTTACGCCTTTTATAAAGCAATGAATCGTGAGCACCCACAGTTAGAAGACTGGCGTCAAGAAGTAGCTGAACGAAATGCCTATTTTAACGAAGAAATAGAAAAAATCGATATAAAATCCCTTATGCGTGATAGACACGGTAAGATTGGTCGTAATGACCCTTGTGTTTGTGGCAGTGGGAAGAAGTATAAGAAATGCTGTGGGAAATAAAAATTGTAGAAAAAGGTCATCACCCTATTGTTCTATAGGATGATGACCAGTTTCTATTTTATCTCGCTTATCAATCGGAAATGGGATTCAATCGCGCGAAAAAGACTGCGAATCGATCGCAAAATCTCGCTTATCAATCGGAAACGATTTTCGAGAAAGGCTATCGCGCGAACGAAAGGGTCTATCAATCGGAAAAGGGGTTCAATCGCGCGGTCATGGTTGCGTATTGATCGCAAAATGATAATCCTATTACTCGAGTAAGGACGATAAAGAGGGAATGGATTCGAGCTTGGCAATTCTTCAAATCCTGTCCTTGTTTCCAAAAACGACTGAAAGCGAGGTATTATCTGGCTAAACTTTGATTGGATTGCTCTGCAAATGATGAACCAAAATATAAAAAATACACACGTAACAAAAAAAGAGGCGGATGCTTATAGCGCACCAGCCTCCTTTTTTAACTTTAGGATCCAGAATATAAATCTAAAACCTTATATAACAAATAAAAATTCGGTATACTCGGTCTTACATGCAAGCCATCGTATTCGTTTATATCTACTTCTAAAGATTCTCCAATATAGCTTTTTACGTAATCCTTCAACTCTTCCAAACTATCGAAACGAGCATATAAAGGAATGTACACAGCTTTATCTCCATCAGATAAAAATAAAACGTGATGATGATTTGTATAATCTAGAAACTCTGTATCAAATCGATAAATACTTCTTTCTCTAATATACATGTTTAATCCACTTTTTATAATTTCTAGTTGTTCTTCCGTTAAATCCTCTCGTACGTAAATATTATACAAAAAGCGGATGTTCTGTTCATTTTGTCCGTAGGATAATTCGTCTATATATTGATCCAAATTTCCATCCTGTAATAATAGATTTTCTTTTTCAGCTACTAATCTTTTAATCTTCTCTTCTTCGATTTGTTCTTGTTGATTCTCGTCCATTTGGTTAAACTTCTGTTCTAAATAATCAATTTGCTGAAAGTGTTGCACGGAAATTGATTCAGCTTCTGATAATTCTACAAGCATTTCTATTAACAGATTCACTTCCATCTCATACAAATCTTCTTTGTTTGAAACAGCTAATTGTTGCACGTGACTTAATTGGTTAAATTCCTTTCGAGCTTTGTCCATTTGATAGGAGTCACCCAAAGCAGTAGAGATTAATTCTTCAACCAACTTCACCTCAGCCTCTTCAAAGTAAGTCAATAATTCTTCTGAGATATCAGCGCTTTCCAGAAGCAAGCTATCGATCATCAGTCTTGTCTCAGAAATGATGAATTCTGTATCACAAATATTATTTAAATCGTTATTTCTTTGTCTTCTCTTTAAATTAGTAGTGGCATCAGTATATAGATAATT
>CAKQHO010000192.1 GCA_934234185.1 uncultured Psychrobacillus sp. | reverse complement strand
GGTGGTTTCTTTACGGCTCCTTTTGTTGTCCTTTGGACAGTGTATAAGTTCATAAGAGCACTTCGCCGATAGAAGATTCTCCAACCTTTAGTTAGAGAATTTGCTAACTCTTTTTTGAAGAGGCTTGAAGAACTTGTGCAACCAATAGCGGCTTTGTATATGCAACATGTGCTAAATAGTTAAATATGTATAAAGTATTTTAATGTGCTGTACAACGTACTGCGGTTTCTTGGAAGGATTATAAACTTTTCGTATGTTTACCAGAGTAACCAATATTCAATTCACATACTATGAATAAAAGAGAGCTATTATCAATTCCCTTTTGTGTGATTTTACTTTTTGCGTGCAACAACGAAGACCTCTCTCCAGAGATATTAGGTTCTTCAATAGAAAGTAATCACAAACGTCAAGAGCTTTACATTCCTTATGCTGACTCTGTTGAATTAAAGGCATTAGCTCAAAATAAAAAAGTTCTTGATTTGAATTAGCGAGAAAAATTACCTTATTAGAAATGAATGAAACGGGATTTGTCCAAGATATGGCCTGGAACGGCTATCATTTAGCACCAAATCCTGTAGTAATATACAATTTGGAATCTTGGCCGAAGTTTTATGATTTTATTGCATTTGACTCGGAAAACAATGCTATAGGTACAATACGTGTCAATGCCAACCGAAAAAACAGTAGTGTCATAAACGGAGTATACTCCAGCGTTTTTGATTATAATGAGTTCTTAACAAAATCCAATGCTTCCAACCCTTCCATTTTTATGGATTGGAAAGGGGAACAATTTGTAGGAGTCAGGTCAAAGGGCGGTAAAGCACCCAAGCAAATTATATCAGTTGATAATGGGACTCCTGTACTCATGGAAAATATGAGAGAATTAGAAGGTGAAGAGATTATCCAGCACATGGAAACTCACATACTTCCAACATTAATACCTGATCAACGTGCTTTTGAAAAAGTACCAGATTATGTGGTGGCAGACGAAGAACTTAATAAAGAGATCGAATATGGAAAAAATATGACTGTGGAGGCGTTAAAAGACTCTATGGAAGTCAGCTTAGCAAGAACAGAAGAAGAAGCTAAAGCATATTGGAATACTTTAAGTGCTTATGAGCAAGAACTCTTAGAGACAAGCGATGAAGAACTTAATAATGAAAGTAAATTTTTTGGACGATTATTTAGAAGAATCTTTAGTCGTACCGATAAAAGTTTAAAATGGATTGATAAGTATGATGACAGAAAGCATTCTTACAGAAGAGGTGGTGCATGTGGTCCTTGGGTTTGCGGATATATCCTTTATGTAAATCAAGGCAAAGATAAATATGATTTCTTTTATAATAATGCTTCTTCATTTGGAGAGTTTGGTATTTTAAATTTTGCTTTGCGTCTTTTCGGAAGACCGATGACTCCGGGAGAAATGGGGTGGACAATGCCTATTGCTTCCAATGGGAAAATCTGGATTAATCCAGCTCTGTGCTTTGCAGATCTTTTTGCATATGACCAAATAAAGCATTATAAGAAACCTGCAATCAGATTGTGTGGTTCTGGTGGGCAATTACATTGGACTTTAGCTTATGGTGCAAAACAGACTGGTTCTTGGTTCTGGAGAAACTATTATTTCCTTCAGATAGATAATGGTGCAAAAGTAGGCGTGCCAGGAGACAAGAAGAATGGCGGCAACTATACAAAGGTTGATTGGTGGAATCCTTGGTTAATGGTTTGGGATTAATTTAAAGATGTAACAAAATGAAGAAGATCTTCTCTTTACAATTGTATGTTTGGCTTTTTCTTACAATATTGTTTTCCCAATGTACAAAGGTTGATTTAGAGGAAGGAGTACGCAAAACAACTATTCTTCGGCATAATTATATTGCAATAACCACAAAAGATGATATTCCCGGAGAAGTGGAAGTGCATTATAGTATATTGGGCAATAATGGTCAAAACGAAGTCAAAACAGAGAGGCTTTCTACTCCTTGCGTGATTGGTGGAGAGAACGTCTTGGTCGCCTATGACAGTATTGTTGGTACACATTCGGGGAAAAGCGTTTTTAGCCAGCTTACCTTGAAAAGAGACTATCAAGAAAACGGAGCAGATTTTCTTTCAATCAAGAACTTGTCTTCGACCGTCCTTGAGTATGCCGTAATCGGTAACCAGCCTCTTGTGTTCCATAACCCTGCGGATTTAAAAGAATACCATAATTTCACCAATTTAAATGAGATAGATAAAACCAAGGTTGTAAAAGAAAGTCCAACTCCTATTAATTCAGAAGGTATTCCTGTTTTATATTTACTAAAGCCTGAACTTTCTAAAATTAACCAGTACTATATTTTGCTAAGTATTGGGGATTGTGTGAATGGGGAGCTTACAACCGTAGAAAGTACCTATGCTAAGAATATTGGCATTAAACCTACACAGTATACTATTCGAGAAATAATGAATTTCTACAAAGAGGAATATAGCCATGGCAAAACCCTATTTGCAGACTACAACGACTATGATTTAAAATGTCAAAAGTACAAAGGTCTAGCTCGTTTAGACATAAAATTTTATGGAGAAATACAACCTGAGTCTTTTGTAAGGAACTCCGGACAGATTTGGTTTATTAATACAACTTCGGGAATGAAGGGAATTGACACCTTTAAGATATTTCAATAGGAATGATACATACTAAATTTATGTTATGCTGTCTTTTGTCAGTGCTATTATTGAGTTGCTCTGAAGATGATGACATAGTTAGGCATTCCGAGAAAAACGCTATATTCGTTTATATGGCTGCAGATAATGACTTAGATTACTTTGCAATACAAAACATCAATCAGATGGAGAGATGTTTTTCTGAAAATCAAATTAGCAATGGGGTTTATGTTTATGTAGACAGGGTAAAGAATCGCAAAACCTCTCACCCATGCCTATATAAAGTAAAGGCAGACAATACAGATTTAATAGTTTCCGAGATAATCAAAACCTATCCTGAACAAAACTCGTCAAGTGCAGATGTTTTTGTAAGTGCTTTAAAAGACGCAATAGCCTTTTCAAGAAAAGCCAATGAGCAAATTAAAGGAATTGTACTTTGGTCTCATGGGAGTGCTTGGCTCCCAAAATCAGAAATTTTAAATTCTAAACGTGCTTCAACTTCATCAACTCGTTCCTTTGGGATTGATATAACCACAGAGGAACCCCAAGAGCCTTATGAAATGGATATTAGGGAGTTAGCAGAGAGACTGCGTCCTTTTCATTATGATTTTTTGGTATTTGACGCTTGCTTTATGTCATCAATAGAAGTTTTATATGAGATGAGAAAC
>CAKQHO010000191.1 GCA_934234185.1 uncultured Psychrobacillus sp. | reverse complement strand
TGGCAGACGCGCACGACTCAAAATCGTGTTCCGTGAGGAGTGTCGGTTCGACCCCGACCACCGGTATCAGATGACAGGGTGCCAAAACTGTCAAATCAAATTAAGGCCCATAGCATAGAATGCTATGGGCCTTTTTTTAGGTTTTATACTAAATGTTGGGGTGTCCATTAAAAAGGATAAAGCTCCACTTTACTTATACTTGAAATGTCGAGAAACACGTTGAAAAGGAGCTGTGTGCTCTTGAATTTTAAAAATAACATTGTCAGGTTTAGAAGGTGTGATTATTACAAATTCTAGGGTAACGGATGGGGTTTTTCTATTAAAAGCAAAGCTAGGAAAGTTAAAAACACTTATTCCTATGCTTGGGAATAAGTGTTTTAACTTAATGTCATAATGTTAGATCGCATATTTGCAAGAACTATTCAGCAGTAATGGGGTATAATCTTTACATTCACTAATTAATGTTGAATCAGAACAGTTTAAATCAAATTTTGTCTCTCTCCTGTTCATCTAAGTTGTATGCATCAACTTCTCTATCAATCGTATTCTCCTCTTGTTCATCAATTGGCAAAAGAGAAAATTGTATGGAAGAAGCTGCGTTTTTGCTATTTCGAATGGCTTCTTCTTCCGAGTCCCCAGTAGCAATCACATAGGCATATCGATGGCCCATGGAAAGAGGCGGGCATAGATAAGCCCCTTTTCGAGGTTTGACATATACGTTGAGCACGCCGTGTGATTGCTTGGCACGGTTTTTTCCTGTAACTCTTTCTAATATTCCTTGTTCTTCCACAGTTATATATTGACTATAGATGTGTTTTCTAAATTTTTTTGTGAAGTCCGGCTTTTTTCCTAATGCCATTTTCAATGTTTCTTCCACAAGATTAATACCATATCCCCCTAATATCATACGGTTCATTCCTGCTCCAGATATCCTTGGTGTGTATTGCAAAATATAAGTGCAGACTAGTGCAAAGAATTTGTACAGAGTCCTGCACTATTTTTGTGCAATAAAAAAAGACTTGCCAGCCACCCCAAGTCCCTCTACTGTTTTAGGTGTCGAATCCAAAAAGTGGAGGTAAGAAAGGATGCTAGCAATGTCTGAAGTTAATTGTATCAAAACATTACGAAATGAAAAAGGACTATCCATAACCGAAATCGCTAAAACGATGCAAGTAAATTGGCGTACAGCTAAAAAATATGGCGATAGTGATCAACTGCCACAAGAGAAAATACGGCTGAAGAAAGGCATGATGTACGATGAAAAGTGGGGAGAAATCGTTATGGATTGGCTAGAAGAAGATTTAAAGCTCAAGAAAAAATTACGTCGTACAAATAAGAAAATGTTTGAGGATCTTGAAAAATTAGGTTTTCAGGGGTCTTACAGAACGCTTTGTCAGTTTATTCAAGAATGGAAATCAACACAAGAAGATGAAACTGATAGAGGCCATGAGCGGTTGGAGCATCCAGAAGGAGAAGCACAACTAGACTTCGGTGTAATGGAGGCTGTCCAAAATGGAGAAATATTGGATGTACATGCTTTAGTTATGTCGTTTCCTTCAAGTAATGCAGCCTTTGCGGTGCCTATGCCTAGTGAAAACCTGGAGTGCTTTTTAGGTGGCTTACAAATGTTATTTAAACAAGTTGGGGGCGTTCCTTTGAGTATACGAATTGATAATTTAACACCTGCGGTGAAGCAAGTAAGAAAAGGAGATTCAGAAGCTCAATTAACAGAAGCCTTCCGTCATTTTCAACAGTACTACGGGTTTAAAGTGCAAGTATGTAATCCGCGCAAGGGAAATGAAAAAGGACATGTAGAAGGAAAAGTTGGTTATGTACGTTATAACTTCTTTAGTTTACCGCCTGTCATGAAAGATATAGAAGATTTAATGAATCAATTAGAACAGCAGTTAATCCAAGACCGCCAACGAATTCATTACAAAAAAGAAGAACTGATTGATGAATTATGGTGTCGTGAGCGAAAACAATTGATTAAATTACCTGAAGAACCATACCCGGTATTCAAACAATTTTTCATAAAGTTTAATAAGTATAATGAGTTCAAACTGGATGGCCGTTTAATCCATGTGCCAAGGGCACGCAACTACGTACAACTCAGTTGTGTGACGTATTGGGATTCATTTAAAGTCGTGACGAATGATGGAAAGATTTTATTGTCAGATGCGAGACCATATATGAAAAAACGCCGTTTCATTCCTTGGAAGGGTATATTAAAAGACTGGTTGAAAAAACCACGCGTTGTGGATCACTCTCGTTATTCGAATTACTTGCCAACGCGCATTAAAGATTACTTAACTGTTCCCTCACTCGCCCTAAGAAGACAGCGAATAAATGAACTACTTGCCCTTTTACTAAACCATGATATGAATGAAATTGACCAAAATTTTTATGATTATATTGGTCATGATACAGAAGAATCGGAACACCCTTACGGTGTTGATTGGACAGAGTATGATTCGTTGTCACCTAAAAGATTGGAGAGTGGGGCATTAAATCATGAATGAAGTGATTCTAAATCTCTGTAAACAGTTACGGCTAGCATATGTAGCGGAAGCCATTAAGGAAGTCCCTTTTACTGAACCGGAAGAATATATCTATCAAATTTTATTAAAAGAGCAGACCGGTAGAGAGCAAGCAAAAATAGCGCGAAACTTGAAGCAAGCACGATTTCTAGATACAAAGACGTTAGATAGCTATCAATGGCACAAAGACATTTGTCTACCAGGACATTTATCGAAGGAGGAACTTGAACAACTCGATTTTATTAGAAGAAAAGAAAATGTCATTTTGGTTGGAGCACCTGGTACAGGTAAAACCCATTTAGCTTCAGCCCTTGGTAAAAAGGCTTGTGCACAAGGTTTTGAAGTACGCTTTTACCGAGTTTCCCATTTAGTAGAAGAACTTGAACAAGCGTTACTTGCGGGCAAATTAAAACAATTTAGAAACAAACTAGAAAAAGTAGATTTAATGATTTTAGATGAAATGGGTTATCTGCCTTTCGGCAAAGAAGGCGCAGAATTACTGTTTCAAATTATTTCGGAGTTTTATGAACAGAAGAGTTTAATCATTACCTCCAATTTAGAATTTAGTCAGTGGAATCGCATTTTCTCAGATTCACGTTTAACGGCAGCTCTGGTGGATCGTTTAATTCACCATGCCCATATTATTTCATACACAGGCCAGAGCTTCCGATTAACCAACGCATTGTCCAGAAAATAGGAAAAATACGGGTGGCAACACTCTGCATTTTCCGTTGCAATTCTCTGCACTTTTCTCTTGCAAAATACATTGAGACCAAGAAATAATTAAATAAATCGATTGTTTATTCAACTAACGGTGGCATTAATCTAGGAAGG
>CAKQHO010000190.1 GCA_934234185.1 uncultured Psychrobacillus sp. | reverse complement strand
CCTTAAAGGTGGATAATCCAGAAGTATCGACTGCCATGATTACAGGGATGCCAAAAGAGATGAGAGAGGGCTTCGAAATTGGGGTAGTTTGTACCGTTCCCGCGAAGGAAGTTGAAAAAGCTTATTACGGTGAAACCTATGTCACAGAGGTCATTCATGACTCTATACATGGTTCCTACTTATCAGTTGGCGCACCCATCAAAGATGTCAATGGGAAAATTATTGGGTTTTTAGGTATTGATATTAGCGCAGATACTTTAAATGGTATTAAAGGTAAAGTCATTGAAGACAATCTATTTATTTTTATTTTTAATGGGGTCTTTATTTTAATTGTCATTGGTTCTTTTTTATTTTTACAGAGATGGTATCAAAAGGAAGTGGCGAAAGAAGTTGGTGCGACTGAAGACACATATCAAGCAGAAATCAAAGCATTGATTACGTCGGTGTCATCATTACGTCATGATTTTACGAATCATATTCAAGTATTACACGGTCTTCTTCCATTAGAAAAGACTGATCAAGCCAAACAATATTTGTCTTCACTATCCAAAGAGGTTCAAGCAATTAAATCATTAAAGTTAAATATTGATCATCCAGGTTTATCCATATTATTGCAAACGAAAAAATTAACGGCACAGAATCATAACATCGATATGGATTTTACTATCTCTCAAGATGACTTTAATAAGATTAAAACGACAGATTTAATCAAGATTCTATCGAACTTAATTGATAATGCAATAGATGCTGCAGTGGAGTTACCGGAGGGACAACGTAAAATAATGATTTGCTGTCGAGCAGATGAGGCACAATACGACTTTAAAATTACCAATACAGGCCCAAATATTGCTCGTCCTGACCAAATATTTAAACAAGGCTTCTCAACGAAAAAGCTTGAGAATGGTAGACTAAGAGGACAAGGATTATTTATTGTTAAGGAAATTGTTTCAAAATATAATGGTCATATTTCGATTGATTCATCAACACATTTAGAAACGACTGCCATTGTTAATATACCAATAAAATAACAGGAAAAAAGCTTTCTACAATACAATTGTGGGGAGCTTTTTTTAATATGTAGGACATACATTACAAAGTATAAAGTGATATGATGGAGGAGATGAAGAAAATGGAAAAAGGCCTCCTGGCATTAATGAAAAAGGGTGGGCTTATTTTATATGGAAGGCATGGGACAGCAACGGAAGGTGTAGATCAACCCTATGGCACATTTTATAGTTGTCAATATCAGAGAAACTTATCAGAACAGGGGCGTAGGGAAGCTGTTTATTTTGGCCAAATGCTACGTTATTGGCAAATTCCTATCCTTTCACCTATTGCTGCAAGCCCTTTTTGTCGAACAATTGAAACGGCTCGGCTGGCATTTCCAAATTACGATGTACAAATTGTGCCCTTTTTGTATGACATCTATAAGTTAGGTGGCAATCTTCCTAGCAGTGAGCAAACTAGCATATTAACAGCCCTTTCATCTATGCTGGAAATAATTCCACCACAGGGCATGAACAGAGTAATCATTGGCCATAGCTTTCCGAGAGATGTGGGACTTGGCATCCTCCCCGATATGGGAACGGTAGTAATACGGCCAAAAGGACCAGGTCAAGGATATGATATTGTGGAAAAATTAACCTTAGAAGATTTAGCAAAAATAGATTCCATTTGAGAAGAGGGACAATATGAAGTTCAAAACAGTTTCACAGTGCACGTTAGAGGAAGTATTGAAAGCATGGAATAAAGGCTTTGAAGGATATTTTGTTGAAATCAACATGACTGCAGAAATGTTTTTACATCGATTAGTTGGGGAGGGGCTGTCTCCAACGCATTCTATTGTTATTTTTGACCAGGATGAACCGATTGCAATCGTTCTAAACGGTTTTCGTATTGTCAATGGCAAAAAAACTGCTTGGAATGGTGGCACAGGTATTTCACCAGACTATCGTGGTAAAGGAGTTTCCCGTTTATTAATGGAAGAAGCCCTTGCTATCTACGAGAGAGAACAGGTGGAGATTGCTACGTTGGAAGCGATCAAAGAAAATAAGGTAGCCATTGCGTTGTATGAGAAATATGGCTATGCTATTTCCAATCAATTACTATTTTTAAGTGGGGAATATGAAGGGAAATTAAAACATACAGCTAGCATTCATATAGAAACTATTCGCCCTGAGCAACTACAACATTTCCCGTTCTATCAGGAAGATGTGCCATGGCAATGTAGCTGGCAGAGTGTGAAGCAGGGAGAAGCCAAGATTTTTTATAACGACGATAATAAAGCGCTGGGCTATGTGCTATACAAAACCGTTTGGAATGATAGTGGTGAAGTGGAGCGAATACTACTCTACCAATTGGAGATTCTAGAAGATCAACATCAAAATTTACTACCAAGCTTTCTCGAAAGCGTCACAACACGTCCAGTCCAAATGACGGCGGTTAACTTCTTAGCTAATAATCCCGCAACTAGCTTTTTATTAAAGAATGGCCTAAAAGTGACGACAGAGCAGGTACAGATGAAAAAGCAATTCTAAGCAAACTATTGTAATAAAGAACCTGGAAGAGAAAATGGGGAATATATCCTCCGTTGAAATAGCGAGCCTCCGGAAGTAATGGATGGCTCGCTTTTCTCTTATTCTACTGTTACTGCAAGTTCTTTTACAACGAAAGAGGGCGAACCATGACCACTAGGTAAGAAGTATAGATCAGAGCTAATGGCTTGAATATCTTTTAATAATGTGAAGAAATTACCTGCAATGGTCATTTGTTTGACTGGAGAGGCAATTTGACCATCTTGAATATGGAAGCCTCTAGCTGCCACAGAAAAATCACCAGAAATGCTATTTGTTCCTGAATGAAGTCCTGATAGATGCGTAATAAGCACACCTTCAGTTAAAGAGTGGATTAGTGTGTCCTGTGTCTCTTGGCCGGGTGCAATATAAAAGTTTTGTGGGGCGACAGATAAAGTGTCCTTATAAGAATCTCTTTGTGCATGACCCGTTGACTCACAGCCGTCTTTTTTGGCTGTTTTTCGATTGTGCAAGAGTGTTTGTAATGTGCCATCGGTAATTATGGCTTGTTGTTTAGTGGCAACACCTTCACCATCAAAATTGCCACCTGATAACGCTTCAGGATGATACGGTGCAGTGATGAGTGACAATATGTCAGAAGCCACTTGCTGTCCTTCTTTGCCTTTTAACAATGACTGATTTTTTTGTGCGTTCTCAGCGGAGAAAATCGGCATAAAGGTACTAAGTAATGCTGCGGCGGCATCATGACGAAGAATGATTGGATATTTGCTAGAAGGGATGGATTGCTCTCCTAAATGGGCAAGAGCTTCCTCAGCAGCAGCCTTGGCAATAGCATCTACATCAAGGGAATGAAACTC
>CAKQHO010000189.1 GCA_934234185.1 uncultured Psychrobacillus sp. | reverse complement strand
CCCAGCTACCTCTAGTATTCTAGACCTCAAAGAAAAAGGTCAACCAATTAACTTGGTCAACCTTATAATACGAAGGGCAGTTTAGTTGAAGAAGGTATATTTCCCTTTTTTGACGAAATTCTTACATAGTAAAAGAGTAGAATGTTGTAAAAGTCTTACAAATTATATTTAGGGATGGTTATATGAAACAAAATTCACTCATATTATGTGGAAAAAAAGAATTGAAGTGGATTCAACAAGAACTACCTCCTCTAGATCGAGATGAAGTATTAGTGAAAACAAGAGCAGGAGCAATTAGCATTGGAGCAGAACTTCCGCAGTATATGGAAACTGATAAAACAGATAAGTTTCCACGTTATCCGAAAGAAACTGGTTATGAAAGCTACGGGGAAGTAATAGAAGTTGGTGAAGAGGTTGAAACGATAAAATTAGGGGATAGAGTAGTAGCGTTTTACGGACATAAAGATTACGGGGTAGTTAAAGCCCATAAGGTAATACTTGTCCCTAAAGATATTCACTACTCAGATGCATTACTTACCATTTTATCTTGTGACTCAGCAAAAGGGGTCCTTAAACTTAACCCGAAAAAAGAAGATAAAATACTAGTGACAGGTATGGGTACGATGGGTCTTTTAACCGTTTTTTTTCTAAAGGAATATATGGATGTTTATCACATTGATGCATTAGAACCAAATAAAGCAAGAGTAGACTTAGCCAAACAGTTAGGAGTAAAAAATGTTTTTAATGAAATATCGGAGTGTCCCCAAAATTTTTATAGTTATGGCATAGAATGTTCAGGATATAATGAAGCCTTTAAAACTCTTCAAAGATCATTATTGCCAGATGCTAATTTATGCATCCTGTCAGATGGAAATAAGGATACATTTGAACTACAACCAGAGTTTTATGAGAAAGAACTGAAAATAATTGGTTCTAGTGATGGGTGGAATTATGAAGAACATTCGAAATGGTATTTCGAGAACGTCAAACAAAAGGGCTCACTTCTAAGTAATTTATTCGAGCTAAAAATAGGAAGAGAACAATTAATTCAGTGTTTTAAGGATTTAAGTGAAAGTAAAGTTAACCCTTTAAAAGTCTTGGTCGATTATCAGTGATAATTTGATATTAGTTTTGTTGATTTTCCTAAAAAAGAAAATCAACAAGGTGAACAGCAATGATTTGTAAGAAAGAAGTCTTCCTTAGCAATATGCCAGGCTAAAGTGTTAAGTATTTAAGTTGGACTATTTTTACTTTCCGGCAGGGTTAATCTTTTTGTTATGCTGCTAAAGGGCAGTTTAGCGGAAGAAGAAATTGCAATGATTAGAAGTAGAATCTATCTAAAGAAATGATAAGGGGAGAATAATGAAAAAAGCACTACTGGTTATAGACGTTCAAAATGGGATGTTCCTAAAAGATAACGTTGTGTATAAAGGGGATATTCTACTAAAAAATTTAAAAGGACTAATCGCTAAGGCACGCTTTTCGGAGACACCAATATTTTATATACAGCATAATGCACCTACTGGAAAACCTTTAGAGTATGGAACAAAGGGTTGGGAGATTCATCCTGAACTTACTCCAAACAATCAAGATATCATCATACAAAAAACTACTCCAGATTCATTTTTTATTACCTCTTTAGATGCTGAATTAAAAAAACAAGGAATTGAACATTTAATAATTTCGGGGATTCAAACAGAAGCGTGTGTTGATACCACTTGTAGAAGAGCTTTTAGTATGAAATATAAAGTCACTTTAGCTTCAGATACACACAGCACGTGGGATTCAGAAGTCATTACTGCTCAACAAATTATAAACCATCATAACGGAGTATTACGTTGGTTTGCTGATGTTTTTCCAAGTCAAGACATTACATTTAATAACTGAATGTGAAGTTATGTACTTAGGCTATTGGTGGCATTACTCTCCTATAATAAAGGTTTTGATCAGTTCCATTTTGCTTTGCGGCTAAAGGGCAGGTTAGTTGTATAAGAAATAGACTTTTGGTTAAATGTGGTATAGAATTACCTAAGAGGGAACATATGTTCTTTTGGCGATATTAAATAAACTATAAAATTTAAGATTGGAGTGTTATTAATGCAAACAAAAAAAGTTTTTCTATATGTATTTAATACAATGTCGGACTGGGAATATGGATATTTAATTGCTGAACTAAACTCAGGAAGATATTTTAAAAAAGATTTATTACCTTTAAAAGTAATTACAGTAGGAGCTAATAAAGAAATGATTACTACTATGGGAGGACTGAGCATAAAACCAGATATTTCCCTTGATGAATGTACTCTTGAGAGTAAAGATCTTTTAATTTTACCAGGAGGGACTACATGGAATGAAGAAATTCATCAACCTATCTTGGAAAGGATTGGCCAAGCTTTAAAGATTGGCACTATTGTTGCTGCAATTTGTGGTGCAATTGAGGCACTTGCGAATATGGGATACTTAGATACTAGAAAGCATACAAGTAATAATTTAGAATACACTAAAATGGTATGTCCTCACTATAAAGGAGAGAAGTTATATGAGGTGGGATCTGTGGTATCTGATGCGAATTTAGTTACTGCATCAGGAATAGCTCCACTGGAATTTGCGATGGAGGTACTGAAAAAATTAGATGTATTTGCACCAGTAACATTAAATTCTTGGTATAGCCTAAATAAGACTCATAAACCTGAATACTTCTTCCAGTTAATGAACTCAATGAATAAATGAGTTAAAATCAAATGGCAATTTTATTTTCAAAATAATCTCCATACTCTGTACGATGTCAAAGTATAATTTTAATACATAATCAAAGTTTTTAGATAAGTAACAGAGGGTGTTGATCCAAGAAGGATTAATGCCTTTTTTGTTGAATTTCTTATTGTAGAAACGGGCAGTTTAGCGGAAGAAGTATTGGTTTGATAAAGGGGAATATTTCCTGTCCGTCGAAATTATAAGACGAAGGGGGAATAAATAATGGATTTTATAAAAAAGACACCAGAGAACATTACTGTCTTAGTGAAAAATGCAAACAACAAAAACAACTGGCCAATAAGGTTAAAGGCGGTCGAAGAACTTGGGAAATATGACTGTCAACAGACTAGAGATGTCATAACTAGAATCGCCTTGCACGATAAAGTTTTTGAGGTGAAAGAAACTGCATTTAGAATTGCTCAAGCTTTAGGTGTAACGATAAAAGGAAAACCAATCATTTTAGCAAGAAAAGACGTTGGATTTAAAGCTTCTGATTTTAAAAAGACATTCTCAAAGGTGAAAAGGGAAACAAAGATGGATGCTTTGCAAATTGAAATATTTAAACGAAAACTCATACAAGTAAATCCAGAAATGTATGATGTAATGCAATACGAGAAAGGAAGCAACTTTGATCAATGGATTACTAACATTTATATTTCCTTGCCAAAAAATTAAATTTATACTGCGGCTTTGGTGTGCTAGTTTATGCTATGACATTACATAATCAAGGAACATCAAAAGGGGATCTTTTGTCCTTAAGTTAGAGAACAGTAAATCAGATTATTAGAGAAAAATGGAGCGATTGCGGAATGGGGCAGTCGCTTTTTTAACTATCGGGCAG
>CAKQHO010000188.1 GCA_934234185.1 uncultured Psychrobacillus sp. | reverse complement strand
CAACTCGTCTTCAAACGTGATTGTGGTTGATGTCGCCGCTGTAATTTCCACTTCATTTTCGTCATCTATTTCATAGCTATCGTAAAAAGTAAAATCAAGATAATCGTCATAGTTCTCGTTTTGTGAAATCTCAATAAAACCTTCATCATAATCATCTTTCATTTCCCATACACCTATAAGGTCGTCAGCAGATAAAATTGATTCATATACCAATTGGTTGCTGTAAAAAATGGAACTGTAGGAATCCGGATTTTCGAACGTCTCTTTTTTATCCGGTTTATTTGCGGATACTGCGTGCAAAGTATCGTCTGATGTTCTATAAACCAATTTATCCACATAAGCGACATAGGACTCGACATTGGCGCTTATCTTTTCTTTATTTAAGAATAGCTCCTGATCCTTCGTTAAGTATGCAATATCTTCACCGATTGTTGAAACTTCATATTCAGATCCATTCTCAATGTCTATCCCAATTTTCTCTTTCTTCGCCTTCCCCATCAAAAACAGGTTATCATCTTCATCTATGTAGTATACTTTATTGCCGGCTACATAGAACTCTTGAACACCCTCAGCGAGCTTCTCTGATTTCTCATCCTTCACACTTCTTGTGTACAGCTTCCCATCAACGTCCAAATAGTAAAACGTATCATCCTGTTTATGGTAGGAAGTCACATCGGATGCAATTCTTATGCTATCCTCTTCTTCACCGGATTTAAAATACAATTCCCCTTTATCATCATCATAATCGTACTCTGACATATAGGCCAGATCCCCATTATTGTCTATATCTATATAGACAGACAGATCCTCATCGGTTAAGACTTTCGTTTTAACATCATCATTCAAATCACGAATGTACAATTCGTTATCTTCTGTATAAAATGTAACCTTGCTGCCATCTTCTGATGCAAAATAACCTTGCACGTCCGAAGCAATCTTATCTTTCTGTTCATCGCTCGTGAAACAGAATAAGTCGTCATCCTCATTGACATAATAGATCAGCTTTCCATCTGATGAGACCGAATAGTAGTAGATGTCCGATGCTACTTTGATTTTCTCTGCACCATCAAACAACGCGTAAAGCTCATCTTCATCAGAAAGATAAGCGATTGTGTTTCCATTTTGTGAAACGCTGTATGCATCGTAGCTATCCGATACATTTTTCGCTATTTTTTCTTTTTCCCCATTTGCATATAAGTACAGACTGCCCTCATCGTCTAAATACATAAGTCCTTTGCCGTCAATATAACGAAAAGAATCTTCAGAAATATCGGAAGCTACTTTTTCGGCTTCCTTATCAGGATATTTAATATATAAGTCCTCTTCTTTCAACATGACGTATACATCGTCATTTTTTTGCTCATAGGAACTGGATGAGCCATTGCCGCATCCGGCGATAACCAGGGTGCATAAAAGTACCGCAAACAAGTTCCATTTCATTCGGCTAACCATACCATCACTCTTCCGTAATAAGATTATAAACATAATAAATTATATCAAAATAATATATTAACTATTATTTTTAAAATAGTTAGTTTTCTTTAGGAATAAGGTTTCTTGAGCCCAGCTGGCATCCAACTCCTTCCACAGTCCAATCAGCGTTTTATCCACGTAATCCAAAAGACATTTCTCCTCTGTCATCACTTTACTCTTTAGTATATTTCCTATATGGCACTTCCTAAAAGGCATACTTATGAAACAATGAAAGCCTGTCTGCCTCCTGGCAAAAGTAATGAAAAAGAAGCCTCCCATTAATCGAATCCATCCATGGGAAGCCTTTTGCCATATGTATAATGTGGGCGGGCGTTATACGCGTTGTACAAGAAAAATCCATCATTATTTATCGACCAGGTATGTTATATTTAACTCAATTATTATTATAGGCTAATCGGAGGTAATTGCTTTGAATCATCATGATAAACAATATTACATAGAAAAGCTGGGGCTTTCACCACATCCGGAAGGCGGATACTACAAAGAAACTTTCCAATCTGCCGAGGTGACATCCGACCAGGAATTATCAGTGAATTTCGAAGGGACACGGAAATTATATACGAGCATTTATTTCTTAATAACTTCTCATAACGTTTCCCATTTTCACCGCTTGAAATCGGATGAATTATGGTATTATCATGCGGGCAGCCCCCTATCAATCCATATAATTGATGAAAATGGCAATTACAAAGAAATCAAACTGGGAATAAATTTGGATAAAGGGGAGGTCCCACAAGCGTTAGTTCCCAAAAATACGATCTTTGGTTCCACTGTTAGGGGAGAAGATTCATTCTCTTTAGTTGGATGTATGGTTTCGCCAGGATTTGAATTTAAAGACTTTGAATTATTCACTCAACAAGAGCTTCTGCAAAAATATCCTCAACACAAGGATATAATCATGAAGATGGCTTATGAAGTTCTTCCGGACTAGATAATGGCACTTCCATCAGTGTTGCTTCAGGTGTCGAGCTTGCTCCATTGAATGGAAGGAAGTTTAATGGGATATTAGGTATACGCGAAAAAAGGTCTTTCATCAGTTTCTAAAACTAATGAAAGACCTTCTTTAATGAGCATTTCTTTTTATAAAGTCGTTCAAACCTTGATATATCAACGGTTTGTGCGGCTTTATTACATCATGCCGCCCGTAGGATGAGAGTGTGTAATATCGTTAACAAGAGGTGCAAAAAGTGCGGTAAATCAACGTTTTGGATATTGTTGTCTGTAACATCTTTAACGGGGATTTACCGTTTTTCATGAGATTGCGTTAGCAAAATGTTAACAACTTCAAAAAGTAATTTGACAATTATTTATACGAAGATCCGTTTAGATGTCTTCGTCAGTGAAAACGTCTCGAACAGCTTTTTTGCCTTGTCAGTATGTTGAAATAAATCCTAATACTCTTCATCCCAATACCCAGTCTGTTCGTTCTTCTCTACAGAAATTATTTCTTCCACTGTCCAACCCCATGTGTTTCTTCTCTTGTGGAACCTTCTTTTTTTGATATACTCCACCTTGTCACAATTTTCAATCCTGTGTTCCTTAACCAGCTTAGGAGGAATATACACATCATTTACAAAAGCAAATGGATTCGTGTCTTCTTTGTCAACATAACCGATTCCGGTTTGAATAAAATTAGATATAAATGTTTCATCCCCCGGTACAATCTCGTAAATTTTAAATAAATTCGTTCTCTTTTTATCTGCTAACATCCTTACTTTCAAAGCTTTATCTTTTTCCCATCTATGAGTCTCTTTAATAGAATCGATGTAGAAATATCCTTCTTTTAGAGTTGAAAGGGAACCACTACCTAAGTATGCAAAATTAATTACACCTTTATCTTTGTTAATATATGTAACAAAAATATTGGTAAAAGGAAGCGTTCGATATAGAATTTCTTCAGCTTTGTCAGCGTATCCCTTTAAAGCCTCTCTACTTTCAGCCGAATTCGATTCAATATACCAACTTTCTTTTTTCCATTCTTCGAGTTGCTGAGATATTTTCCCCCACTTCCTCATTCGAGTAGAAATTAATTCATCTAATTCAAATTTTGCATTCGAAAACATCTTTTTCCTCACAAGAATAGGTATGATCTTTTCCTGCAATCCAACAATCATATCTGGTTTTGACTTACAATGTAATCCTGCACATAAGCAATTGAATTTTTCATCATCATTCACAAGTTCACTAATTAAATCCCAAATCCAAAAATCCTTACTTTTAGTTCTAGCAAAAGAAGTAATTGTTTCTAGTGCTTCCTCTTTTCTATTTGCTTTCATCAATAATTTTGCTTTATAATATGGAAGCCATTCAAAAGTAGGACTATTTTGTATTTTAGAATTTAGTACATCAATAAATGAATTGATCCTTTGTTCCGTCAC
>CAKQHO010000187.1 GCA_934234185.1 uncultured Psychrobacillus sp. | reverse complement strand
CTGGTTGACACTCAAGCATCATACAAGAGGGCTTTTTTGTTTTCAAGTCCCCGAAAATCCTTCTAACAGGAATGCTCCGGTACGATAGACGTATCAATTAAAGGAGGTGCCATTCCTATGCCTACACATCAATTAACCATCGTCCCAGTTAAACTGGATCCCCTTCCAACTGAATCTGCCACGCTTCGTTCCGCTCGTGATGCAGCTGCACCAAGTTGTATCATTAAAACTGCAGAAACTGAAATCCTCTTCTTTAATGGCGTAGATGAGCGCATCATCCAAACCATTATGAAGGAGCTGAAAAGTCGGTGAAACACGATTTTACGAGTGTGCAAAACATCTATATTATTTGTGGCAAGACGGACATGCGCAAAGGGATAGATGGTCTCGCAACACTAATTCAAGATTCTTTTGAATTAGATCCTTACAGTGATTCGATTTTTCTTTTTTCCGGATGGAGTAAGGATCGCTATAAGTGCTTATATTTTGATGGAGATGGCTTCGCCATGCTTTATAAAAGATTAGATAATGGCAAACTTCAATGGCCGAAAGATGAAAATGAGGTGCGTAATCTTTCGCAGCAGGAGCTACGTTGGCTATTAGAAGGATTATCATTACAGCAGCCAAAGGCCATTGCAAAATCTGCAAAAGGTATCTTTTAACCACCATCTATCAAATGGTATAATTGTCCATAACTTATACTGAACGAAATGTGGTGAATGATTTGGAAAACGCTTCTATTACAACTAATAAGATTGTTCAATTACTTGAAGAACAACTAGCCTATTTAAAGCAGCAAAATGGAGATTTAGCAAAACAAAACAACGACTTATTAAAACAAATTGAAGCGTTAACTGAACAAATTCGCCAATTAACAAAGGCTTTATATGGATCTAAATCAGAAAAATCGAAGTACCAAGCGCCCGATGGGCAAGTTTCCTTATTTGAAGACGATCCGTCTTTTAATGAACCTGAGCAAACAGAAGAAAAAAGCACCGATACAGTTAGTTATACGGTTACTCGTAAAAAGAAAAATAAAAAAAGAAATGATTCGTTTCTTGAGCATATTGAAATCGAAGAAATTCACCATCACCTAGCCAACTTAACTTGTGAGTGTTGTCAGGGGGAAATGATGGAGTTTAGTTCGACGTTGGTACGTGAAGAGGCGAAATTTATTCCAGCTACAATGAGACGTGTGCAGCATTTTGAACATATCTATGAGTGCAAAACATGTAAAAAAGATGCGCTACAAAAAGCTCAAATTAAACGTGGGAAAGCACCAAATGGTGCGATTCAAAAAAGTATTGCCGGCCCTACTGTTTTAGCGAAGCTTATTTACGATAAGTTTATTCAGTATCTACCTCTTTACCGCCAAGTAAATGAGTGGGAACGCCATGGCCTAGTTACTAACGATAAAAATTTATCGAATTGGGTGATTCGTGTGGCAGAAGATTGGCTTCAACCGCTTTATAATTTGATGAAGCAGCTATTAACAGCAAAATCTGTGCTACACATAGATGAAACTTATGCACAAATCATCAAACGTTCCGATGGAAAGCCGGCTCAATCAAACGCTTATAACTGGGTATGTCGCAGCGTACAAAGTGAAGGCCCCATTATCGTTCTATTTAAGAGCGCTCTTTCTCGAGGGCGCGCTGTATTAGAAGATTTAATTAAGGGATTCAAAGGCACTGTCATCTGTGATGGGTATTCAGCTTATGGTCAATTACCTCATGTTCAATTCGCCAACTGTTGGGCTCACGTACGCCGTTATTGGCTAAAAGCCGATAGTAAGAATGGACGAATAGGCGTGCAGTATTGTGATCGGTTGTTTCATATCGAGCGTAAAATCAAACATCTTTCAGCGGAAGAGCGCGTACAAGCTCGTAGGCAAAAAGCAAAACCAATTGTCGAAGAGTTTTTTGATTGGATTAATCGCTCGCCTTTCTTCGGTAAAAATGCCATTGCGAAAGCAGCTGAATATACATTAAGTCGTTCAGCAGAGTTAAAGGTTTTCCTTGAAAATGGGGACGTCGCTATTGATAATAATCCCGCTGAAAATGCGATTCGTCCGAATGTCATCGGTCGAAAAAATTGGCTCTTCTCTGTTAGTGAAGCAGGTGCGCAAGCAAATGCCATTTGTTTAAGCCTAGCTGAAACGGCTAAAGTAAATGGCATCGATTTCTATAAATACCTGGTCAAGCTACTAACAGACTTACCAAATTTACCGATTCATCAGCAACCTAAAATTTTACATAACTACTTGCCGTGGTCTGAAAATATTCAAGCCACATGTGCAAAATAGCCAGCTAGGCGAAAAATTTTTTCAGCTAGCTGGCCATTTGTCGTGCGTACCGTAAAGGTGCGCTATTTTTATATTTCGGGCTTACGGTTCTTTTAAAGCAGAATTTCGTATGTCTTCATAAACTCTTCTAAGTTTCCTAACAAATAAAAGGTGAGCCAACATCTCCTGTAGCCCACCTGTGAAGTCATTTATTAATTTAGATAGATTTTTTTCCTTAACTCCTATACCTATTATTTCATTAATTTTTGATAGCTGGTTAAAAGGGACGTTACTACTACTGCATTAAACTTATGAGTTTGTTCTGGTCCGTTAATTGATTCATAAGTATCCCCCGGATTAACCTTATTGTTTTTTACCAATTATCAATTCCTTCTTGAAATATGTCTATTAAATAGTCATCAAATGTATTATATCGTGGGTGTAAATCTATCCCTCCCCTTTCCAAACTATATATTCTGTCATCATTAATATCTGCACAATACATACATCTAGCAAATTCTCCCGAGTCCTCTAAAACAATTAAGTTCATGCCCAACCCTAATTTTCTCCATCTCTCTGTTGCATCAACTACAGATGCTCCTAAATTACCCTGAACACCTTCAAGCTCAACTCCACATATTCCTCCCGAACCATATTTTTTTATAAAATTGCGATAACTTAGAGGGAATTTAACTTTAAGTTTTTCTTCAGCCTTATTAATATATTCTTCTGATATTTCTCCAAAAAAATCATCTTCTTCACCATAATTTTCGATCATCTTAATAATTCTTTCATCCATAAATTAACTCACTCCTATTATTCTCTAGCACGCATTTTCCAATAGTTACTTCTAAAGTTATTATACATTTTTTCAAGTTCTGGATCATTCCTAAAACTATTTCCATTTCCAACCAAACCATGTAGCGTGGAATCGTATTTATCATGAGTTAACTCCGCAATTTCAACCATCCCACCAGGTTCTTTTTGAATTAAATGGTGTAATTCAACTTTACTTTCCACCCCATCATTTACAATATATGGAGAATTACCCTTTTTCATTAATTCTCTATTCGACTTTCCTAGTGCCTTCGGATTATTAGGTACATAATTTTTATCAATCTCAATTTGGTAAACTCTTCTGGATACATCTACTTCCTTTCCACTAACTTTAACTGTTCCTTTTACTTCTACAGCGGTATACTTGTCAGCTAGCCAATCTAATTCAATTTGTTCGGAAGATAATTTTCTAGATTTAAGGCCCGTACCTTTACCCGTACCCTTACCAACAACCTCATCTACATCACTCTTCTTAACAACTTCATCCACGTTACTATCTACAATCTTATCAATTGCTTTCGGGATTTTCAAAACTTTTCCTATTGGGATGAAGGATGCTAGTGCAATACCTTTATCAAGACCCGAAGCATTTTTATCAGCTAGCGTGTTCAAGTCGTCCAATAGTAAGAAATCCAACAAACCTTTTCCGACTTTTGTAGCGCCACTTCCGACGTCTCCTAGGAAATTAAGAAAACCATTCCCCTCTTCTTTCACATTATCTACTGTTGTGGCTGTAGCGGAAAGCTCTTTTGCGATTTCTTTTTCTTTTTGCTTCATA
>CAKQHO010000186.1 GCA_934234185.1 uncultured Psychrobacillus sp. | reverse complement strand
GCTATATCGACTGTGTGACCTGGTTGAAAGAGTATCGCATGAGGGGCATTTTGCGGAAGGGGAATGTACTTCAATAATATAAAATAGATTCTTCTCATCTAGATGTTCATATAGAATTTCGATTGTGTCATCACCCGGGAAAAGCAATTGAACAGTTTCAACCATAGCTCGACACCCCATTTCCATTCACTTCCATTATGTTATACCCAAAAAAGAATGTACATAAGCCATCACCAACATGGCGTAAGAACCACTTTATTCTAGCGTTTACACATGGTCATATGCTGCTTTAATTGAAGATTACAATGAAAATGCCCAGGACGGTCAGTTGGAATTATACCCATGCGCCTATCTGCATAATTATATTAAGCTGCAAGAGGACAATGATCCGATTATAGATGATTATTATCAGTATTATATTGAGAAAGCTCCTGTCTTTCGAAAAGGGGACGCTGCAAAGCTGCGTGAATTTATTAAGCGCTATATAAAACACGGTGATAACAAAGAGAACCTATATAAAATTGAAAACGGGCGAATACGGCCTTCAAAATCATTGCAGGATTCCTTGGTCAATATGTTAAAGGGAAATAAGGAATTCGTGATGATTGATGATCAAAAGGTTGTTTTTGAAACAGCAAAAAAAATCGCTTCAGAAGCTCAAAGAACCAATACAAAGCAGGTTTTGATTGTTAAGGGAGGACCAGGAACCGGGAAATCCGTATTAGCGATCAATCTTTTAGTTGAGTTAACTGCTAACAACATGGTCTGTCAATATGTGACCAAGAATGCTGCTCCCCGAAATGTTTATGCGAAGAAGCTAAAGGGTGATTTCCGTAAGGGGCATATTGATAATCTATTTAAAGGTTCTGGTAGTTATATTGAAGCAGCTTCAAACGGCTTTGATGTTTTAATTGTTGATGAGGCTCATCGTTTGAATGAAAAATCGGGCATGTTTAACCACCTTGGGGAAAATTAAATGAAGGAAATCATCAATGCCTCAAAGCTAGCCATCTTTTTTATTGATGAACATCAACGAGTCACGTTAAAGGATGCAGGCAGCATCTCGACGATTAAAAAGTTCGCTGAATACTACCATGCCGATGTATCTTATGCCATATTAGAATCTCAATTCCGTTGCAATGGATCCGATGGCTATTTGGCCTGGATTGATGATGTTCTGCAAATACGAGAAACAGCAAATGATAACTTCATGGGAAGTCATTATGACTTTAGAGTTTATAGCGACCCAGTTGCTATGAAGAATGAAATATTCGAACTGAACAAGATTAACAATAAAGCTCGTTTGCTGGCTGGCTACTGCTGGAATTGGAAGAAGGAAGGTAAGGATAATTCTCTAATTCATGATATTGAACTGCTGGAACATGATTTTAGCATGAGCTGGAATTTGGCTAATTCCGATAGTTGGGCGATTGACCCTGATTCTGTTAAAGAAGTTGGATGTATTCATACATCTCAAGGGTTAGAGTTCGATTATGTCGGTGTAATCATTGGTGATGACTTAATTGCTGAGGGGAATGAAGTAAGAACGGATTATACGAAAAGGGCCCGAACCGATAATTCTTTAAAAGGCATAAAGAAAATGATGAAAGAACAGCCGGAAGAAGCTGCAAAGATTGCTGATGAGATCATAAGAAATACTTATCGAACGCTTCTTACGAGAGGGCAAAAGGGATGTTTCGTATATTGTACAAATAAAGAGCTTGAGCTTTATTTGAAAAAGCGTTTGAAAGACATTAAAGAAAACTATGAGCCGAATGAATTCTTCCGTGATATTCAGACAGTAGCAGAAAACAATGGAGATTATAAATAGTGTATTTTTTAATATAGATTATTGATATTATATTGTTAATAATTGCCTATGCATATTTAGATTTTACATCGTTTCTCTATATCAAAATAATTTAAGCCTCTTTTTGGGGCTTTTTTGTTTGATGTTGTTTCCTCTTGATGAATAGGGGAGGTTGAGATAGTTCTATCCTTGGATCCATGGGACTGGTGTGGAGAATCGTCACCGTAATATGTTAAAGTCTATGATATAACAGCAAATAAACTTAATGTAACTAGAGCTGCAGTATCTAATTGGGAAACAGAAAAGAATTATCCTGACCTTCAGATGTGAAAATCTCCGATGAACTTGATATATTGCTTGATGTATTACTGAAAGGAGATAGAAACTTGGTAGAGAAGATAACAAAGGATACTAACCAAAATGTTAAACTGCGTAAGAAGATTAAACTGCTAGTAGTAGCACTATTATTTGGAGTGGCGATGATTTCACTTTTATACTGGGAACGAGAATCTGATGTTGATGGTGCTATGCTCGAATCAATAAGTGGAGAGTATCAGGTGTAGAAGAAGAGAGTGAAGCTGATTCGATTGGATACTGGTGGCATCTCTCTATATATAATGATGTAGACAAAGGTCCGTACCTTAGTATATATGACAATTCGGCGGGGAATCCGGGGGTTGAAGGCAGAATTTTTGCGCTAGATGATAGCAACATTAAAGTGAAGTGTGATTCAGATCTTACAGAAGAGATGCCTTCTGACAAATGGAAACAGGATGGTGATTATCTAAAACTTAAATATGAAGTGAAAGGTAATTCTATTTTTCTAGAGAATTCAGATAGAATAATCGAATTCCAGAAACAGTAGATGTATGTTGTTTAATGTTAAATATTGTGGGAAACTATCTTATAGATTAGTTTTTTTAACAAGACCTTCATCACATTATATCTTTGGAGGTTTTTATGAAAATTTACAAAGAAACGCAAATAAAGCAGCTCACAAGTGAGTTGGAAAACCTAGGTGCTGAATATGAAAGACTAAGGAACTCGTCAATTAAGATAGTAACTTCTAATCTTTTGGAAAAAGCAGAGGAAGAACTAGCAGTATACTTAGAAAGAGAAGGATTAGCAATTGAAGAAAAGCCGGATTTCTCAGCGTCTGCTTATGAAATGATTGCAAGCACTGAATATCTTAATGTGCGAGTGACTCGATACCCCAATGCATTAAGGGTGCAAATGTCAAACGGAGAAGAGTACGATGTGGCAATCAAGAGTACAAATTAACCTTAGTGAAAGTGCCTGTCACCACCTGAAAGATAGATTTCCTGATGTAATACTGAGACACCCTGATTTAGATGTCTACTGGTTCATTGATGCAGTTGAACATGACGGAGAATTTGATATCACAAGAGTAGAGGATATTAAGAAATCTTTTAAGGAAAAAGGCAAAAAAGTAAAGGGGTTTACTACTGTATATCGTGATTGGAAAACTGCCTATTCTAGACAATCAGCCTATGGGAATTTAGCCCCAACAACTACTATGTGGATAATGGAAGATGCGGGTAAGGTATATAATGTTAATTCAGTTGAAAGGCCGTGTTTCGCTAAATATATGAACTGGATAAGTAAACATATAAATAAATAAGTTGTTTATGTCTCGGTTGTAATAGAGTTAATTAGAATAATTATTAATATACTGTAGCTTTGATTAATAAGAGGGCCTAAATCTTTTGGATTTAGGTCTTATTTATTTTATATGAGAAGAGTTGGATTACTCTAGTATTTAGAATTGGCAGCTAGAACTTTTTGGATGCAAATAGAGAAAGTGCCTGTCACCACCCGTTATATGTAGAATTTAGTACCGAATAAGAGAGTCTCATATACAAGGGGAAAACGTTCTAACGGCCCATCTGTTTTGGCAACTTAAAGAGCTAAGCTGGCTGTAGCAAATAGTAAAATTAATTTTACATGGTCCCACTGATAATGGAAAACCGTATATTGCAATTGGAGGCTAGGGTTAGGAATCGTCTGTCTACAGGGGTAATAATGTTTATTTCGCTCTATGGGAAATGGTTAAAAGAGAAGGCAAGAAATCTTATTCTTTACATAGCTGTAACTCTAGAAAAGGTCTGAAAACTCACAAGGAATTTTTCTAATGTGTATTTATCTTGTATGACAAGGAGGAGGTTTACGGTGTTAGTTAACGGCAGACCAGAAGAGTTGGTTAAGTACAGTAAAGGTACATATAACAAAGAGAAATTTG
>CAKQHO010000185.1 GCA_934234185.1 uncultured Psychrobacillus sp. | reverse complement strand
AGCATATTCAGGTCCAGTCAATTCCTCCTTAAAGGTATGAAGGCCAAAGCCGTTATGAATGCATTGATTAAGAATTCCTCCTAAGAATCTATCTCTCTCAATAACTAGTATACTCTCAATTCCTTCTTCCTTAGCGCTGATAGCTGCTGCCAATCCTGCAGGGCCTCCCCCAATTACAACTAAATCATAATTTATCATAGTAAGCCTCCATTAAATATTTTCTTTATTGATACCTGTTAGGATGTATGATTCCTCTCCAAATTTAGTCACCTCTAAAGGTGAAATATTCAGCTCTCTAGAAAGTATATCTACCAGCTTAGGAGTACAAAAGCCAGCCTGGCACCTACCCATACCTGCTCTAGTTCTAATCTTAACTCCATCTAAGGTTCTAGCTCCTAAAGGTCTTCTAATAGCATCAATAATTTCAGCTTCTGTAACCATCTCACAGCGGCAGATGATATTACCGTATTTAGGGTTAATATCAATTACTCTCTTTTTCTCTTCATTAGCTAATGTACTGAATTTTTCAATTCCTTTTCTTTTTTCTTGATAATTTTCTTTCACCTCTGGATTCAGTCTTTCAACTACCATATTCTTTAACATTTTTCCTATGGCAGGCGAGGCAGTTAACCCTGGAGACTCAATACCTGCTGCATTTATAAAACCTGGCACTCCTTGAGCTTCCTCTATAATAAAATCTCCAGAATTACCTACAGCTCTTAAACCACTAAAGGATGTAATTACCTTATTCATAGGCAGGTTATTAACACTTAAGGCTGCCTTCTCAGCTATATCCTTCAGCCCTTCTCTAGTAGTAGATAAATCTTCTTTATCCTCTATATCTAAAGCATTGGGCCCAACTAAAAGATTGCCATGAATTGTTGGAGTTACAAGTACACCCTTACCTAGCTTGGTGGGAAGCTGGAATATAGTGTTATGAACTGTATTTCCAACCATCTTATCAAATAATAGATATTCCCCCTTCCTTGGATGTACATTAATCTTCTTTTTGCTAAGAATATTGCTTAAATCATCGGAATAAACACCAGAAGCATTTATTACGATCTTACCTTTTATTTCTTCCTTTCCATCAGTTAAGATAAAAAGTTCATTCTCCTTCTTAATATCTATAACCTTATAATTGAATTTAAAATCTACGCCATTAATGAAGGCACTTTCTGCGAAAGCTAAGTTCATACCAAAAGGACATACAATACCACCAGTAGGAGCATGTAAAACAGCTACTACTTCCTTGGATAAATTAGGTTCTATGTCCCTTGCTTCATCTCCAGATAATATTTTTAAGCCTTCAACTCCATTTTCTCTACCCTGATCATATAATTTTTTGAGGTTATCAATATCCCTCTCATCAAAACATAGAACCATGGAGCCATTTTGATCAAAATCAAAGTCTAGATCCTTTGATAGCTTCTTCATCATTTTATTACCCTCTACATTGAGCTTGGCCTTCAAAGTGCCGACTTTTGCATCAAAACCTGCATGAATTATCGCACTGTTAGCCTTAGAGGTTCCCATATTTACATCGGAGTGTTTTTCTACAACACAGATTTGTAATTTGTACTTAGCTAATTCTCTTGCCGCTGCTGTACCTATAACTCCTGCACCTATAATAACAACATCATACATATATAATTCCTCCTTAATAGGAAAATAAAAAAAGCCACACTAAAAGCAATGCTTTAGTGATGGCTCTCTTATACTCGCCTCAATATCTTTGTTTTTATTATAACACACACTTTTACAATTTGACAATCTATTTACACAAATATCAGCGATGAAAGGTGAAATTTCTTAAACCACCGCAAAGCAATTAAAAAAAACTAATTTTCAGAATAATCCACAATCGGAAGACTTATTTCATTAACTTATCCACAGATAACAGGCAAGCTTTTCCTTAAAAATATTTTCTGTGGATTATTTTTTTATCAAAAGTATTTCCAATTATCATCTCCTCTGCTATACTAACCATATTAGGTGATGCTATAACGCATGCCCCTATATGTTTGGAATATATCTTCCCTTGTTAGTGGTTGCTGGCTAAAGCTTTTTAACAAGTCGGAAGATATATTTTTTATTGTCTTTTTTAGCATTTTTACAAACTCAGAGCCGTTTTCATACAGTTGCAGCAGTATATCTGCTATCTGTATTAGCAGGTAGTGGCACTTCATCGCATTGTAGTTTA
Source organism: uncultured Psychrobacillus sp. (assembly GCA_934234185.1). Taxonomy (GTDB): domain Bacteria; phylum Bacillota; class Bacilli; order Bacillales_A; family Planococcaceae; genus Psychrobacillus. Next base: position 1,882 of record CAKQHO010000185.1, on the reverse strand, counting down.
AGCTGTTGGCGTGGGTGATACTATATCTCAGATTCTTCTGGGTGTTAAAGGCCTCATTTTCAATTTTCCATCGTTTTCTTCCAAAGCACATCATTTCATAAGCCCGATTTTTCTTGATTCTTATACTTGAAATCCACAGGAATTTTTTCTCGTCCTTTTTCTCTTTTGCAATGCACTCCATAACGTTTAGCAGGAATCCCTTATAGTGTATGTCATTAATCCAGCTAAGGACATATTCGTTAACCTCGTCGCCCTTGTATCTTTGAGATTCTTTCTTCATACGATTATCCATCCTTGGAATCTTGATGTTTTTTTTCAACGATTCTGCACCTCCCCATTCCTTTAGGGAATGAAATTCCCCGGCTACACTTGGTATGCTGCCATCCTTAAATCTAAGAATGTATTCCCAGTGGTTTTTCTTGCAAACATTGAAAAAAGATTCGCAGGCATAAAGGCTGTCAGCCAGAATGCATATTGGAAGTCTGGGAAAGGCTTTCTTCAGCTTTACCTGGAGTCGCCTGAATGCATTTCGCTCGCAATCCTGCTTGCTTACACAAGCAGATTCGTTTTCTATGAATTCTGTGGCAATACTCACTATAATATTGTCACCAAGTACAAGCTTTGCCTCCAAAACATTGTGATAGTATCGAGTTTTCTCTTTATCATTTTCCTTGTCCTTTACGGTTCTAGTCATGCAGTGCTCGCAGTGCCTTTCCGAAAAACTGAAAATCTGTGTTCCGTCGATGATAACACACCAGTATTTTCCCATAAGTCTTGCATCTTCAAAGGTTCTTTTTCTTATAAGTCCATATATCATTTTATTTTTTATATTCTCCAGCTCCGCTGGGTCGAGTTTCTTTAGACAGTCATTTATCGTAACGTAGTGGGGGATCTCTTCAATTTCTGTGTCATTCATTATTAATGCCAGGTTATCTATGAAGTTATCATTGTTGAATTCACGGGTCATCTCGCGCATACTTGATATGTCAAAGATGGTCTTTAATATTAGCAACATTACTATCTTATCCATGCTGTGTATTACGGAATTTAACCTCCTGGGGTCTTTAATATTTTTCAGCATCTCCATGAAGTTTTCAAAAAAATGATTTGATGTTTTGAGGAATTCTACAATTGGTTTCGGTTCCAGTTTCTTTAATTCTCTTTTTTCTTTCCTTTTCAAGACAAAATAACTCCTTTGCGAATAACTTTTTTCATTATTATCTCACAAAGGAGCTCTAAGTCCCATAAATTCTATGTTTATTAGTGCGAAATTTATTCACCTTTCACCGCTGAGAACCCATAACCACTCTATCCTTACCAGCTAAATCCTGATAGCTCTCTACATCTTCATATCCAGCCTCTATCAGAAGGTTCATTACCTCTATTTTTTGATTATAACCTATTTCAAAAGCTATTATTCCCCCTGGTCTCAGGACCTCTAAAGCCTCTTTAGTCATCCTTCTGTAGAAGGCCAATCCATCAGCTCCACCATCTAAGGCAATGATCGGTTCATATTTCTTTACATCCTCCATCAGGTTGTTAATCTCTTCTGTCTCTATGTATGGTGGATTAGAAACAACAATATCATACTTCTTTTCTTCCTTTATGGGAAGCTCTAAAAGGTCGCTATGGATAAAATCCACCCTACTTTGGAGATTGTGTTTTCTAATATTTCTAAGAGTAACTTCCTTAGCTTTTTGGGATATATCTATACAATCAACCTTCGCCTCTGAAACAAATGAAGCAAGTGCAACTCCTATAGCACCACTACCGGTGCAAACATCGCATATATAAGGCTTCTCTAGCCCTTTTGCCTTATCTATAACCTTTTCCACAAGAATTTCTGTATCTCCTCTAGGTATCAGCATTCCTTCTTTAACAA
>CAKQHO010000184.1 GCA_934234185.1 uncultured Psychrobacillus sp. | reverse complement strand
AAATGCCTGTAAGGACTATAGGCTTTTTACATATAATAAATCATGGTTCGTTTTCTTTTTCTGAGGTTATAAAGATTTATCTTCTAGCAAATTTTGTATGTTTACCTCGTACAATTTCTTTCTTCAGATAGCTCTTATAGAGATCTTTTCATAGACTTTGTAGTCCCCTTACAGGTATTGTACGTGGGAGCCTAAGCGAAAGGTTGGATTGTTAAATTGAAAATAGGGTAGTCGATGATCAGACTGATATCAGAAATTTCTTTTTTATATTGAATGTAAGAAATGGGTATACTAAAAAAGACTGCAGATGAAGGAGATCACCAACAGTCTTAGAAATAATCGCTTTCTTCGTTCAGACTTTCTCAAACCATCAATTGCCTTAAATTTGGCAATAGCAGCAAACCAATTTTTAAGGGAGCTTTTAGACGAATCAGAATCCTCTATATGATACCAAACAGATATTACTACATCCGCAAGGCATTCCTCGATTTCCTCTGGCAAGCCCGATAAATACTTTTGAATAATAACCTTCATGAGACCTCCGTACTGTCGAAGCAATAGCTGGATTCCTTTTTCATCCTTCGCTTTTATTGCCCTAACTATTTGTTGATCCATCATGCACCTCCTCTTTAGACATTTTTTCACGCGTGTTTGTCTTCACATTATAATTCGCTTCGGCTACCCAAAACCTATCACCACAAAAAAAATTGTTAGAAGAAATTTCTCCTAACAATTACTTTCTACTCCCTATGGTTAAAATCACGATACTCCCTAATAGCAAAACTATACCCATACACGAGGTTGCGCTAAGCACTTCCCCAACAACTACTACTCCTAATAATGCTGCAGTGGTTGGCTCTGCAAGTGACAATGTCAATGCGGAGGATGCTGGAATTTGACGTAGCCCTCTCCCATATAAGACATAGGCTAGACTCGTAGTCGCAAGTCCGAGATATACGATAATACTAATATTCGTAGTGCTTACCAGCCAACTAGTATCTAATAGGAAAAAGAATGGCGATAAGAGAAGTGCGCTGGCAGAGAATGTCATAGCGACTACCGCTATCGCATCCTCCTTCTCCAGCAGCTTTTTACTCGTCATCGTGTAAATAGCAAAAATTAAACCTGCCACTAGCGAATAGGCAATACCGATTGGATCGATCGTCACCTCACCCTTAGTCAGGAATAGGAATAGGCAACCGGTGATAGCACACACTGTTGAAAATCCCCAAACCCTTGTTGGACGCTGTTTGTATAATAACCACTCGATTAAGCCCGAGAAAACAGGGGCACTTCCAATGGCAACAACACTAGCAATCGCCACTCCCGTTAAGCGGACAGAGGAAAAAAATAATAGCTGAAATAACGAAATACAAATGGCTGCATAGAATGTATAAATCCATGGCCACGTAGAAAACTTTATCTTTTTTAAAATAACCATAAAAATCAGCAAGGAAAAACCACCTACTGCAGATCTTCCAGCACTAATTAGAAAGGGGTGCGCTTTATCAGGCAGAAATGTCTGAGCAGTTCCTGTTGTCCCCCAAAGCATAGCTCCAAGAAGTACTAGTATGTATGGAATGATTGCCATCGTAATGTACAATCCTTTCATTTATAATGATGGATACAGAGATTGAGATAAGAATTTCTCTCCCTTATACTAATATAGATAGGAGGGATTTGCACATGTATATGAGCGTTGAAGAGACAGCCGCTTTTTTATCCATGCCGGTAGAGCAAGTCAGAAGATATATAGCAGAAAAGAAAATTCGAGCAATATTTGATGGGGAACAATATGTAGTAAATAGTGCACAATTCGAAACCCATTTAGAACAGCTCGAAGAAGTAAAGCACCTTATTGAAGAATGGCGAAATACTCCTATTCCTGAGGATATCGATGTAAAAGACGAAGATTAATAATAAATCCAAAGCTGGTCCTAGTGATCAGCTTTTTAATATACAGAAACTTCCATTGTTCAAGTTTCTCTTTATTTCATTAAATATTTAGTATATATTGTTTTAACTTTCACAATAGTCTATCATATTGGTAAAAGAATGCTTAGATAGGGTGAACTTATGAAGCTAAAACGGACGTCTGCGAAGGCAATTATCATTCAACATAATCGATTATTAACACTCAAAATACAGGAAGAAAGTGGTATCTACTACATTCTCCCTGGCGGAGGTCAACATCATGAGGAAAACCTCCATGAAGCGTTAGAAAGAGAGTGTATGGAAGAGCTTGGAACTAAGATTGGTATTGGTGATCTTTTATTTGTCAGAGAATACATAGGGAAAAACCATGAGGTGGCCTCCTACCACGCTGGTGTCCATGTAACAGAATTTATGTTTTTATGCTCACTAAAGGAGCAGGTTCTGCCTGTTGGAACCGATTTAGATTCAGGTCAAATCGGAGTTGAATGGCTGCCTTTAGACAATTTACTATCCTTTAATTTGTTGCCTGCAGACTTACGTCCACATATGATTGCCTTTGCGGAGGGCAGTAAGACACCCGTGTATGTAGGGGATATTAATTAGTACCGTTTGAGTGCTTTATTCGCGGGTATATCCATTTCTCCTAAATGATAAAAGTTTTTGTTGACTTGTGGCTCTTACTTCACTAGAATTATCTTAATTTTATAAATCGTTCAGAAAAGCTAAGAAGAGAAGAGTAGTGGCGAAGCGTTATTCGAAGAGAGCTCCTATTTGGTGAGAAGGGGTAATAATGTTCGTCGTGAAAAAAGACTCGGAGCTTCGTATGGATCTAGGAGGTTCCTAGTGATAATGCGACGGGATCTCCCGTTACAGAGATAGGGTATACGTATATTTGCCGTACCCGAAGAGGTTGGTATGGCGACGTACCGATAAACTGGGGTGGTACCACGTAGATTATAACTCTCGTCCTCAAGATGAAAATCTTGGGGGTGGGAGTTTTTTTTGTTGCTTTAAATTAAAAATCTGGAGGGAAATATAATGAATGAACAGTCATTACGTAGAATAGAAAAATTAGAAGATCTTCGATCAGAGGGAATACAGGTCTATCCGGAAAAATTCTCTTTAAATTATGATCTTTTGGAAGCGCAACAGTTAGAGGATGGTGCTGATGGAATCAGAGTGGCCGGAAGAATCATCGGTATTAGAAGCTTCAGCAAACTTAGCTTTATCTCTATTTCTAATATACAAGGCAGCCTTCAGCTTTTATTAAAAAAAGAGGAAGTTGGAAATACTTACTTTGAACAATTCCATCAAACTGTTGATATAGGAGATTTCATCGGAGTGGAAGGTACTATGTACTCCACCAAAACTGGTGAAAAGACACTACGAATTCAATCTTACACTTTTCTTGGGAAAGCGTTACGTCCGCTACCCGAGAAATGGCATGGGTTAAATAACATTGACCTGCGCTATCGTCAGCGTTATTTGGATTTAATCATGACCGAGGAAACGAAAGATCGTTTACTTACTAGAACAAAGCTAGTCCGTTCTATACGTCGTTTCTTTGAGGATCATGATTTCCTAGAAGTCGAAACACCGGTGCTACAGCACACCTCCTCTGGAGCAATTGCAAAGCCTTTTTCAACATATCACAATTCCTTGGATACAGAGCTAAATCTTCGAATTGCACCAGAAACATATCTAAAAAGGTTGATTGTTGGAGGATTCACTAAGGTTTTTGAATTTGCAAGATGCTTTCGAAATGAAGGAATTAGCCCGCAGCATTTACAGGAGTTCACCATGCTCGAAGGTTATGCAGCCTATTGGAGTTATGAGGATACGATGAAACTAATGAGGGAGATGGTTTTATACGTACTCGAGCATACCTTTCAGACAACGATAATAGCTATAGCAGGGAAATTAATTGACTTTTCTCTCGAATGGGAAGTTATGTCTTTCCGTGATCTAATTTGGAGAGACTCGGGTATTGATATAAACCTTTATCCAGAAGCCAATGAGCTATATCGGGCAATCGAAGAAAAAGGAATTCACCTAGATAACCCAGAGGCAAAATTAATGGGAAGAGGAAATTTGATTGATTTGTTATATAAAAAAATTTCACGTCCTGCTCTGATAAGACCAACCTTCCTTATTCAGCATC
>CAKQHO010000183.1 GCA_934234185.1 uncultured Psychrobacillus sp. | reverse complement strand
CAATAGCTTCTCATATTCCCAAGCGGCCCTGCTAAGTGCATCTGACTCATCCCAATTACCAGCTTTAACATGTTCGGTTGCATAGTTTTTGATCGCAAACTCGAGATATCTTTGAAACTCAACTGACTTCATTTTTTCTAATCTGATCAAGGTATTACCCCCTTACCCCTTGTTTTTCATCCTGATAAATCCTTGCTTGTATTTATAAAATACCATAACTTTAGCTAGGCAGAATGAATGAAGGAGGAATTGCCTTACATATAGCCGAATATAAGAGTATTGTAGATATTTGTTATATAGGAGGAATTCTGTGAGTCACATACAAAAGATAGAAGCGATATTTATAGACAGAGATGGAACCATTGGTGGTGACCACACGATACATTATCCAGGTGAATTCAAATTATTTCCTCTCTCCAAAAAACTCATTCACCAGTTAAAGAGTGATGGAATCAACGTATTTTCATTTACGAATCAACCTGGAATTTCTGAAGGGAAAGCGACTATTCATGATTTCACAGAAGAATTAACCAGATTTGGCTTTGATGATGTTTTCATCTGTCCACATAGTCCCACGGAAGGATGCCGTTGCCGAAAGCCAGGCATAGGAATGCTGCTACATGCCGCAGAAAAACATAATCTAACATTAGAAAACTGCATGGTGATTGGTGATCGATGGAGTGATATGCTGGCCGCTTCATCGGCAAACTGCAAGAAAATACTTGTGAAAACCGGAGCAGGTCATACTACATTAAATGAGCATGGTGAAAAACGAAAAGATGTAGAACTAGATTATGTTGCTGAGAATTTAGCCGATGCAATCGATTGGTTGTATGGTCAAATCAAACGAGAATCTGTTGATTTATTGGAGAACGAACGGAGTGTCAATTGAAATCAGACCACTTCCACCAAAAAAACTTCTCATATCCTGCATATGAGAAGCTTTCTTTTATTCCATCCTCTATTCACTATCCGTTAAATAAGCAAATGCATATTGGACATATAGCTCAGCCCCAACTTTCAGTGCATCTTCATCAATGTTGAAATGACCATTATGATGGGCCCAACGGCTATCCTTCTCCGTATTACCGCAGCCGACTAGTGCAAAACATCCTGGAACTTCATCCAAATAGAAACTGAAGTCCTCTCCGCCCATCGTTGGATCATCTATATGATATGCTTCATCTCCAAAGCACTCTTTAATGGTTTTTTCCGCCAGCTTGGCACTGTATTCTTCATTAATGACAGCCTGGGTTCCATAGATGTAGGTTACTTCAGCCGTCCCTCCGTAAAGCTCAGCTACCTGGTTGGCATAATGCCGAATTTGTTCTTCAATTAATGTACGGACACCTTTATCAAAGCAGCGCACCGTCCCATCCAATACCGCATTCTCTGCAATGACATTGAATCGACTCCCGACCTCCATTCGGCCAATTGTTACAACAGCCGGCTGCAGCGGGTTCACTTTTCTTGATACAATGGTCTGTACATTCAAGGCAAAGCTGGATGCCATCATGACCGCATCCACCGAATCATGCGGCTGGGCAGCATGACCTCCCCGGCCCGTAAATTTCACTTGGACGATATCTGCTGATGCAAACTGCGGTCCCTTGGCACATTGGATTTTGTTCGTGTCAACAGAGGACCAAATATGTATACCGAAGATATTATCTACATTCTGAAGCGCCCCTTGCTTAACCATTGCTTTTGCCCCTTCAGCTACTTCTTCTGCAGGCTGGAAGATGAGGCGAACAGCGCCTGGAATTTCGTCCTTCAACTGATTCAACGCTTTCGCGGCAACCAAGAGCATGGCTGTATGACTATCATGTCCGCATGCATGCATCTTGCCGTCTGATTTCGAGCAGTATACAAGATCTTGATTTATTTCGTGTACCGATAAAGCATCCATATCAGCTCTCAGTGCAACTGTCTTTCCTGGTTTCCCTCCTGTAATCTCAGCAATCACACCAGTCGGTTCTGTTCTGCGGTAGGGAATGCCCAGTTCATCTAAATAGGCACAAACGAAATTTGTTGTTTCTACCTCTTCCCATGATAGCTCCGGCTCACTGTGCAGCTTTTGACGTAAGGAAACGAGCTCTTCATTTAAATTCTCGATTATCTCTTTTACTTGATTCATTTTGTTCTCTCCCCTTTTTATAGCCAGCCTACAAAGATACCGGCAAGAATGACGGATACAATGGTGACAGAGATAAATCCTCCCACAAGCATCGGAGGCATCATTCGGCTTAATAATAATTCTCTTTCTTCATCTGTTTTTGCCAAAGATTTAATTACTTCATTCGTAATGATATAGTCTGCTGGAAATCCAAATAATGCTGTAAGTGACACCGCGAATGCTAAGTAAGGACTCATTTTCAATACTTTCCCTGCTATGAATGAAAAGATGAACATGCCGATAACCGCTAGGATAATCGATACGATAAGAGGCACGATAATTCGAATCATCATATCTGGTGTTGCGTTCTTAAGTCCATCAAACACAAAGAGCATGAGAATCATGATAGCAATCCCGAACCCATTTCCCTTCTCGAGCGGTTGGCGTTCCAGGAAACCGATTGATGTAGCAAGAACTCCAAAGACAAGACAAAGCACAAGAGCATTAATGGTAACAACAGGCGCTACCAGCACCGATGTTCCATATGCTAAAGCCCCGACAATGGCCAACCGAAGAAATTTAAAATAATCCGTATTATACTTCGCAGGCACACCTTTAAAGAGCTTAGGATTCACTGGTACATCTTCCTTCACTTCCTCAGGCACCGTATAATGAATCTCCCCTTTTTGGTACATTTCAAGAATCCGCTTACCCTCTTTCTTCAGCATGATTGACGTAAGCGGATAACCGGCAAAGCCTTGCATCACGTAAATCACAATCGCAAATACAGCTAAATCTTCAAGCCCTGCATTAGCAGCCCCCTCAGACATAATTAACGAGGAAACCAAGCCGCCAACAAGCGGCGGAATCGCCACCACCATCGTTTTAAAATCAAAAATGAATGTCCCGATAAGGAACAAAATGCTGATAATACCTGCTATACCGGATAAAACGACCACAATGGTTCTCCATTGATTCTTTAATTCTTGAACGGATAATAAGGTCCCCATATTCGTAACAAGTAAATACATAAACATTGTCGCCACAACCGGCCCTATACCAGCAATTTCAACAATATTCTGCGGGAAGAACGTCCAGTAGCCTGCCAAAAATAAAACAGCACAAACAAAGACTGAAGGTACCCAAGCCTTTGTTCTCGCTGCCACTACATCCCCTATGTATAGAATTCCTACTACAATCACAAGCGCATACATTTGTGTCATGATGTCTCCCCCTTTTTTTAACAAAATATGATTTTACTATCATAATATAAAATGATTGATAAATAAAGGGAATTTTAATAATTTTTAGATAATTATGATTTTTTAAGTCCTCTGCGCTTTTTTGTTCCGAGCTAGAATATTCTCCTATATAGGGGAATACACATATAAATGCTTATATATCAAGTATTCAATTGCAAAAAAGAGCAAATATCCTTCACGAAAGAATGCCAAGGAACTAAAGACTGCACTAAATCTCTTGTGTAAGCACTTACAAAAAAGAGATTAAACTTCATCTGCCTATTGATATACAAAAATAGAATTATCATTCGATGATTGTGAGAGTAACAAAAGCGTTAAAAATGAGATCCCTTTCCATATTGATAGCAGGTAATTGGGTACGTATCCCTTAAACTAACGCCTTGTTTGTGTAAGTATATTTATTCACATTCTTAATTATAAAATAAGAGAAGTGCCATAGAAGCTAACACCACACATCTTTACGAAAACAGCCATCAATAATGATCAGTTAAACTGAATGATTTATTATCTGAACCAATATAACCACGTAAATAAATTGAAAAGTACATTTTCTCCTATATTCTTTAAAAATATGTATAATAGAGTTTGTTCGCATAATCAATATTTTCTAGGAGGATTTAAACAACATGAAGAAAACGCTTTCTATTTTGGGTACATTACTATTGTCCCTAGGTATTTTAACAGCATGTGGAGGAAATGAAGCAACAAAAGAGCTAGAAGAAAAC
>CAKQHO010000182.1 GCA_934234185.1 uncultured Psychrobacillus sp. | reverse complement strand
TCATATCCTCTTTACTGCCATTATTCGCCGAAATTCTTCCAAATTCCTTTTTATTTCCAGAAAACAGGAGAATAGAATGCTGCTCAATCACATGTCCTCCATAAAATAGGTATGAAGCCCCCGCTCAGACAGTCCTAAACAGAGAAATCCAACTTACGTTATATTCTTGTCAATATCCATGCTTTTTTACACTCTTAAGACTCGAAGTAAATGAAATATTTATTAGAATTCCCCTACTGATAGCCTGCTCTCACTCTTTCAACAAGACTCTACAGTCTGTATGAACATCACCCTGAATAAACATTATTTTGTACAGCTCATTCCTCGAATTGAATAGATCCCGCTTTTATATACCTCTTAAATAAAGTAGTTCCGGCACGCTATTTGTAACGATTCCCCTCATTCTTTCAACTCATCCCAGTTACCCTCGTTGTGATTGTATGAGGTCTTAGTGGTAGAACTGCTTCATGCATGCAAAAACCAAATAGTCATTTGTCATTGGAAGGAATTACAGATACATCTATCGAATAAGTCAGAGTCATGGCTTTTCTTCATTCTCACTATAAAAGAATGATGAATTTCATGTAGATAATGTTTATTTCCTACAGTCTAAAGCCCTCAGAATTTCAGATTATCCAGCCATGTTAGGGAGAATAAAAATCTGATTAGAAAGGAAGGTATTCCATTTCAGGAATATTTGGATTATACCTTTTTAGCAACAAGTCATTTATGCATATTCAGTTTCTTCATGTCTCTCAGCCTTGAAAAATGACACTAAATAGTAAGGGGATGAGTTGTATGAAAGTAGTGAGCAAGACCAAGATGTTTTTAGAACAACTTGAGATGCATCACCAAGAGAATGAATGGTTCGCTTCCTTTGAGCAGGCGCTAAATGGTGTCACCGCAGCAGAGGCAGCATGGGCAGGGCCAGGAAATAGCAATTCGATTTGGCAGATTGCCAACCACTTGATATTTTGGAATGACGATGTAATCCATCGAATTAACGGTACAGAGAATCCACATAAGCCAAAAGACAATGAAGAAACCTTTGGAAATCCAGGGGATCCAGAAGATGTAACTGGATGGTCCCAGACCGTGCAGCGCCTTAATGAAGTCATTAGTGAAATGAAATCAGTTATCGAGAACCTTGATGATGAAAGGTTAAGCACTTCGTATGCTCCTAATCGGTACTCTATTGAGCGTTTACTCAGCAATGTCATGATGCACGATACGTATCATCTCGGCCAAATTGTGCTGCTGCAAAAATTACAATCCTCTTGGAGAGGTGTGGATTAATCCAAAAGGACGATCATGCGAGAAGTAACCTGCCAAACAAATTGAAAATCACCTCGACTAAAGCTTTATAAATCCATTAAAAACAGGTAAAAGGCAACTCCCTGATGGGTTAGTTGCCTTCTTTCGCGGACTGAATAAAGAAGCTGGTTTCTTAGAAAAAGTTCCTAAAGGGGTACCACACGCATATAATCAATGAGGAAGGAGGCGTTTTTTTGGACGGTATATCATTGTTAGACGCAACAATTATTTATTCATTGTTATTTTCACCTCTGCTCACCATAGTCTTATTATTTTTCTGGACATCTGCCAATATGAAGAATAAGGCTAAAACGCAATTACTTGGTATTTTCATCTTATTAGTAGTTGGATTTTTAGCTATAAACTCACCATTCATTTTAATCATTGAAAGTGCGGCTATTATTTTGTTCATTCTTTGGCTCATTGCTAATAGGGCATCTTTCCTCAACGAACAATTATCTATCATTTCAATCATCACTGTCTTACAGCTTGTCTTCTATATGCTTTTCTTTATCTTGCTCGGCTTAGAGTTTGGTCCTATACTCTCTTTACTATGCATAATACCGATTCTTTCGATGTTCTTTTTATTTCCGTGGACATTCGGTAAGAAGAGAACCATATCTAAAGGTCGTGTATTTATTATTCTTGTATTCATTGTTCAAGTGTATTTATTCATTTTAAGTATTGTAAATTCCTTTGTCGTAACTTCCAATTAATCATTTAATTGGATAGTAGTCGAATACGAACAAAGACCAGAAAAGAGATTAGTCTTTTCTGGTCTTTGTTTTTTCAGTTATCGGAAAATCGTGTTTGTTAATATGTTTGGAAAATCCCAAAATCATCAAGAAAAAGAGACTCACTTATTGAAAGCCTCTCATTCATACTATTTAATTACTTATAAATGTCTGCGATATGTATAGGAATGTGTTTGATGAAACCCTTTAACTTTATCCCAAAGTAATCCTCTATATCACGCCTTAAATTTTCTTCTAATTGAACAAATTCATTCACGATATAATCGAGATCAAACACATTATATATATCCTTCTCCGCCCATATCGATTTCACTCTTGCCTTATTAGAAAAGGGAATCAATGACAGAATGGCTCCATCCTCATAATCAGCATATTCAACTGTGTAATAATGCAATTCTGGTATTTACTGCTCCGTGATTTCCTTTTTCCAACTATGCAATGCTCCATAAAATTCAAGTATAGCAAGTTCTGTTTCAAAATATAATTCCCCATTAATTCTTATTGAAAGTGAGGCATCTACAGCTAAAATTGCAGGGACATCTCTTTTATGCTTATTTGTAATGCTCCCTTTGTCAACCACAAAATGATATTTAATATCAACTTTATCGGAAACATCGCTCATATATTATCGTCACATCCACACATTAGTCTATTTTCACACCTCTAAATCAAGCAAAGCTTCGTAATAAGGCATATTTGGCGTTTACCAGCTAATAAATTAACGAATTTTCATTCTTCAAATATTCGTTTTAATCACCGTTTCATTACTCACCTTTTATTTCGTCTAATTGTCAAATCCCAGCACGTCGACTCGTATCTCGCCTGTTCATCACATATACCTTCAGTTATTCTTTATAGACAATTATGTACCTCTAATCTAAATTAGATAGACCGTCCTAACCTGCAGAAGGAATCTCCGATTAGCATTATTCCGCCTCCTTAAATGCATCTATAAATAATCCTTCTTCTATCTCTATTTCTTTATTAAGCTCAGTTAAAACCTCTTGAATAGGCAGTGCGTCTTTTTCCATAAGAGCTCGCTTAATTGATTCTTTCACTTCACTTAATGGTTTCTCCTTTCTATCTGTCACCTTAATAATATGGTATCCGAACACGGTCTTCACAGGCTCGCTCACTTCATCTTTTTTTAATTTCATAGCTGAAGCAAGGAAGGTTGGGTCCAATTCTTGGCTTTGCCCGGTAAGATAGCCTAAATCCCCCCCTTGTTCGGCAGAAACTGTATCGGATGATTCTTTTTTTGCTAATTTTGCAAAGTCGGTCCCTTTCTCAAGTTCCTCCCTAATTTCTTTGGCAATTGGCTCTTTATCGACGAGAATATGGCTGACCCTAACTTCTGTATATAGGTCTATATTCTGTTCATAATAATCTCTTATTTGTTTGTCTGTGACGTTTAGGCCCTCACTTGTTGCTTTAAAAAAATAAAGGGATTGTTCGACATAATTCCTTAGTTCATCTTCATCATTAAAGCCTTGTTGCTGGAGAAACATTGTAAGGTCTCCTTTATCACCTGCTTGTTCCTTTATTTCGACCATCCGCTCCTCCACTTCCTGCTCAGACACATCATATTTGCCTTTCAATATTTGCATATAAGCCAACTTCTGAATCAGTTCATTTCCGCGTTCTGTATTTGCCACTTCCTTATATAAATCATCTTTAGAGATGTTTCCATATTTCGTACTTATAATTACTTCGCTATCATCACCAGCCTTTAAAGCCGAACAGGCACCTAGCAAAAATAACATCGTTAATAGGGCTATAATCGTTGTTTTCTTTTCCAATTATCTTCACTCCTACTTTTGACAACTGATAATACCGCTCACAGATATCCATTAGTTTATTATTCTGCTATGTAGCTGAAACTGTTTGCAAAAACCCTCACTAAATATTTTAAGAGTATACCCCAGTATCAGGCCTTCCCTGATACTGGAGGTATACCCTTACCTGTCATTCTGCCTATTGCCAAATTTCAATCATTGCATTAGCGTTTGCCATTAGATTATTATAAGCTTTCTCGGAAAT
>CAKQHO010000181.1 GCA_934234185.1 uncultured Psychrobacillus sp. | reverse complement strand
TTACTCTTCCTACCACCTCCCGTCAAGAGGAATCATATGTAGAAAATATTTTAAGAGCAAACAAAGGAAAACTAGGAACGTTCTATTTTACCTTTGAAAACAATGCTATACGGAACAATCTGGTCATAACAGGTTACGTGGAGGCAGCAGGAAGAGATCATGTAATCATTAGTGAGCCTAATGGAAAAAGATACTTAATATTAATGATTTACTTCGACTATGCAACGTTTGATGAGGAAATCAACTATTTTTAAGTAAGAAGACGGCTTATTCGATTGACGAATAAGCCGTTTTTTTGTAGTGAGAAGAAGCTGAAAATCAACCGAGGTAACGGCTAGACTTCGGAATGGACCCATAAGTCCTGGCTATCTTTTATTCTAGAGATAAACAAAAACCAAACCTCCGATAGGAGATTTGATTAATTAGCTTGCATATTTAACAGCTGTGACAATGAGCATGACCCATCCAGCAAGGAAAGCCACGCCTCCAATTGGTGTGATTGCCCCTAACACACTAATTCCAGTTAAACTTAAGACATATAAGCTGCCTGAGAAAATAATGATTCCTGCTAAAATTAGATATCCCGCTGTATTTAAAGAGGATACTGCACCAAATATTTTGCTGCTCATTAAAATACTAATCGCTACTAGTGTTACAGCATGAAACATTTGATATTGAACTGCCGTTTCCCAAGTCGCCAAATACTTGTCTTCAATACGTCCTTCTAGTAAATGTGCTCCGAAGGCACCTAATGCAACAGACAAAAAACCGTTAATTGCACCAGCTATAAGAAAAAATTTCACTGTTATTCCTTCTCTCTTTTAAAAATCAAATAAGGATTCTCCATTTGCATCTTCTTCCTTGATCGGTATGCCAGCCGCTGGAGCTGTCACTTTAGGTATGGAGGTAATCTTTTCTGCTTCATAGCCTATTGAGCTATCTAGCGCTAACTCACAAAGCACGCGGATCGCAGCCATATGTTCCCTAAACGCGGAATCACTAGTGCTCTGCCTTGCAATTTGCAGCTGTTTCTCTATTTGTATCAAAATCTGGTTATTTGAAATCATTGATGTCCATCCTCCCCTAACTTCGGTTCGAATCTTAAGCACTCCACACCCGAGGTTCTTTTCACTAGAATGGAGGGGAGTTCCTTCGTTTTAAAGGCATAAGCTTTACAGCCACGCGGATGATTAGCATCCCATGTTATAAAAAAATTTCGACATTTAAAGCAATTAACAGCCACCGGTAACCCTACTTTCTATAACGCTATCATAGCATATTTATAGGCAAAAATCGATTGGCTTCTCGTTCCATGCTAGTAACTGATCATTAATTTTAGAATATGGTTTACTACCAAAAAAACCACGATGTGCACTTAACGGACTTGGGTGAGGTGCTTGAATGATTACATTTGACTGTGTATTAATGAGCTTTATCTTAGCCTGAGCCGGCTTCCCCCATAAAACAAATATTATAGGGTCCTCTCGCTCGGATAATTTTTGAATAATCACATCTGTAAACTGTTCCCAGCCCTTCCCCTTATGAGAATTTGCCTGGCCATCTCGAACGGTTAACACTGTATTTAGCAATAATACACCTTGCCTCGCCCACTTTTCCAGGAAGCCACTAGTTGGCATAGGACAGCCTAAGTCATCAGAAAGTTCCTTAAAAATATTTCTTAGACTAGGAGGAATAGCGACACCTGGTTGAACAGAGAAGCTTAGCCCATGGGCTTGTCCTAATCCATGATATGGATCCTGTCCCAATATTACCACCCGCACTTCCTCATAAGGTGTGAGGCGAAGAGCATTTCCTATGTCTGACCTTTCAGGATAAATAGTGTACTCCTTATATTCTTTATTCAGAAATTCCTGAAGTTCTTGAAAGTATGGCTTGTCCCATTCTTCCTCTAGTACTTCCTTCCAGCTAGTCATCTCGTCACTCCTTAAATTCTATTTCCACGTCATATTCAACTAATTGGAACATCTCTTTTACAGCCTTCTCTGCATTTTCCTGGGCCGTTTGCAGAAGTCCCTGCCCGGCGGTTTCCTCTATCATCATGTTTTGTGCAGTCTCGGCAAGTTCGTATGCCTCTTCAATATTTGCCTTTTCACGGAATAATCCTTCGTAGGAATACACCTCTACTTGATCAAATAGTATTTCGGGACCACCAAGAAATTGAGCTGCAGGTAAGGTGAGTTTTGCTGTCTTTTTTTCTTCGTTAAGGGAAATATCTGCATCTGTTACTTGGGAAAAATCAACCCCTGCCTTCACAGATCCCGGGACTACCACCAATAGCTGTCGTTTCGTACCAGGTAAATCTATTCCGATTTCTTTTCCAAAAAGGGTATTATCTTGTCTTTCAATCACTACTTTTGTATAGGCTTCAGCAGTCGCTAGCTCATTTAAGCTTTGTACTCTCTCAACAAAGGCACCTTTTGATTCTGTAAAGGTACTCCCTTGAATCGCCCAATAGGCAGCAAAGGGAATAGCAGCTAGTACAAGAAGTACTACAATCGCAGCAAGAACAATCGTTTTAGAGCCAAATCTCCATAACGCTGGGTATCTCCAAAATCGAATACTCTTCCCCCTCCTAGGACTCTCTGCGTAAGTTACAGCTGTTTCATCCTGTTGTGCTTTTAGTTCCTTCAAAAGCTTTTCCATCTCACGAATTTTGTCGTCTTTTCGCATATCCATCCCTCTTTTCCTATTAATCTCTTACGTTTATAGAACCAAAAAAGTTTCTCATTAAAAGTTTTTCTCTTTTCTATTCCCCAAATTCAAAAATGTTCACCTTTTTTGTAAGAAATATCCTTTTCCTCGAATTACTTGAATTGAATTTTCACTTCTTTCTGATACAATGAAGGATATTAGCTCTTTACAAATAAAGGAGATATTTTAGATGACTATAAAAAAAACGTTAACTATAGCAGGATCTGACACTTCTGGTGGTGCAGGAATTCAAGCGGATTTAAAAACATTCCAAGAGCATGGAACATACGGAATGAGTGTGCTAACAGTAATTGCAACTATGGATCCAGATAACAATTGGAGTCACGGCGTATTTTCATTACCAGTAGAAGAAATTCAACGTCAGGCGAAAACAGCTTTATCGACAAATGTTGATGCGATCAAAACAGGTATGTTAAGCACAGAGGAAATTATCGAAACTGCCGGAAATGTTATTGAGCAATCTGGTGTTAAAAGCATTGTCATCGACCCAGTAATGGTTTGTAAGGGAGAAGATGAAGTCCTAAACCCTGGTACAGTAGATGCAATGATTACTCATCTATTACCACGTGCCCTAGTAGTAACACCAAACTTATTCGAAGCAGGCCAGCTATCTGGACTAGGTGCTCTAAAAACAATAGATGATATGAAGGCAGCTGCTGAAAAAATCTATTCTCTTGGTGCGAAGAATGTAGTTATTAAAGGTGGAAAGCAGCTTCAACATGAAAAGGCTGTTGACCTATTCTATAATGGTAAAACACACACGTTACTTGAAACAGAAAAAACGGAAACTACCTATAACCATGGGGCTGGATGTACATTTGCAGCTGCCATTACAGCTAACCTTGCAAACGGACTAGCTGTTTCCGATGCTGTTTTTGAGGCAAAAGGATTTGTCTCTGCTGCAATCGCTCACGGTTGGAAGCTTAACCAATACGTAGGACCAGTTCTCCATGGTGCAAAAGGAAAATACGGAGCTCCAAAAGTAACTTCTACAATTGTCTAACATAAATCGCAAAGTCCTTGTGACTTTGCGATTTTTTAAAGGGTAGAAAATATATAAGATCACAGCGATTATTGTCTAGCTTCTCTTCTCACTGCCCCCCATTTGCTTGTCGGGGCAGACATAGGCGCTTGCGATTTTCTATTTGTCCAGCTCCAGCGCCTTGCCCCTCGAGGGCCAACAGGATGTTGGTCAGGAAAACGTTGTCACACGATGTGACGTTCTTAGTTTTCCTTCCGTGCCGCCGTCCTCCATTTGCTTGTCGGGGCAGACATAGGCGCTTGCGCTTTTCTATTTGTCTAGCTCCAGCGCCTTGCCCCTCGAGGGCCAACAGGATGTTGGTCAGGAAAACGTTGTCACACGATGTGACGTTCTTAG
>CAKQHO010000180.1 GCA_934234185.1 uncultured Psychrobacillus sp. | reverse complement strand
ATTCCTGTTTATGCTTGATTTAGAAAGGTTAAGTGTAAAATTCTTCCACTTCCTCTCTGACGCTACAGCAGAAAAAGTACGCTTCATGACTACAAGTATCAAGAAAGTAGGAATAGGTTTTTTTAAAGCTCAGATTTTAGCAAGCTTTATCATTCTTGGTGTTTCCCTTATAGGGCTATTATTTATTATATCTCCTAAGTATGCGGTAATTATGTCTATTGTTATTTGGATTATAGACGTTATCCCAATTCTCGGCTCAATCGCGATCCTTGGTCCATGGGCTATCTATCATTTTATAACTGGTGATGTGGTGCTTGCTACAAAGCTAACCGTGTTAGCTGTAATCCTGCTAATAATTAGAAGAGCCGTGGAGCCTAAGCTCATGGGGTCACAGATGGGTATATCCCCGCTTGCTATCCTAATAGCAATGTTTGTTGGTGCCAAGCTATTTGGTATATTAGGTTTTCTAATCGGACCATTAATCGTCATTATTTTCTTGACAGCTAAAGAAACAGGTATGATTAAAGTAAATTTCAAACTATAAAAAGGGAGACAAAATCATCTATTGATTTTGTCTCCTTTTTTGATAAGGAACTATATAAAAATCTTTACCCCAATATCTATCGTTTCATATGATAAGATTTTCCTAAGGAGCTACCTCCCCACAGTCCCAGGTCATGTCAAGTTAACCACCAAGTATCGCCTTAAATACAGAGGTAGTATCCCCGCCATGATAGAAAACGTAGAGCAGTAAGTAAACAGCTAATCCAGTAATTGCTACGAAAAACCAAATAATACTTGTAATTGGACCTAGCTTTCTATGTTTTTTAATATTATCTTTATAACCTAAATAAAGAGTAACTAATCCGAAAACTGCTCCAACTGTTGCAAGTGTAATATGAAAAATCAAGAAAATCGTATAATATATCTTAATATCCTCTGGACCACCAAAAGCGGTATTACCTATAAACAGCGTACGGGAAACATAAATGATAAAAAAGGTTAGAGCAGAAATAGCAGCAGCAGTCATAGCTTTTTGGTGTGCATCTATCTTTCTTTGCTTAACTAATATCCATCCAACTGCTACTAAGATGGCGCTAAGTACAATAAAAAAGGTACTGATCGTGGGTAAAACTGGAAGACTCATCCTCATTCTCCTTAAAAGTTATAGTTTTGCTTGTACTTTTAAATCATCTAATGCCTTCTGGGTAATCGCATCAGCATTATCCTGTTCTGTTTTAGACCACTTGAAAAATATTGATCCAAGTATTACTGCATAAATTAGCTCTTGAATAATTTTCATGAGAATTCCACCAAGCTGCTGATCAGCATGAGGTGTCATGCTGGAAAATAATTCAGGTCCAGATAAGCTTAGACTTGATAACGTGTCAGCAGGAACACAAAGCTCCATGGCCTTCAACCAAACATCAGGATTCGTATACGTTTCATACATAGCATCTCCAGAGAAGATAATTAAAGCACATGCAGGTGTGATCAGTATGGCACTAGCAACAATATATCCTATTTTTTTCAAGCCATGTAGTCCTTCACTAACCACATCAAAAACGGACCACCACATAAAGACTGCTGACAAAAATAAAGCAAGTGTATAAGTACCATGTAACACTTCATTCATTTTGATATAATCAAAAATCAATGGAATATGATAAATCGAGAACATCCCTGTAAACACAATAAGTGATAATAAAGGCTTCGTCACAAATGGAAAGATTTTTTTCACTACAGGAAGCTCAAGAGTAGCCATCCATACCCACCAAGGAATCCCTTTGATTAATAACGGAGGAACCAATAGAAGCAATAAGGCCATTTGTGCCATATGATAAGAGAACATAATATGTGCAAGTAAATCAATCGGTGACCCTTTTACTACATAAATCAATAGGAGTGCAATAGAAAAATTAACTGCCTCTGATGTTTTTAACGGTTCCGAAACTTTAAAATCACTTCTCCATTTGACGGTAATTAAATAATATAAAATAGCTATACAAGCTAATAATCCAATTAAAACGGGACTCCACAAAGCCTGGAACCCAAATATGCTGATAGACATCGTCCTCGCTCCTTTAAAGGTTGCTACTCTTATTATACTGGGCAACAAACATAACATCAAATGAACGAACTATGACATTTCTGGAAAGATAAAGATTAAGGGAAAGATTCTGGTCTTAGTGAGCTTGAAAAAGAAATCCAAAATATATAGGCAACCACAAGTAACTAGCCTTAAAACGTAAATATTGCAGGATGTGTTACAAGTAAACCATTTAGTCTGTCAAGTATCTAGGTAGCAAGCGTAGGAATTGCTTAGGTAAGCAATCATGTTATGTATAACCATAAAAGCATAATCTAGACAGTCATATTAGCTGAACCTCCTCAATTCTTATGCATTCAAGACCGCTTATACCTATATAAATCCAAAAAAAAGACTAAGTGAAAGTTCACTTAGTCTTTTTCCATTAATTCCACCAAACAATCGTGATGAAAGTAATGACGAAAGTTGCACCAATCAATGCTCCAAAGTATAAGAAATACGCTGGAATATTATGATTTTTTTCACTCATATGCATGAAGTAGTACAGTTGTAAAACAACTTGAACAGCTGCTAATAGCAGGATAATTGGAATAATGAAGTATTTAGACATATCCGCAGCAACAGCTGTGAAAGCGATAAGTGTTAAGAAAATCATAATAGAGAACGTTGTAACCTGGTGACGCATGTTTTCTCTTCTTTTACGCTTTAAATACTCATATTCCGTGTTAGATCTTACGTAAACTTGTGTGTCGTGACCCATATTAACCAACAACTCCCATCAAGTATACTACTGTGAAGATGAATACCCACACTACATCAATAAAGTGCCAGTATAACGAAGCAGTATAGTATTTTGGTGCGTTATATAAATTAAATCCACGCTTCGCATTACGGATAAGAAGCAGTATAATCCACCCTAATCCAATAACAACGTGAAGACCGTGCGTACCTACAAGTGTATAGAACGCTGAGGAGAATGCACTGTGTCCGTAAGTGAAACCAAACTCATGAACATAGTGATTAAACTCATAAATTTCTAGAGCTAAGAACGCAAGACCTAAAATAACAGTAATTGCCATCCAAGTTTGTGTACCTTTGAAGTTATGGTTCTTCATATGGTACATTGCATAAACACTAGTCAAAGAGGATGTTAATAGTAACATCGTCATTACAAATACTAGAGGTAATTCAAATAATGTTTCTGTAGAAAGTGCCATTCCCTCTGGGCCTTTGTTTCTTAACGCTAAATACGTTGCAAACAAACTTGAGAAAAGAACAGTCTCACCACCAAGGAATAACCAGAATCCTAAGAATTTGTTTTTACCTTCCATGGTTGCTTGCTCAGGATGATCAGGCCATGTTTGCGGGGAGTACTTTTTATTCAAGTCCATTATTATTTACCCCCTTTTTCTTTCATTAAATCTTCCTTGTGAATATGATATCCAAGGTCATCTTTCACTGAACGCATAGCCATTGAAGCAACAGTTATAGCTAAACCAATTACTAGAACTGGTACAGACCAATCAGCATTAGGCACGTCATTGTAAAGTGCACCAAAAGCTGCAATGAATAAACCAAGTGACATAACAAAAGGAATAAACGAGTTATTTGGCATATGGATATCAGAGATAGGCTCTGCATATGTCATACCTTCTTTATTTCCTTCTTGCTTCTCAATCCAGAAAGTATCAAGTCCACGAACAAGTGGAGTTTGTTTAAAGTTATAGAATGGAATTGGTTGTGGAATCGCCCACTCAAGTGTACGTCCATCTTCCCAAGGATCTCTACCAACTTTTTCATTTTTCGCAACAGTAATAACAATATTTACTACTAGGATAATGACACCGATTGCCATGAACGCAGCACCGGAAGAACTGATGGCATTATATAAATCCCATCCTTGATCTGCACCGAATGTAAATACACGACGTGGCATACCCATTAAGCCTAGGAAATGCTGTATAAAGAATGTTAAGTGGAAACCGATAAAGAAGAACCAGAATGTCCATTTACCTAATTTTTCACTTAGCATTTGGTTAAACATTAATGGCCAATATAAATGTAGCGCAGC
>CAKQHO010000179.1 GCA_934234185.1 uncultured Psychrobacillus sp. | reverse complement strand
CTTTAATTTCATCCCTTTGTTTAAATACTCCAATCACTTTTTTCAGGTGATAAGACCCTACTTCTAAGGCAATAGGCAGTAATTCGTTTCTAAGTTCTTCTTTATAAAATACTTCCTTAACGAACACCCGAAAAATTTCTCTGTTTTCAGAGAGAAATGCACTGCGATCCGTTAATAGGGCTCTTAAAAACTCTTCAAAGGAACACTTATCCTTCATGAGACTTCCCATGAGCTCATCTACCTTGGAAGGAAAAAAATCCTTAACGAAAGGAACCATTATAGATAACAAGAGGTTTTCTTTTGTGCCATAATGTTTAAAAATCGTTCCTTCTGCTACACCTGCTTTTTTAGCTATTTCAGATGTAGATGTATTTGAATACCCTTTTTCCGCGAAAGAGCCAATAGCAACTTCAATGATTTTCTTTTGCTTAACCGTCTGTTTATTGGACTTTTCCAGCATCTTAGCCATTTCACCAAGTAAATTATGATTTTTCACTGATATCACCATCTTTGCTTATAGCATTATCGTTTCCGTATTATAGCTTACGATACTTTTTCAAAGCAAACAAATTCAAAACGATAAATACTGCTGCAAAAGCCAGTAGGATTAAAACATTGCCACTGATCTCAGTAAAAGGCAACCCCTGATACATTACGCCTTTTAATGCCTCTGCAGCATAGTGCATAGGCATAAACTTCGCGAAAATTTGCAACCAATCGGCCATCGATTCGATTGAGAAGATTCCGGAAAAGAATACTTGCGGCACGATTACGAGTGGAATGAATTGAATCATCTGGAATTCAGAACTTGCAAAAGATGATAGTAGTATACCAAGCGACAAAGCGACAAGTGCTATAACGATATTTATCAAAATAACATTCCAAACTGAACCAACCAAAACCATATCCAGCACATTTATTGAGAACAGCACAATGATGATAGTTTGAATAAGGGCCAGAATGCCATAACCGATTAGATAAGCGGTAACCACTTCACCTCTTCTGATAGGTGTTGTCATTAATCGATCCAGGGTACCTGTTGTTCTTTCATTTAATAACCCGATCCCAGAAATTAAAAATACAAAAAAGAAGACGAAAAAGCCAACCAGAACAGGACTAATCGTATCAAAGATTTCAGTGTCACTGCTTCCGTAGACATACTCTGTTTTCAGTATGTCCTGTGCTGGTGAGCTACTTGTTTTTTCGCTCGTTCCCATCATTCGGGATTGGATTTCCTGGCTATAGATTTGCTTAACCTTCATTTCCAAACTTTTCGCTGCAGTTGGATCATCATTCAGCAACGTTATTGTCACTTTGTCCTCTGTTACCTGCAAAAGCCCATCTAAATCATCATCCAATATTGTTTCGTTTATATCAGATGCTTTTTCATATTCTTTCACCACAATATCTGCATCTATCATTTTTTCAATCATTTGTTGATTTCCATTTACAACTCCTAAAACAGGTTCAACCGTTTTTCCGTCAAAAACATAGTTCATAAGCGTTAACACTAATAAAGGAGCAATGAAAAGCAGAGCCATTGTACGCTTATCTCTAATGATCTGTAATAATATCCTCTTAACCAGTGCTGTTATCCTCATTCTGATTTCCTCCCGGCATGTAAGAATACCTCATCCAAACTATCAACGTTATATAGCTCTTTCAATTGGCCGGATGTGCCAGATGCTATAAATGAACCTTCTCTAACCATTGCTATATAATCGCATCTTTCTGCTTCATCCATTACATGAGTGGTTACAATAATGGTCTTTCCTTCCTCGCTTTTCAGCCTTAACAGCTCATTCCAAATACTCAATCTTAATTCAGGGTCTATTCCCACAGTAGGTTCGTCCAATATCAGGACTTGAGGGTTCTGAATTAAGGCAATCGCAAGCGACAATCGGCGTTTCATACCTCCCGAGTAAGCTGATACTCTTTTATTAAGGTCTGCGGTTAAGTTGACCAATTCTGCAACATAGGCAATGCGTTTCTTTTTTTCAGTTTTGTCCAGTTTAAATAGCGATGCAAAAAACATAAGGTTTTCCTTACCTGTAAGGGCTGTATATAGAGCATCTGATTGCGCCATATAGCCAATTTTCTGCAGGATGTTTAAATTAGGCATTTTTTCACCTAATAAA
The DNA here is from genome assembly GCA_934234185.1 of uncultured Psychrobacillus sp. GTDB lineage: Bacteria > Bacillota > Bacilli > Bacillales_A > Planococcaceae > Psychrobacillus. Next base: position 2,116 of record CAKQHO010000179.1, on the reverse strand, counting down.
TAAATGGATCCTTCATCAGGAGTATCCATTCCAACCATCATCTTGATCAAGGTTGTTTTCCCAGCCCCTGAAGGTCCTATAAAACCATATATACTGCCCTCTTTAATATTGAAGTTGATATCTTTTAATACTACTTTTTTACCGTAACTTTTAGTTACTTGTTGAACTTGAATAGCATTGGTTTCAATCATTAATTTAGCCTCCTCCCAAAAAGTGAGTGTTTAATCACTCAAATTGATTATAATTCCCGCCTGATCCTCTTTCAATAAAAAGTGAGTAATTACTCACTTTTTGAAAGAAGTTAAAATATTTATATTTTTCAACAGGCTGCCCTTTCATTATTCACAAACAAATAACAGCACCCAACAGGATGCTGCTTCATTTTATGCTTATAAATCTTTTACGATCATCGACGGTGTACGATGCCTGACATGCACCTATTATTTCATATCTGGCACGATGGCTTCGTACCCCTCGGTCATATACATTTTTCCTCTCTCTCACTTTAAGTATCTTTATAATCTGTCAACAGCACTTCGTTTACTTCAGCAAGAACCGGTCCCAAATAGATTCTTCCACCAAAAAATATTCCTCGTGGGAGCAAACAGCCAATATACATTTCTCATCATTGTAAAACATTAAGTCTTCAGGAAACTCAGGACTGATCCAGCCAAAAAGAGAATCACAACGTTCTTTCAGAAACAGTTTGGTGGCATTATTCATTTTAAAATAATAAACGTATGCTGTATCTTCAGAAAGCCTTGTGGTTTCCCATTCTTTTTGCAACCGTCTTTCGATCATATGTTCTTCAATGTCATTTATTAATTGTTCAATATAGGCAAGCCGCTCTTTTTCAAACTCCATATATCGTCTATCTTCAACAAAAGCAAAGCGGTTACAATTTCTCGAGAGCAAGTCTATTAATTGCTTATAATATTTTCCCTTAATATTTTTATATACCATTATCATATAAGACCCACCTCAATATACACTTGCCGCTTTTTACGCCGAAATTCCGTTTCTAAATAATTGTTTCTAATGGATATGTTCAATAGAATATTCATAAATTCCTTCAAGGGCTCTTCCGTAGTCCTATCTCAATGATTGAATAACAAAAAAAGAACGGATTCCAGCTCTTAGTAATGAAGTAGACAATAAAGCGACTAAAAGATCATTAATTTACTTCCCATTTTACATCGATTTTCCCTTCCAATTCATTACCTGTGACTATTAATAGATATCCACCTGTTTTTTCTGCATTAATCTGGATTGCTTTCGTATCAATATCTCTATTTCCCTCTACCCTACCCTCTAGTTGTTTCATCCCCACATGCTTTCCATGTTCATCTAAAACATGATACCCATATCCACCCTCATTCATTTGCTCAAAAAATATATAAAACGTTACTGTCTCTCCCTTATGCAAAAAGATTGGAATCTCATTTTCACCATTGAAACGGTCAAACTCTGCGGAAAAGGAAGAATTTGTTTTCTTTTCAGTCCAACCTTCTTTAATAGTGAAATCGAATAATCTTATGCAGAGCAATAGAGGAAAAACTGAAAGAAAAAGCCATGACAATTGCTTTTTTTTCTTTAAAAGGGAGGAGGCAAAGACATAGATACATGCACATAATGCACCAACACTTCCGGCAATCAATGAAAACACGTTAACAGCCATAAATGGGAAGAACACAAGAAATCCTGCTAAACCGTGCAATAGGATATTTATACGGCATGTGGCCTTCATCCATTTATACGTTACTAAATCGATAAGCAATGTCGCCATAAGTGCATATCCGCATATTATTCCCCAAACTCCAATATTACCCAAATACTCTGTAAACTCATACAAATCAAATTCAGTTGCCAAAATGAGAAATATACACATTATAAATACTAGTAAACCAAGGGCTGCTAGTTTATTAAGTATGTAGTCCATCACCTTTTTATTAACCTTTATTCCTAAAATTATAAGTCCTCCTAAAAATGTAATTTTTTAAATGATATATATTATATTAGCAAAAATCACCAGTAAGTGGCACTATGCCGGCGTTCAGCTTCGCGAAATTTTCTGACTCCCCTAAATATAGGTCCACTTCTCGCATAATTCGTTCCA
>CAKQHO010000178.1 GCA_934234185.1 uncultured Psychrobacillus sp. | reverse complement strand
TCTTCTGTCTTGGCATACAGCAACATTCCATCCACGTTCCCAGCATGATTAACATCATAATTCATTACATAAGAATGAATTTGATACAGGTTATTAGAATGAATAGTTCTCTTGTCAAATTGACATTGCATTGATTTACTATAATATTTGGTATCAATAATCAATATTCTCTCTTTAAATGTCAACGTTATATCCGTCCGCATTATAGGAAGAATGCTGGAAGTAGACTGTTCTTTATCAATATTCCAGTCTATTTGAGTAGCCTTTGCTTTTAATTCCGGATAATGCTTTCGGTAATATTCCAAAACAAACTTCTCGTAAAGCCTGCACATATGTTCATCGGAGAAATCCCTCATTTTATACGTACCCTTTTCCGTAGTCATTAACATCCCGTCGAGAATGAAATAACAAACATATAGAAGCATCTGATAAGTCTTACAATTTCTATCAAAGCGCATAGTAGTCCAGTTTATCGTCGGAATATCAATAACTTCTACATTGCTAAAGAAAAGCATAAGACGCTTCAATGAAGCTTTCCTGTCCGATTTGACATTCGGATGTTTCAGCAAGAATTGAACAGTCGTCTTTAATATCTGATTAAATTTGTTATTCTCTGATAATTCATCATACTCACAATCTATTTTCTGTTGTTTTCGCATCAAATTATTGATAGTACCATTTATATCAAGCTTGCCCTTTAACGTAGATAATGAACCATGACAGGAAATATATTCTTTATGTAACCCTTGCTTAAGTTGATACGAAATGCCACGAACTAGAATTTCGGCAAATAAATCATGAATCTCGTCAAATTCTTCACCTGCTATTTCTTCATAGTTATTCTGCTTAAGCTCTTGAAAAGCATAAGTCAACATATAATAGATATTGCGAATGAATATACCTTTGTCTATTGTCATTTTATCAGGCTCAATAATTTGTCTGTTTCTTCTTTGAATTTCTTATCATTGTCAAACCAATATTCGCGTAACATAGGGGCAATATCATATTCAATCACATTTCCAAGCCACATATCATCAATAGATTCCTGATTACAGAAATAACTATGACCGATACAAAAGCCTTTTCCGAGTGAATCATCTTTAGCAATCTCAACATTCAGAGCTTTGATGGCATCAATCACCCTATTAAAGGCGTCACAATCAAGATTCTCCTGATACTTTTTGAAACCATCCGAATCAAATCCCGGCACCATATCAAAGAAACTGAACCGACGACGTAAAGCGTAATCAATCATAGCCAGGCTACGGTCTGCCGTATTCATCATACCTATGATGTAAAGATTCTCCGGTACAAAAAAATACTCATCATTGTATGCAAGACGGATTTGATGTTTTTCGCCCCGATAATCTTTTTCAATAAGCATCAGTAACTCACCAAAAATCTTACTCATATTTCCTCTATTAATTTCATCAATAATAAAGAAATACTTCTTATCCGGATCACTTTGGGCTTTCCGGCAGAAATTATAGAATACCCCTCGTCTAAGTTCAAAACCACCATCTTCTTTTGGCTTATATCCCATCACAAAATCCTCGTAGGAATAATTCTGATGAAATTGAATGAACTCTATTTTAGTTCTATCTTCTTCCCCTATAATAGAATAAGCCAGACGCCTAGCCGAATACGTTTTACCAACACCCGGAGCGCCTTGTAATATGACATTTTTCTTTGCCAACAACAGGTTTCTCAATTTGTTATACTCTTCTGATTTTATAAATACATTATCCAAAAAATTTGTTTCGGAATATTGAGGATTATGCATAGGATTTCCGCCACGTATTAATTTCATCAATATGTTATACTCGTCTTTTGTCAGTTTGAAAAACGAGCCGTTCTTATTCTTCAGGAATTCCATGCCACTTAATCCCGGTATATCCTTTATAACTGAATAATCAACAGGATTCAATAAGCTCTCAGTCTTTTTGAAATATATTTTTTGTCCATCGGCAGATTTGGCTATTTCTGCAATAGCTACCACCTGTTTAACAGGAGTAGCTTCATAGCCAATAACAACATCTCCTTCTTTTGCATCAATAAAATTTTGGAATACCCTTCGTTGATTTCCACTATCATTATAAAGAGTATAGTCTTGTATTTCGCCAACCGGAGTTTTCGAAAAGCTCCATATTTTAGGACTTGCCACAAGCCACCAATATTGTTTTTGAGATTTATTTTCAAATAGCTTCTCCAAAGATTTCACAGAATCCGGCTGCTTGGTTATATCGGTCAAAGTCTTTTGGACATTCTTGCCTACTGTCTCCCATTCTCCGACATTCGTCCATTGCATTTTACGAACATGCTTAAAATCAGAGAAAGAATCATCAAAAGTATAGTCACTTTTCACAATACCACGCCCTATTATTTGATTCTGTCCCTTTTTGACTATAACAATATCACCCACTTGCATCTCATAAGCAAACTCCCATAATGCCAAACTATCATTTTTAAACGAGGATCCCGGCTTGCCATATATATCCTGCAATTTAGTTGCCATTTCTTTCTTAGAAGAGTATTCCAAAAGGTTACCCATATCATCCCAACCAATACACATTATGTTTTGAGATAAACACACATCCCACTTAGATGCATTTTCTCCCGGAGCGTATAACCAAATCTTATGTTCCATATTTGAACTATCTAATTCATTTACAATATTTAGTAACTCCTCATAAAATTCGAAAAGGTCTTTTTCGCCTTTCTGTTCTATCAGGAACCTTTGCAAATCAGAAATTTTAGTTTTATTTGTGACAGACATTCCAAAATAACTAGCCAACTTAACCAACATATCACGCTTATATACTGGTATTAGAGTCTCATCTGAATATAAGAATGCTATTTTCCATTTGTAAGCATCGCCTAACTCATCTATTTTCTCTATTGCTTCCAATTCACCTTTGCCTGCATGTTCTGCTATTTTAAATATAGTGCTTCTGACAATAGCAAATGCTTCATCAGCAGTCTGTTTATCATATTTGTTATACCAAGCATACTTATCATTGCTAACAATACGAGAATCATTCTTATTGGGTTTGTTTCTATATTCATAAATACCAAACTTATAAGAAGAGCCACCCCAAATAGAACCTAAATCATATGTTTTAGATTCAACCCAATAACAAAACGAATTCTGTCTTTCGAGATTTGTATATTGTGTAAGTGTCATTTCTACAAGATGCTCTTTCGGAAAAGCAGCTTGAAAATCTTGATATATCTGTCTTCTATCAATCATACTCAAATAGTATTAGAACTTTTCTTCATTAATTCACCTTCCAATGCCTTATTTTATCATATCCAATTCTTTCAACAATGTAATCAAAATCACCCTACAACAGAACAAACACCTTTATAAAAACAAAATCACCTTGAATTACTTTTTAAGTCACAAAGATACAGAATAGTTATTTTAATATAGTAAACACCTGTGTTTTTTTATTGAAATATACCTACTATCTATATTACACAGAATAATATTGTCGCTATTAATAATACTCATGCAATAAACCACTTTTGTTTATTACTTTAAAACCACATAAGCCACATTATGGGAATGTGCCGTTTGAGGTGCCGGATGGATGGTGTTGGTGCAGACTGGACGATTTAGCATTTTATAAAAAAGGACCATTTGGCAGTAGTCTTACTAAATCCATGTTTGTGCCAGATTCTCCTAATGCTTATAAAGTTTATGAACAAAAGAATGCCATAAGTAAGGATGCTACGTTAGGACACTATTTTATAGACAAAGACAAGTATGATGAACTCAAAGGATTTGCGGTTCAACCAGAAGACATTATTGTTAGTTGCGCAGGGACGATTGGGGAAACATACGTGCTGCCACTCAATATTAGAGAGGGTATTATTAACCAAGCTCTTATGACCATTAGACTTTTTGATAAGTCCATTTCTAATTTCTATTTGCTTTACTTTGATTTCATTCTTAAAAGAGAGGCTGCAAAGGAAAGCAAGGGTACTGCAATCAAGAACATTCCACCTTTCGACATTCTAAAGAACTTCTTTATACCATTACCGCCCCCAAAAGAACAGATTAGAATAATCGAAAAAGTATCTTATTGGCTATCATTCGTTGATGCCATTGATAGTGAAGAATCCGAAATGAGTAATCTCATTTCAAAAACGAAATCCAAGATTCTTGACCTCGCCATTCACGGCAAACTTGTACTACAAGACCCGAATGATGAGCCAGCCATTGAACTGTTGAAGCGCATAAATCCCGACTTCACACCTTGTGATAACGGGCATAGTAGGAAG
>CAKQHO010000177.1 GCA_934234185.1 uncultured Psychrobacillus sp. | reverse complement strand
CAGTTACCCCGTGGCCACCTTCTCCTGCTTCTCCAAAACGGTAGCTTTTTACACGAGAATGATTTTTTAAATATTGTTGTATTGCCTGCCTTAAGACTCCGGTACCTTTGCCATGTATAATAGATACTCGTGGATAATTCGCAAGAACAGCGTCATCAATATACTTCTCTGTACGAATTATTGCATCCTCGTAGCGCTCACCTCGAAGGTCTAGCTCTAGCTTTACATGCGAGTCTCTACCTCTCACAGCATTTACAGAAACAGCAGCCTTTTGTTTTTCTGGTTTCGTATACTCCAAATCTGATTCATTCAACTTCATTTTCAACATACCAATTTGAACAGACCATTCCTTATCAGATAGTTTTTCTAAAAGGGTACCTTTTTGTCCAAAGCTTAGTACCTTAACCTCATCTCCAGGCTTTAATACCTTTTGCTGCTCGTTAAGCTTTTTCTGCTTTTTCAAAACAGGGTTGTTAGGCAACGCTTGCTCTAACCTCTTTTTAGCGTCTATTAGCTCATGCTCTTTCACAAGCAAGTGTGTGTTGGTCTGCATTTTACGAAGTTCAGAAATAATATCGTCCGCTTCTTTTCTGGCATCCTCAACAATTTTCTTTGCTTTTTCTTTTGCTTTTTGCTCAAGCTTCTCCTTTTTATCCTCAAGATCCGATAGCCTTGATTCTAAATCCTCCTTGAGTTGTCTTGCTTCTTCTAGCTGATGCTCTGTTTCTTCTGCATCTCGCTCTGCCTGCCTTCTGCTTTCCTCTAACGAAGCAATCATGGAGTTTACTTCGCCACGATCAGTGCCAGTAAATTCTTGTGCTTGATTGATAATATAAGATGGCAGTCCAAGTCTTTCGGAAATTTCAAAGGCATTACTTCTACCAGGAACACCTAATAATAACTTATAGGTTGGACTTAAGGTTTCCACATCAAATTCCACACTTGCATTCACTACACCTGGTCGGTTGTAGCCATATGCTTTAAGCTCAGGATAGTGTGTGGTTGCCATTACCCTTGCCCCAGTACCATGAACCGCGTCTAAAATAGATATAGCGAGCGCTGCTCCCTCCTGGGGATCTGTGCCAGCACCCAGCTCATCAAAAAGGATTAGTGATTGATCATTATATTTTTTTAAAATATCAACGATATTAACCATATGGGAGGAGAATGTACTCAAGCTCTGCTCAATAGATTGCTCGTCCCCGATATCTGCAAATACCGATTCAAATAATGCAATCTCCGAACCATCTAACGCAGGAATAGGAATTCCACTTTGAGCCATTAATGTACAAATACCAACCGTTTTCAAGGTTACTGTTTTCCCCCCGGTATTTGGTCCAGTAATCACTACGGCAGTATATTCTTTACCGAATTCAATTGTGTTTGGTACAGCCACTTCTCTTGAAATCAACGGATGTCTTGCCTTAACAAGACGAATATATCCTTCATTATTGATAGTTGGCATACTACATTTCTCAGCCTGACCGTATTTGGCCTTTGCCAATATAGAGTCTATCTCTCCTAGAATACTGACTAATTGAAAGATTTCATGTCCTACCTCTGCAACCTCTCCAGTAAGACGCAAAAGAATTCGTTCAATTTCCTCCTGCTCCTTTATCTTCAAGCTCCGGATTTCATTGTTTAGTTGGACAACTGCTGAAGGCTCGATGAATAACGTTTGTCCCGAGGCCGATTGATCATGAATTATCCCGCCGTAATGACTACGATATTCTGATTTCACTGGAATTACGTATCGATCGTTCCTAATCGTAATAATAGAATCTGAAAGCATTTTTGCAGCATTTGCTCCACGTGTGTAGCTCTCTAGCTTTTCTCTTACACGACTAACTTGGATTCTTAGTTGCTGCCTTATGGATCGCAATGTCTGACTTGCACTATCTAACACGCCGCCGTTTTCATCGATACAATCATTTATCTCGTGTTCTAGTGCGGTCAATATTGGTAATGCTTCTTTTTTTTCTAAAAAATGTGGAATAGAGACGGATTCTTTTTCTACTACATCCTCGATGAAGTTTCGAAGGATTTTGCTAGCTCGTACGGTACTTGCTGTTTCCATTAATTCAACTGGACTTAGCATGCCTCCGATTTGAGCTCTTTTAGCATGAGGACGAACATCCGTTATGCCTCCCATCGGAACATTTCCTCTTAATCGAAGGATGGTAAGACCCTCATCCATTTCTTCTAATAGCTTAGTTACCTGTGTAAGCTCTACAGATGGGACTAGGGTATCTATGTGAGCTCTACCAATAGAGGAGGTACAATATTTAGCAACCTCCTCCCGTACTTTATAAAATTCTAACGTTTTCAGTGCTCTTTCAGCAATCACAAGAGACACCTCCTCATTTATTTCTTCAGTTGCTTTTTAAACTCTTCAAGAGTCCATGTGTTTACAATAGTTTCTTTCTTCAGCCATGCCTTTTGAGCATACCGAGTTCCAACGTCCATATATTTCAGTTGATCGATGTGATGCGCATCTGTGTTAATAGCGATAGGGACACCAGATTCCTGAGCCATCTTTAAATATTCTATCTCTAAATCCAAACGATGAGGGTTTGCATTTAACTCTAAGATTTTCCCGTACTCCTTCGCCCATTCTATTAAAGTTGGCACATCAGGATTATAGCCACTTCTAGTTCCCACAATTCGACCGGTTGGATGAGCTATCATATGCACATAGGGATTCTTCATAGCCGTTAATAATCGTTCCATTATTTTTTCCTGAGACTGACTAAAGCTAGAATGGATAGAAGCTATTACAAAATCTAACTGCATTAATAATTCATCATCAAAGTCTAATGTTGCGTCTGGGAGAATATCCATCTCTGTTCCAGCAAGGATTTCAATATCATCATACTTGTTGTTTAGCTCGTGAATCGTTTTTATTTGCTTTAAAAGTCGCTCTCTTGATAGCCCGTTAGCTACCTTTAAATAATTTGAGTGATCCGTGATTACTATATACTTGTACCCTTTTACACGGCAAGCCTCTACCATTTCTTCTATGGAATGAGCACCATCTGACCAAGTAGTATGCATATGAAGGTCTGATTGAATATCTTCCAACGTAACCAAGGTCGATAGTTGATCTAGCTTTGAAAGCTCAGTCCCATCTTCACGAACTGTTGGAGGTATGAAGGGCAAATTGAAATAAGTATAAAATTCTTCTTCCGATTGAAAATGCTCCACGGTACCGTCTTCCAGTTCTACTCCATACTCACTTATCTTCTTCCCTTGATCCTTAGCAATCTGTCTCATTTTGATATTATGATCCTTGGATCCAGTAAAATGATGCAGTGCAGAAGCGTATTGGTGAGGTTCTACCAAACGAAAATCTACATCGACTTCATTATCTACGTCTAGAGTGACAGACACCTTAGTGTCCCCTGCAGCGTCTATCTTTAACAATGGAAGTTTATCTAAAAGTTCTTCCCTTAACTCTTTCGGGGATCTTGTACTAACAATAAAGTCTAAATCACTGCTTGTCTCTTTCACACGCCGGAAGGAGCCTGCCACTGAAAATCTTTCCACCGCAGGAATCGAAGAAAGAATTGCTTCAATCATCTCTACTAAAGGCTCCATCTGCCAATAAGGGGAACGCTCTGGTTTCGTTTGGAAGGTTTCTAACTCTGCCAAAATTTTAATTTCTGTTTTTGGTCCGAATCCTGCTAATTCACGAACTTGTCCAGCTTCACAAGCACCCTTAAGCGCCTCGATAGAATCAATTTGTAGCTCTTTATAAAGCTTTGCAATTTTCTTTCCGCCGAGTCCAGGTATTTTAAGCATTGGAAGCAAGCCACTCGGTACGGCCTCTTGTAGCTCTTTTAGCAAGGAAGACTCCCCCGTCTCTATCAAGTCTTGGATTACAGCACCAGTTGCTGCACCAATACCCTTCAAGGAGGATATATTATCCATCTCTGAAAGACTTCGGTCATCTAACTCTAATACTTGAGCCGCTTTGCGAAAAGCACCTACTTTAAACGGGTTTTCTCCTTGAAGCTCCATATAAAGTGCTATTTTTTCTAAAGTCTTAATAATCGTTTTCTTATCCATCTCGAGTCCTCCATTCTATGAAATGCGCAAGCGCCTGTTCTGCCCCGACAAGCAAATGGGAAACGGCGAGGAGGCAGCTCCTTAGCCACCGCAGTCGTTATCCATTTGACCTCGAGGGGCAAGGCTGCTTGCGCTGGACATCCTTGAAATGCGCAAGCGCCTGTTCTGCCCCGACAAGCAAATGGGAAACGGCGAGGAGGCAGCTCCTTAGCCACCGCAGT
>CAKQHO010000176.1 GCA_934234185.1 uncultured Psychrobacillus sp. | reverse complement strand
TTCCACAGGAGATACAGGGATTCATTTGCTTGAGTTAAGAGAAAATATTCGATTGGTTAGATTCATGAATAAACAGGAGCATTTATACTAAAAGGTGCAGACACTTATTCTAGCTTAGTTAAAATTAAAGAGAAGAACGTACTTCTACAATCAGAAATACGTTCTTTTTTCTACGGATAAGACAGCAGAACAGGTGCTTGCGCTTTTCTATTTCAACTTAGACAACTTCTTTTATGGCCACATTCACACCAAGCTTATCTAAAATAAAGGCATAGCACTCAGCCTCTTCCCGAAGGTGGTTAAAGCGTCCGGATGCACCGAAGTGTCCAGCACCCATATTTGTTTTCAGCACTAGGGTGTTGCTATCCGTTTTCATAGAGCGTAACCGCGCAACCCATTTTGCTGGCTCCCAGTAAGCAACACGTGGGTCGTTTAAGCCAGTGGTGATGTACATATGTGGGTAGTCCTTCGCTTCCACGTTATCGTAAGGGCTATAGGATTTCATATATAAATAATAATCCTCCTTTTTTGGGTTGCCCCATTCCTCCCATTCTAACGTCGTAAGAGGAATCGTGTCATCAAGCATAGTGGTTACGACATCTACGAATGGCACTTGGGGAACGATTACCTGAAAGAGCTCTCCAGCCATATTCGCAACTGCTCCGACTAGCAAGCCTCCAGCACTGCCGCCACTAGCGGCCATCTTACTAGATGTGGTATAACCTTGTTCAATTAAATGCTTCGCAGCTGCGATGAAATCGGTGAAGGTATTTCGTTTTTGAAGCATTTTTCCATTTTCATACCAAGTACGCCCCATTTCAGAGCCGCCACGTACCTGTGCTGTAACAAAGACAACTCCCATATCTAACAAAGGAAGACGGTATGGACTAAAATATGGGTTGCTGCTGTACCCATAAGAACCATAACCAGATAATATTAACGGTGCAGGACCAGAATCCAGTGCACCTTCTTTATAAACGATCATCAAAGGTATGCTTGTGCCATCCTCTGCCTTAGCCCATAGCTGCTCCTGGCGATAATGGGCATCATGATAATCTCCACTGACAGGAGCAACCTGTAAAGTTTTCTTCTCACCAGTTAACAGATTTAGCCCAAAAATGGTTTTTGGAGTAAGTAATGACTCATACTGAATGAGTATTTCTTCAGAATCAAAGCTCTGACCCTCTAAAATAGACAAGGTATATAGAGGCTCATCCCACTCCAATTGCTCCAACTGGCCATCTCGAAGCACCCAGGTCTGTGTTAGGCCATGCTCTCTTCCTTGGATGAGAATGCCCTGCTTAAATGGATACATAGCTTGAAGGTAGCGACTCTCGTTATATGCCACCATGTTTTCACGTGCAGTGAAATCACCAATTGGACAACGAAGTAGCTGGAAGTTTACCGCTCCTTCATTAGTCAGGATTACGAAATCATCTCCCCAATGCTCGAGATCATAAATGATTCCATGACGTCGCTCATCAATCAGCTGGATAGGAGATAACGGAGAGTCGGCTTGTAGTAGTCGGACCTCTGTCGTTGTGCTCGAATGAGAATAAACAAATATATATTTTTCGCTTAGAGATTTTGCAATAAATAAAGTGAACGTCACATCTTGCTCCTCATACAGCAGCTCATCACTAGCAACATCACTTCCTAAACGATGTCGCCACAGCCTGTATGGTCGTTGAAGCTCATCAACGGTTACATAAAAAATATATTGACCGCATGCACTCCACTCCACGCTGCTATATAAATAGACATTTGGGATTTGGTCTGATAAAAGCTCACCTGTCTCCAAATCCTTTATAAATATCGTATACCGATCGGAACCGTCTCGATTTTCTAAATAAGCCAAATGAGTATGATTTGTATGTAACCGCTGTTCTGTTATGTTTAAATAATCGTCGTCAGTAGCCAGCTTGTTTACATCAAGGATTACTTCCTCATCGGCATTAGCTAGAAGTTCCCGGCTGCTAGCTTTTTTACGTGCATAAATTGGGTACTGCTTATCTTTATCTAAGCGAGAATAATAGAAAAATAGTCCATGCTGCACGGGAATTTTCGTTTCTGTTTCAGGAACGCGAGCTTTCATACTCTCAAAAATTTGTTCCGTTTGTCCTGCAAGTGGCTTTATCACCTCGTCATAATACTGGTTTTCTTCCTCTAAATATTGGATGACCTCTGGATTAGTACGTTCTCTCAGCCAATAATAATCATCCTCGCGCACATCTCCATGCAAATTATGTGGATGAGGAATCCTTTTTGCTATCGGTAAATTCATAAACATTCTCCTCTCTGTATATGTATATTTTCGTGAAAGTTTCTTTAAATCCTTTATTATTAAATTAACATAAGAAATTATCATCATTTGAGCCTCATCTGTTTGTAGCCAAAGCAGCCTTCAAAAGTATCCTTTTTATTTCTCAAAAAGTTTTCTGAATATAATAATGGAAAACGTTCCTGTTTAGTGTATATTTAGAATAAATTATGAAGTACGCAAGAATGATTGCGTTATTCGAAAGGACTGGACCATGAGAAGGATTATTTTATCGACAGAGAGTGGAGCGGATTTACCGAAAGACTTGGTTGAAAAACATCAAATTCAAGTGGTACCGATGCATGTTGTGATGGAGGGGAAGGATTATTTAGATGGTGAAATACCTGTAGAGGAGGTATTTGATTATCATAGTCGCACTAAAAAAATACCATCAACCACAGCAACGAATGTGCATGAATACCAAGATTTGTTTACAAGAATTAGAAATGAGTTTCCTGATAGCATCATTATTCATATTGGATATACATCGAAGGCATCTGCTTCCTTCCAAAGTGCATTAATAGCAGCAGAGGATTTTGAGGATCTTTTTCTAATTGATGCGCTCAATGTTACTGGTGGTTTAGCTGCAGTTGTCATGTATGTGGGTGCTATTCTAGAGGAAGACCCCTCTATTAACCATGTTGACTTAATTGAAAAAATAGAATCTATCGTTCCTAAAACAAGGCTAGCTTTCATTCCTGGTAGTTTAGATTTTCTTAAAGCAGGAGGTAGGGTAAGTAATATCGCTTATATTGGAGGGGCATTGTTAAAAATAAAGCCCTGTATCGAATTAAAAGAAGGAAAACTTGTATCAACTAAAAAGTATCGTGGCAATATGAGCGTAGTTGCAGAAAAACTCATGCAAGATTATTTAGATCAATATAATATTGATAGAAAGCAGCTATACTTGATTTACTCTATCGGGTTGGATGAGAGTGTTAAGAAACGAATGGATGAAATAGTAAAGAAAAATGGTTTCGAAAATGTACGATGGATGCAGGCTGGTGCGATGATTTCTAGCCATGCTGGTCCTGGAGGGTTTGGGATTGCTGGGATAGAATTATAAAAAGTAGTTCTCTTTTAGGAGGATGTTCTTTCATATATATTATAAAATTTGTAGGTTTGTAATGAAATTATTATTGATTGAAAATCATCGGTTTAAACAAAGTACAAAGGTTTTACTCCTCATAGATACAGGTTAAAAGTCTTTTAATATTTAGGTAACTATTTCGGAAATCCTAACTGTATTGTTATTTTTTCACTAGATTCTATGCCTGCATGTCCTTGCATTTTTTAACTTTTTAGAAGTTTATTTAATTTTTATAAAAAAGTTACACATACTAATGAAGATTTCACCTTAAACGCTAGGAGGCGGAACGAATGAGCAAGAAGGATAAAGATCCAAAATCTCAGAAGATCCACCAGAACCCGACACGGGAGAAACAGCAAAAATCTCTAGTAAATGGGGAAACTGAAGTTAATCTTCATGAACAAATACTAAGAATTGCTGCAAAATCTTACCGGGCATAACTATTGATTTAAGTGAATCAACCCTCCATAAGAGCTTCGGCTTTTATGGAGGTACTTAATTATCGTATAAACAATCTAAAGTTTGAATAACTTCCCCGAAACACTTCATTTTTTGATTTCTTGTCATGATTACTTCGCTAGCCCCTACTAGACTATTTTTTCATTTTACAATAAATAATTACAACAATTACATATAATGTAATTTAAGTGTTAAAATTAGATAGAATGATAAAACTTCTTACACGCTCTAGCTTGGTAGTTTAAGAACTTTTCGAATTAATATTTACTAAAAGGGGGAAGTGTAATGAGTTTAGAATTTTTTTGGTTAGCAATGGGTATTGCCTTTGCTGGATATTTTATAGGTGACGGGTTAAAAAAATTAGCTTTGTTAAAGATATTGGTTGATTTTGACTAACTAATCTTTTTTATAGTGACTGTAAACATTATAAAAGGACATTCAAATGACTATTAAGGTTATGGATTATGA
>CAKQHO010000175.1 GCA_934234185.1 uncultured Psychrobacillus sp. | reverse complement strand
GCGAAAAAGAGTAAGAAATAGATATGAAAATAGAGTACTTTCTGTTCAAACCCGAACAAAAAGTACCCTATTTTTTTAAAGCCTTAATAAGTTATAAAAAAGAATATAGTTTTTCAGTGCCCTCGCTATGTTGCTCAGGGCTTTTTTATGCGCATTGTATACCTATCTACGAGAAAATGTTCTAGGGAATTTCCAATAATTAAAAGAAGACTCGCCCTTACGCGAATCTTCTTATTTCTCTATAAACCACCAAGAAAGCTAACAGAACTGTATAGGCCATTAACCCAAACATATAAAGCCATGCCCGAATCATTGGATCAAAGGTCAGTGGTTCTCCGTGTATCTCATGGTAAAAAACGATATCTGCATGATATAACCAAATACCGAACAAGGTTACTGCAAGCATTGTAGGTACTAGTATTACCTTTCTTTGAGTGACTATCTTCCACAGGCTTGCTTTCCAGGATAATGAGTCAGCTTGCTCTTCTCTAAATGGAGTGAGAAAGAAAAGAACTAATACTCCCCAAATCAGTCCCCCTACCAATATTCCAGACACATCTGCTCCCCCCTGTTGTAAGAAATGCTTAAACCACCTATCTTTGCCCCGACAAGCAAATGAGGACGGACTAGCGAGGGGGCCTCGGTATTTACCTGGAACTGTTTCCAGTTCACCTTTTATGCTATTACTAGTGAGTCTTTAGCTATCTCGTCGTTCATAATTAGTTCTTTTAAGCGTTGCTTTGCACGAAATAATCGTGATTTTACAGTGCCAATGGAAACCTTCATTACTTCCGCAATTTCAATGAGAGAAAATTGATGTACGTAAAAATACATAACTGTTTTCTGATAAATCGTATCAAGCTCTGATACCTTCGTCCGTATGATTTCCCCGACATTTTCTTTTTCTAACTGTTCTTCTACTGATAGAACATCCGAAGCAATTAAATCTAATAACGAGATATCTAAGTGCTCTGGCTGATGTGCAACATATTTACTTCTTCTAACCTGTTTGCGATATTTGTCTCGGAACGTATTCATACAAATAGTAGTTAACCATGCCTTTACATGGTCTACTTCTTTCATGTAAGACTCATATTTCACTACCTTCATCCATACTTCCTGCATAAGGTCCTCTGCCTCTACTTGGCTTTTTGTTAATTTTAAACATAAATAATATATATAACGATTATAATCCTCATAAATAATTTCTACTGTCGATTGCATATTCTTATCCTCCGCTCGGCTTTTCTTTATACTTATATAATGCCAAACGGGAACCTTACTCACTATCGTATTCTCTTTCAGTTTAATTACAAACATGTAAGATAGCTGAAAGAAACGCAAAAGGCCTATGCCTCTTGCGTTTCAGGAAGTATTATTTCTTCTATTTTTGTTATTGTTAAACGGACAATCCGATTTCGATCCATTTCATTTATTTCAAATAAAAGATTCTCAAAGGTGAACTGTTCCTTTTCCTCTGGGACATGCCCAAGCTTTTCTAAGATGAACCCACCAATAGTTTCATTTTCCGTAACTATCTCTACTCCGAATAATTCAGCGAATTCTTCCACTTCCAACCTACCAGCGCATACTAGACGCTCCTCAGTTGTCTCGTAAATTAGAATTTCTTCATCATTATCCGTTTCATCCTCTATCTCTTGTCCTATCATTTCTTCAATTAAATCTTCATGGGTAACAATTCCAAGTGTGCCACCATATTCGTCAAGTACCACAGCCATATGCTTTCTTTCATTTAACATTAGCTTATATACCTTTTCCACACTTAATGTTTGTACAACAAACAATGGTTCTGTATCAATTATGTCTGCTAATGGTTTTGCAGGTGTCATAGACCATTCTATTAGCTTTTTCGAATATAGCATTCCTACTATCGTATCTAGACTATCGTTATAAACTGGATACCTTGTATAAAAATGTTCAAGGACGATATCTCTGACTTCCTCGTATGTAGCTTCAATTGGGATTCCTACTACCTCTGTCCTATGTGTGGATAATACATCGGATACATCTTTGTTAGGAAAGTCTAAAATCCCTCGAATTCTTTCCGATTCCTCTACTTCAAAGGTACCGTCTGTTGAAGCAAGATCTACCATAGATAGTAACTCTTCCTTTGTGATAGTAGGCTCTTTGACTGCCCCCTTGGAACCGATTCGGATTATGGTATTAATTAATCCAGCAATAAGAAACGTTACTGGTTTTAGAATTGCCACTATTATACGTATGATTGGGGCGATCATAAAGGCTACTCTCTCTGAGAAGGTTGCTGCAATTGTTTTCGGTAATACCTCACAAAACAAAATAATGAAAGCTGCAATCGCAGCAACCGACCACCATATACTCCATCCATAATTATCTGCAATAAGAATTACTAATAATGTGGTGGAAATATTAGCAACGGTATTTCCTACTAAAACGGTAACAATCATACGGTCCGGCTTTGTCAACTGAGCAAACAATTTAATTGCTTCTAGTTCACCTTGCTCAGCTCTAAGCTGGACCTTAGTCCTGTTAACGGTCATAAGGGCTGTTTCACTTCCAGAAAGAAAAGCTGATGCTAGAACTGAAATAGCCAAAAGTACAAATTCTATGTACAAATTTTTTTCCTCCCATAATTTAACGTTCCTTCATCTCTATTTAAATACTATAGCATACTGCTATTTTAGTTGTCACAAAACTCACACTATATCTCTTAAAAATTGTATTTGGATAGTTTGGAGTAAATAGCTCTTTATTCTCCAGCAGTTAAATAGATACTTTATTCATTATATGGGAGTTATGTAATAATATTTACTTGCTGCTAATTATATTTTGTACTAATGACCAGATAGAATTTCTCCTTCCTTTTCATAAACATCCCCTTAGAATTTCCATATAATTTTTGGAGTCATAAAGTGGACAAGAATGATTGTTATAGAGCTATTCTACTCTCATATTATGCTATAATATTTCTAAAGACGAAATTTTTAGAAAGAGGGTTATCTCGTGAGTCAACAATCATTAATAGATAATTATTACACACAAAATCGTGAAGGGCATTTAGAGGAATTAAAAAGCTTTCTTCGTATCCCTAGTATCTCCTCCCTTTCTGAGCATAAGAATGATATGCAAAAGGGTGCAGAATGGCTTGCGGAATCCTTGCAGAAGGCTGGATTAGAAAATATTAAAATCGATCCAACAAAGGGGCATCCCGTAGTATATGCCGACTGGCTACACGCTGAAAATAAGCCTACTATTTTAGTGTATGGTCATTATGATGTTCAGCCGGTGGATCCGTTAAATCTTTGGGATTCTGAGCCATTTGAACCTGAGGTGCGTGATAACAAATTATATGCCCGCGGTGCAAGTGACGATAAAGGGCAGGTTTTTATGCATGTAAAAGCGGTTGAAGCACTTCTTCAAACACAAGGTACCCTTCCTGTGAATGTTAAGTTCCTAATCGAAGGGGAAGAAGAAGTTGGTAGCCCCAATTTAGAGGAGTATATTGAGAACAATAAGGAGAGCCTCTCTGCAGATGTAATCGTTATCTCTGATACTGGAATGCAAGGACCAGGGCAACCAGCTGTCTGCTACGGCCTACGTGGTCTTTGTGGGATACAAATTGATGTAAAAGGCGCTAAGAGCGACCTCCATTCTGGACTTTATGGCGGAGGAGTTCAAAATTCTATTCATGCGCTAGTCTCTATCCTAGATTCTTTCCGTGATGCAGAAGGAACGATTGAAGTTGATGGCTTCTATGAAAATGTCCGTCCTTTATTAGAGGAAGAGCGTGAAGCATACAAAGCGCTCGGCTTTGATGAAGAAGCCTTGAAGGAAGAGCTGCAAGTGAAAGAGCTTTTTGGAGAGGAAGGATACTCTCACTTAGAACGGGTTTGGGCAAGACCAACTCTTGAAATTAATGGGATATACGGTGGCTTTTCTGGCGAGGGAATTAAAACTGTACTTCCAAATGAAGCTGCAGCCAAAATTACTTGTCGTTTAGTTCCAGACCAAGATCCTGATGAAATCGTCGCAAAATTAAAGGCACATATTGAAAAGCATAAACCTGTTGGTGTAGAAGTTACGGTAACTGAATTCGATAAAGGAAAACCATTTATCACTCCTTTTGACCACCCTGCTATCCAAGCAGCTGGAAGAAGCTATGAGAAGGTTTACCATGTACCGACAGCCTATACTCGTGGCGGCGGCTCTATTCCAATCGTTGCAGCATTTGATGAAATTCTTGGATTGCCAGTAGTCCTTATGGGCTTTGGATTATCAACTGAAAACTTCCATGCTCCTAACGAGCACTTCCATTTAGAAAACTTTGACCAAGGCTTACGTGTCATTAGCGATTACTATTTTGAATTAGCGGAAATATCAAGAGAAGAACTAAAAAAATAATACAATGCTTCTTTGACACATAGGGTTTCCTATGTGTCTCAGACTGTAGACAAACTCCAGAAATTTTGGAGTTTGCCTACAGTCTTTTTTCTTTTAAAATAGAAGTAACGCGAAAAGAGTTGATTTCCGCTACGAACGGACGCTTTCC
>CAKQHO010000174.1 GCA_934234185.1 uncultured Psychrobacillus sp. | reverse complement strand
CGCAAGCACGGTTCTGAGAGGGGGGAGAAGCACAATTTACCGTAAGGTAAAAAGGCTCTCTTCTACTCGACTAGTTGAGATGAAATGCAATATTGATAAAATATAAACATATAAGGGTGTGAGCAAAAAAAATGCAGTCATTGATACAATTAATTGTTGTTATAACAATGAGTACAATCTTCGTCACGAATGTAGTTGATAACATTGTTCGAAAATGGTTTGGTAAAGACAAGGTGGCTCAAAGAAAAGAATACTTTACAAAATATGAGTTGTGGGTAAAACTAATCACACTTTCTTTAATTGTAGTTCTTTCTGTTCGTGTAGGTATAGATTCATCATACACATATATATTAATTCTTATATCTTGCGTAACTTTATTTGGGTATGACGCTTTATTAGAGAAGAAATATATCGAGAACTCTAAAGACTATTTATTCACTTTTTTAGCTGGTTTACTAAAGGCTCCACTTATGATGATATTAGTTGTCATATATAATACTGTCAGTAATTAGGATACAATGGCCCTTTATGAGATAATTGCTTGTTTCTCTTCAAAATTAATAAAGTTTGTGAATAAATGTACTTAAACTAACGGGGGCATTGATCTAAGAAGGATTAATGCCTTTTTGTGTTGAACTTCTTATTGTAGAAACGGGGCAGTTTAGCGGAAGAAGGAATTAAGTTTGTAAATGAAGAATTGATTATATGAATTAATCACAGGAAGGTAAAGTGGTGATATTTTGACAATAATAAATGGTGAATATTATGTAGAAATAAATTCAATCAAGCATTGGATTAAAATTGAAGGTGCTGAGAATAATACAACGCCATTAATTATTCTTCACGGAGGCCCTGGGGGTAATAATTACACATTTGAAAGAACTACTGGCCCACAGCTATCAGAGACTAGAACAGTCATATATTATGAACAACGAGGCTGCGGAAGAAGTGCGAAGCCACCAGTTGATACTGACTACAAACGAGAGCAACTTATTGCTGATTTTAGCAAAATAAAATTATGGTTAGGCACAGAAAAAGTTGATTTATTAGGTTATTCATTTGGTGGTGAACTAGCTCTTGAGATAGCTTATTCTTTACCAGATGCAATCGATAAAATCGTTTTATCAGGTCCCAGCTTATTTGACTTAGAGATTGGAAAATTAGTTCAGATTGCTGGTTTTATGTCAGTAGCTGATTCCCATTTATTAAATAGAGTCAACGATATGATACTCCAAGGACTTTCTGTTAGTGAGCTCTACGAACAAATTTGGAATCAAGTTGATACTAAAACTGTAGATCGATTTTTATTTAAAAATCAAAGAATGGCTAACTTAAATAGGTCGTACTGGGAAGAAAGTCAGTTAACCAATACAGGTCTTATGCTAAAAACGTTGCAAAATCATCCTATGGAAATACCATTGATTAACCGTTTAAGTCAAATTCAGCATCCTATTTTAATCATTGCAGGAATATATGATCGTAATACAGGAGTAACGATATCTAATCTTATACATAGAGAACTTCCCAACAGTAGGATGTTGCTCTTTAATGAGAGTGCTCATTTTCCTGATATTGAGGAAACCAAAAATTTTATTAAAGTAGTGCAAAATTTTTTAGAAGCGTGAACGTTAGCGTTACTCCAATATAAAGGGCTATAATCAGCTCTTTTTTGTTATGCTGCTAAAGGGCAGTTTAGTTGAAGAAGGAATATCCTTCTTGGTGTTGAAATTCATACATAGTAAAAGAGCAAAGTTAAAAGTTAGTGTAAGAGCCTAACAAAATATATTTAGGGATGGTTATATGAAACAAAATTCGCTCGTATTATGTGAAAAAAAAGAACTGAAGTGGATTCAACAAGAACTACCTCCTCTAGATCGAGATGAAGTATTAGTGAAAACAAGAGCAGGAGCGATTAGCATTGGAGCAGAACTTCCGCAGTATATGGAAACTGATATAACAGATAGGTCTCCAAGCTATCCAAAAGAAATTGGTTATGAAAGCTACGGGGAAGTAATAGAAGTTGGTGAAGAGGTTGAAGCGATAAAATTAGGGGATAGAGTAGTAGCGTTTTACGGACATAAAGATTACGGGGTAGTCAAAGCCCATAAGGTAATACTTGTCCCTAAAGATATTCACTACTCAGATGCGTTGCTTACCATTTTATCTTGCGACTCAGCAAAAGGGGTCCTTAAACTTAACCCGAAAAAAGAAGATAAAATACTAGTGACAGGTATGGGTACGATGGGTCTTTTAACCGTTTTTTTTCTAAAGGAATATATGGATGTTTATCACATTGATGCATTAGAACCAAATAAAGCAAGAGTAGACTTAGCCAAACAGTTAGGAGTAAAAAATGTTTTTAATGAAATATCGGAGTGTCCCCAAAATTTTTATAGTTATGGCATAGAATGTTCAGGATATAATGAAGCCTTTAAAACTCTTCAAAGATCATTATTGCCAGATGCTAATTTATGCATCCTGTCAGATGGAAATAAGGATACATTTGAACTACAACCAGAGTTTTATGAGAAAGAACTGAAAATAATTGGTTCTAGTGATGGGTGGAATTATGAAGAACATTCGAAATGGTATTTCGAGAACGTCAAACAAAAGGGCTCACTTCTAAGTAATTTATTCGAGCTAAAAATAGGAAGAGAACAATTAATTCAGTGTTTTAAGGATTTAAGTGAAAGTAAAGTTAACCCTTTAAAAGTCTTGGTCGATTATCAGTGATAATTTGATATTAGTTTTATTGATTTTCCTAAAAAGGAAAATCAATAAGGTGAACAGCAAAGATTTGTAAGAAAGAAGTCTTCCTTAGCAATATGCCAGGCAGGATTAATTTTTTTGTTATGCTGCTAAGGGTAGGTTAGTGAGAGATAGGAGAGTAGTTCTAAATTATATTTTATTATTGAGAAGTTTAATTGTGATAAAATTCTAATATATACTCGATGTTGATAGGCAATTTTGATAAATCTACATCCCCCAGATTTGTCTGATAAAAGAAAGGGTCTGAGTGTTAATGAATAGTCCGATTTAATAGGTCCTCTTATTCTGGAATTTAATTAGAATACTGGGGGATATGTCAATGAAATTTAATAAAAACTTTTCTTTATTACTAGTAGGCCAGTCGCTTGCTAATATAGGCGATGTATTATATATGGTTAGTGTAATAAGCACGATCTTTGTGTTAACGGGTTCTGCAACTACATCGTCACTTGTGCCCTTTACGATTACTACTTCTATGTTTATATCCAGTCTCCTAACACCTCTTTTGGTGGGGAAAATAAATCTTAAATGGTTAATTGCTGGGTCACAAATTGGAAAAACGATTTTACTCGCTATTTTAGGAATTATGTTAGCGAGTATCACAGCATCTAATTACTATTTAATCTTTTTCTTAATAGGTTTGATTGCGTTTTTGGATGGTTGTGCAAATCCAATAAGACAAACATTGATTCCATACTATGTTAAGCCTAAACATCTAATTCAAGCTAATGGAATAGTAGAAACCATTACGCAGGTCATACAAGCAGTTATGTGGTTCGTAGGAAGTTTATTCTTAATTATTATGAGTCCTCAGCAACTTATTTGGTTAGTTGGATGTTTATTCGTCATTGCGAGCATTTTACTGTGCTTTTTAGAAAGTGTGCATCATAAAACAACTGAGCGAAAAGGGAAACTTGAACAGATTAAAGAAGGATGGAAAACTTTATCTAACACTCCTGTATTAAGAAGGATTGCTTGGATCGACTTTTTCGAAACAATTGCAGGAACGGTTTGGATCGCTGCCATTTTATATGTATTTGTCAACGATGCTTTGAACGTTGATGAAAAATGGTGGGGATTTATCAACGGAGCTTTCTTTTTAGGTCTGATTTTAGGTAGTGTCTATTGTATTAAGTGTTCCTCCTTTGTTGAAAAGAAATTGGGAAGCTTTATTTTTGTCGGTTCATTCGCCAGTTTCTTAGTCACATTATTGTTTAGCCTGAACAGCATTCCAATCATTGCCTTAATCTTGTCGCTCTGCATCGGACTATTTGGACAGATTAAAAACATTCCTCAACAATCCGTTATTCAAACTAGTGTGTCTAAAGAACAGTTGGCAACTGTTTATACATCATTAGGTGCTATCGGAACTGGAATTTTTGGCTTGGGTTCTCTTGCTATGGGACTACTAGCAGATTTGTTGGGCGTTAGAATCGTATTCGCTATTTCGGGGCTATTGCTTGCGATAGTTAGTATCATTGTCTATACAAATAAACAATTGTTTACTAGAAATGTTATGGAATAATAAAAATTAACTGTGAAGGATTTTGTTAGCTGCAAAGTCCTTCATTTTTCAATTGACTCCTCGATATTTTGTGAATGATTACACTTAAACAAACGGGGGCGTTAGTTAAACAATGGAGACAGCCAAAATGCTGTCTTTTTCTTATGGCATTAGCAACAATCCTTACGAAAAGAGCCTTTTTATTCAACATCCAGCTCTTTCTTTGTTAACGACACCCTTGGTATTTTGCAGGGTTATTTAAGAGGACATTTTACCTGTT
>CAKQHO010000173.1 GCA_934234185.1 uncultured Psychrobacillus sp. | reverse complement strand
GGGGTCTATCAATCGCAAGAGGAATTTCAAGATAGTATCGAGCGATAATGAGGACGAATCAATCGGAAACCCTCATCTATCAATCGATAAATGGGTTCAATCGAGCGGAAATCGGGGTCTATCAATCGCAAGAGGAATTTCAAGATAGTATCGAGCGATAATGAGGACGAATCAATCGGAAACCCTCATCTATCAATCGATAAATGGGTTCAATCGAGCGGAAATCGGGGTCTATCGATCGCAAGAAGAAATTTTATCTTGTATCGCGCGGTAACGAGGAGGAATCAATCGAAAACTGCGGTCTATCAATCGGTAAATGGGTGTTATCGCGCGGAAATCGGGGTCTATCAATCGCAAGAGGAACTTTCAAGCTAGTATCGTGCGGTAATGAGGAGGAATCAATCGGAAACCCCGGTCTATCAATCGATAAATGGGTTTAATCGAGCGGAAATCAGGGTCTATCAATCGCAAGAAGAAATTTTATCTTGTATCGAGCGGTAATGAGGACGAATCAATCGGAGACCCCGGTCTATCAATCGATAAATGGGTTTAATCGAGCGGAAATCGGAGTCTATCAATCGATAAATGGGTTCTATCGATCGAAAACCCTCGTCTATCGATCGCAAGATGAACTCTCTACCTAGTACCGTTCGGTAATGAAGTGGAACCGGGGGTTTTCACAGTTTAGACGAATTATATTTGGTGATTTTATCGTAAACAATAGCGATTAGATCGCAGCTTTGTTAAAATAACGATGGACAAGTTCTTATATAAGATGATACCTGAGGAGGATTTCCTTTGAAATTTACAAAATATGTGTTATCCATGCTGTTACTTGGCAGCCTGTGGATTTCTAATATTCCAGCTATAGCTGCTGAAGAAAATGCTTCTATAGAAAATGAAAGCATTTATGATTTACTAGTAGACCGTTATTTTAACCAGTTAGCGGCAAATGATTTTCATATTAACACTAAGGATCCTGCAGCATTTGCTGGTGGCGATTTTGTAGGAGTGACAGAGAAGCTAACTCATGTAAAAGATATGGGCTTTACTATTCTTTCGGTGGGTTCTGTTTTCTCAACCGAAAGCTATGATGGAAAAGCTATTTTAAGCTTTGACGAAATCGAAAAGCAATTTGGTACGGACGAAGAGTTCAAAGCGTTAATTGACAAAACACATGATAAAGATATGAAGTTTATGGTCGAATTTCCATTAAGCAACTATAGCGATAAGCATGTTTGGGCAAGTGACTCAGAAAAGAAAGATTGGATTCAATCGTCAGAGAATGGAAGAATTCAATTAGATCTTCAAAATACAGCAGTGCAAGAAGCCCTAATAGATGTCTTTGTAGATTTTGCAAAAAAATATGAAATAGATGGGGTTAAATTATCTGAGCTAAATGGAGCTCCTACAGAATTTATTAATGAGCTAATTAGCAAATTAAAGGAAGTTCGCTCTCCGATGTATGTAATAACCTTGGAAGAAACAGAAGGAAACTTTGATACAACTTATTCCTCTAAATTGATGGAAGTTTACCGTGATACATTTAAAGGGTTAGATTTCCCCACAGAAGGAATAGAAAATTCTTCTAATAATCAACTATTAATGATAGATCACATAAATACACCGAGGTTCACTATGTATAGTGAACAGGAAAATATGTTTCCACCAACTCGTATTAAAAATGCCATGGGGGCAATCTTAACGTCACCAGGTGTGCCTTATATGACCTATGGGACGGAAATAGCTATGAATGGGGAAGCTCGTGAAGAAGCACACCAAATCATGAACTTTCGTGTAGATGAAGAGCTGATTGAATATATCCAAGATATAAATTCTATTCGAAATAAATCGGAAACGATGAGAACTGGTGATTTTGAGTTAATAAAAAATGAGAATGGCTACATTGTATATAAACGTTCATCTGAGGATGAAACATTCATTGTAGTAGTGAATAACACTTCTAAAACACAACGAATTGATATATCTAGTGAGTTGGTCGGAGAAAATAAGGAGTTAAGAGGCATATTCGAATCTGACTTGGTTCGACCTTCAGACGGTGGTTCCTACCGTTTAGTAGTGGACCGAGAAATAGTAGAAGTCTTCCAAGTAACAGATAGAAAAGGACTCAATACCTCTTATATAATTGCCATGGCAGTGTCGTATATTTTATTTATTGTTTTCCTAATTATTGTTTGGAAAAAAGGAAAGCAACGAAGAAAAGACGAAGATAAAAAGGCTAATCAAAATAAATAGTCAAAAAAGACGAAGATACCAAAGTATCTATCGTCTTTTTTTGCAGCGTTTATGCTTGGTGATGTAAGTGTGGAGGTGGAACGATTAACCAGCCTTTTTCCTTGGAAAGCTTTAAAAGCTTTGCGCCTAATTGAGCTTTTTTCATATGGAATTGACCGTACATCATGGCTATATCTTCTCTTGTAGAAAGACCCATAGCTTGGCTGCAGGAAACTAAACCAGCTGCTCCATCCATTGCTAATGCAGTACTGATTTCTGGATCATTGAATCTAGCCCCTGCTGGGATATCCTCTAATTGTGCTACTGGACGTTCAGGAGGTGCAGGAGGAAGACCGACACCATTTTCTTTTAGAAGCTTTTCCAGATCCTTATTTTCATCCTTTGCACATTCGATGAACTCTAAGATGATTTTGCGAAGATCCTCATCTCCAGTATGATTATAAAATGTTTGATATGCTGCGATGAAGCCTTGATTTACTGTGAGGTTCGTCCAAATTGTAAAAACTTCTCCGCAATGTAATGGTTCATTGTGCTGGTTACCAGTAAGAATTCCCATAATACTAACTCCCTTAAATAAAATTCATGAAATTACTTCATGTATGCAGTAGTATGGATGAAAAGCTGGCGAAGTATCCGAAAAAAATAGGTGAGTCTTATATAAGACTCACCGAACTCTATCAAATTAGTTATGAAATGATTGCTTGTTTAAAAAGAAGACAGATAGAGCACCTGGTCCGGTATGAGCACCTATAACAGAGCCTATGAGAAAAATTTGTGTTTCTTTCGGTTGGTAACGCTCTTCAATCAGTTGTTTTAACTCGGTAGCTTTTTCAAAGTCATCTGCATGGCAAATAGCAACGATTTGCTCAGAAAAATTGGAGCCTCTATCTTCCATTAAATCTACTAAACGTTTCACGACCTTCTTAGAGCCTCTTATCTTTTCGATTGGAACAAGCTTTCCTTCTTCCACGTGTAAAACAGGCTTAATATTTAGGAGGCCACCAATAAAAGCACTTGCCTTGGAAACACGGCCACCTTTTGCAAGGTAATCTAAATCGTCTACAGTAAATAAGTGCTCCATGTGAGTAGCGTTCGATTTTATCTTTTGCTCTAAAGTTAATAGGTCTGTTCCTAATTCTCTAAGTCTCACTGCTTCTTGGACAAGTAAACCATATCCGGAAGAGGCGCATTTAGAGTCTATAATGATTAGCTTTAAGTCAGGATAAGTTTCTAACAGCTGCTCCTTCATCATTACAGCAGTACTGTATGTACCTGAAAGCTCGGAAGAAAATGCAATATACACTCCTTCTTCACCTGATTTTGCTAAGTCTTCAAAAACTCTTAAAAATAACTCAGGAGACACCTGAGATGTTTTTGGCTGTTTACCGTTTCGGATAGCTGCGTATACTTCCATTGAGTCGATGTCGATAATATCCTCATATTCATTGTCCTCAATGTGTACGCGAAGTGGAAATAACTCTACATGGTTTTCTTCATAAAAAGATTTTGGCAGATCACAGGCACTATCAGCAAATATTCTCATTTACATCCCCCTAAAATTTGTGAATTTGTCTTATGTTAATTTTAATCTTTCTTTCAAGAATTCTGCAATACCATCTGCGTTATTCGAAGAAGTTATTTCATTCGCAATATTTTGCAATGGTTTAATTGCATTGCCCATTGCGACACCGATTCCTGCATATTCTATCATTTCTAAGTCATTGTCCTCGTCGCCAAAAGCAATAATTCTTTCTTTTGGTATGTTTAAATAGTTGGAAACATGCGAAAGTCCAACCGCTTTATTTAATCCATGACGTACTATTTCAATAACATCCCAAGGAGCACCCCAGCGTCTATGGTCAATGACTTCTGCATGCACATCCTTTAAATGCGTACGGATTCGCTCTATATAATCCTGTTCTGGATGGATAAGTAAGCTCGTAGGGTCGGTCTTTAAGTATGTACGCAAATCCCCTGTTGTAATATTAGGATTACCAAGCGCAAAGGCAGATATCATTTTTTCGTCATGACGATGTAAATATACTTCATCTAACACTTCAGCAAGCATATTCTTAATAGAATATTCTTGAACTGCTTCCACTACTTCCTTTACCACCTTTAAATCGATTGGGCGATGGATGGTTTCCCAAGAGGTATTACGAGGATGATGTACAAATGCCCCATTGAAGTTTACGATAGGGGTTTGTAGCTCGAGCTCTTTATAATACATTTCACTTGATCTGTATGGTCTACCAGTTGCAATCATTACTTCGTGACCAGCTTCTTTCTCTTGAAGCAAAACTTTC
>CAKQHO010000172.1 GCA_934234185.1 uncultured Psychrobacillus sp. | reverse complement strand
GGAAGACACCGGTCGTATTATTTATAGTAGCTTAATTTCCGGTAATTACCATTAAATAAATAAGAGGCCTTCTTTAACATTAAAAAATTTTTGAACGTGCCTATGAAAAAATATACGAATAAAGAGAAGGCCAAGATGATTTATCAATAAATAGTGGATTAGGATGTCGACTCGTACCTATTGGTACATATCAATTTGTGTTACAAATTGAAGAATTAGCTGATTAAGTGCATTTGCACTCTTTGTTGGGATACGGTGGTCTACATTCTCGATAAGATGCAATTCGCTTTGGGGCAAATTTTCATGCAATTGCCTTGCATAGGAATGAAAGGGCTTATCCTTTTTACCATAAACCAATAAGATAGGAAGAATGATCTCATCAAGCTGATTGACACAATTGTATTTTAGACTATAGCGGTAATATTGCTCGATGTTGCGGTAATCCCCTTTTTTTGCTTCTGAAAACATATGTTTAAACAGCTTTATATTATTTGAATTATTCCAAGAGATCGACCATGCTAATAAGTTAATTGCCCTTTTGCTTGAAAGTTTGATACCTAAAGAAATCTTCTTTCTCAAGTAATCATCATTTACATCGGGCATTGCCCCAATTACGATTCCCCCCAAAGCTCTCTCGGCAAAATTTAGCATGAATTCTAAAACAATAGAACCGCCCGTAGAATATCCGCATAAAACCGCTCTATTTATATTTAGGTGGTCCAATAGCCGAATGATATCCTTAACAATCAGTGGATAGGTTATTGGTTCTGAGGAGTATGGACTCTTTCCGTGTCCGCGTATATCAAAAGTAATAATCTGAAATTTTTTTGAAAGTTCTTCAAGTTGATATTTAAAGTTGACTGAAGTCAATACAGGCGGGTGGATAAATACAATCGGAGTTCCGCTTCCTTTTACAGTATAATACAGGCTGGCACTGTTCATATTCAGCATTGGCATATATTTGTCACCTCAATTACTTATTTTCTTTAACAATTTGCCTGATCAGGAGTGGTTTAGACCACAATTACAGCGGCTACTGAAGAACACAATGAATATTTTCCCTTACTTTATTACAAAAAATGCATATAGCCTGTCTCATAATATGCACAGGGTTTACTCTTATGAATTTGAAAAATATTATTCTAATGGTCAAAATGAGGTTCACATAGGATAAATTAGAATGCATTGACTGCAATATCTTATTGTAAAGAGTGTAAGACTGGAAGGTCATGCGGCTGCAGGCGGCCTTTCTCTTATTGAACAAACGGGCAGGTTTATTAAAGAAGGATTTTCAATATGTATGAGAAAGGCCTTTATCAAATAAAGCTTTTTTGGAGGAAGATATGGAAGAGTTTAAAGTGAAACCATTAAGTAATCTGTTCTATAGTGAATTAACCCACTTAGTTAAAGAAAGCAAAAAAGAGGGTTTTCGTTTTCTAGAGAGATTAGTTAATGATTATGAAACTGGAGCTAATAAATTTAATAAGCCAGGAGAATCTTTGTATGGTTTGTTTAACAAAGAAGGTGTACTAATTGCTATTGGAGGGCTTAATTTAGATCCATTTTCAAAAGAAGAAAAAGTTGGACGATTGAGAAGGTTCTATGTTTCTAAGAATTATCGAAGGATTGGCCTTGGAAGAATATTGTTAAGTCAGATAATTTGCGATGCTAAGAACTTTTATAATGTTTTAGTACTTCATACAGATACAGAACAAGGAGATAAATTTTATACTTCCCTTGGATTTTCAAAGGAAAATATTTATCCAAATTCAACACATTCTTTAAGCCTATTTAATATGTGAAGTGTCTTAAGAAAAATGGTGCGTTATATGATCCAGCTGCAGGTGGCTTTTTCTTTTTGATGAAGGAAAATGGGAGTTTGAACAAAAAAATGACCTCTTGGTAGAATGATAGCCTCCTGAAGCCGACAAGCGAAAAGGACATTACTCAAATACCAGGAGGCTTTAAAATGAATTATAACCAGAATAAGAAGATTGCTCAAATTACTCCTTACACCCTGATTATAGGGGTGGATATCGCGAAATTCAAGCATGTGGCACGTGCCCAGGATTTCAGAGGAATGGAGTTTGGAACCCCTTGTTATTTTGAAAATACAAAAGAAGGTTTTGAGCATTTTCTTCATTGGATTTCGGAAACGAAGAAAGCACGTAGTATGGAGAAAGTGATTGTCGGTATGGAGCCAACAGGTCATTATTGGTTTAACCTGGCTCACATTTTAAAAGAAAACGAGATTAAGTTTGTAGCTGTAAATCCCTTGCACGTCAAGAAAAGCAAGGAGCTTGATGATAATTCTCCAACTAAGAATGATGTAAAAGATGCCAAGGTCATTGCCCAACTGGTCAAGGACGGAAGATACGCCGAACCTACCATACCGCAAGGTGTTTATGCCGAACTCCGTGTGGCAAAGAAAATACGCGATCTTTTAACCGAGGACCTTCAAACGGTCCAGGGCCAGGTGCATAATTGGATTGACCGGTATTTTCCGGAATTCCTTAAGGTCTTTAAGAAGTGGGAGGGTAAGGCTGCATTACAATTCTTACGGCTTTATGCTCTACCGCATGAAATAGCCAATTTCACAGAAGATGAATTGCTTATCCATTTAAGAAAATCCGTAAAAAGAAGTGTAGGTGCTAATAAGATTCGGGAGTTAAAGCAAGCAGCGAGTCAGTCCATCGGACTTCGCCAAGGCTCTGAGATGGCAAAAATGGAGCTGAAAACTCTTCTGGCTAAATATGATTTGATTCAGAAGGAATTCGAAGAATTGGACGGAAAAATAGATTACCTGCTTGATGAAATTCCAGGTGTAGCCCAAATGTTAGCGATCAAGGGTGTTGGAAGAGATACAGTCGCTGGTTTCTTTGCGGAAGTGGGTGACCTACGTGAATACACTCACCCCCGACAAATTATTAAGCTGGCTGGCTTGAGTCTGAAGGAAAATACGTCTGGAAAGCATAAGGGCAAAACCACCATCTCCAAGAGAGGCCGGAAGAAGCTAAGGGCTCTGTTGTTTAGGGTTTGCATGATTCTAGTTGCCAAAAATTCAGCTTTTAAGGCCCTGCATGCTTACTTTACACAACGGCCGGACAACCCGTTAAAGAAGATGCAGTCCCTTATCGCTTTGTGTAATAAATTGATTCGTATTTTCTTTAGTATAAGTAAAAAGCAATTTGAATTTAGTGAAGAAAAGATGTTAAAAGATATCCCTCACTTGGCAGGATCAAAGAAGGCAGAACTGGCCGCTTAATTCTGGTTTCGTTTAGATTAGAAATAGTTCTTGGCTTATAGTTTTGGAGACATTTGAAGCACGGATTAGTCGGCAAAGCAACTAAATTACGGGCATGGACCCTGTGGGGCAGCATGGCCGACATCCACCTCATGGAAAGGTTGGACGAAGGAATTTGAGAGCGAAGACTCTGTGAGGCATGGGAGGGTTGACCTCCATGAGATATGTGGACATCTACCAGTGCGGTCATATTCTTACTACTCCACCAATTTCTGTAATAGATTGGTTAGTGGGTTATAGCTCATTTTTCTCGGCGTCCCCAAATATATCCTTTTCAGTGACTATCCTCCAATTGAAACCCATTTACCGGCAGGTAAATAGCTATGAAAATCTAAGAAATCAGGAGTAATCGGGTGTGTACGCTTCTTTTATTGAGGGAGGTTAGTTGAAGAAGGAATTATTTTAACACATGTGGAAGTAATGGTAGAAACCCAGGTTAACTAAATAAACAAGTAAGTTTATCTGTAATAATTATCTAGCAGTAAGGGTAAATTTTGGTATTTATATGTGTTGAGCTTGAAAAATGCTGCTTCGATGACTAAAGGTCTAAGGAGGCTTTATTATGACAAATGTGTTTAGTGACAATAGAACAGATACAGCTTCGAGAGTCATTATGGCAGAACCACAAACTATCTATCAGGCATTTTTAAATCCGAAATCATTAGTATCATGGCTTCCACCTAAAGGTATGTCAGGTCATATTGACAATTTTGACCCCCGTGAAGGTGGAACTTACAATATGACCCTTACCTATGAAGAAGACCAACCATCATCTGGAAAAACTTCGGAAAACACTGATGTATACCAAGGAAAGTTTTTAGAGTTGGTCCCTGACAAACGGATTGTACAATTAGTAATTTTTGATTCTGAATCCCCAGATTTCACAGGTGAAATGATTCAGAAGTGGCTTTTGGAATCCATTGCAGAAGGCACAAGAGTCACTATTATTTGTGAAAATGTTCCTAACGGAATACGCAAGGAAGATCATGACCTCGGTTTAAAATCAACACTGGAGAATCTGGCTATATTTGTTGAATAATTGCTGCACTAGTCATAGGACAGCTTTTTTCTTTTTAAACTTAAAGGGCTGGTTTGTTGAAGAAGAAAAGGTGACTTATTTATAGAACTCTTTTAAAAAAGATAAGGGTGGAAATAAGTATGATATTGAAGAATGAACTGCTTATTCGACTTATGAACGATAATGATTTTGAAGTTATGGTTAAATGGCTAAATGACCAAAGTGTATTGGAATTCTATGAAGAGCCACCTTCAAATATAGATATGGTGATAAAAAAATACGGGCCAAGAGTAGGAGGGAAACATTATGTTATTCCTTGTATTGTAGAA
>CAKQHO010000171.1 GCA_934234185.1 uncultured Psychrobacillus sp. | reverse complement strand
GTAATGAACCCCACCCATAAGCAAACAAACAAGACCGCCAGCACAATAAACCCGCCGCTCACCTGCACGAACCAATAGAGAAGGGCTTGAATTTGTTTCTTCCCCTTCATACGCCATAGAAACACACTAAGGAAAACAGCCAAAAAAACGACGCTGATCATAACAGAAACGCTCATGATTCCTTGCGAATCCATATGGAATAAATAGAGTGTTAGATTCCATTTGTCTTCTAACAATTTCAAGGATCCCGCAAACACCAGCAGCAGGATACCGAGTCCTATTAATATGATATTACTTTTCTTCTTCATGATTGTCCCCTCAACTCTCTATCGGGTAGTGTAGCAGATGAGGAAGGGGTGGTGCATGGATTTGAGCTTGTTAAAAAGCTGTCAATCTTGAATCTCAATCAATTCACCTCTTCTACAAGACACAAAAAAGCGCTTGAACCTAAAAAAAATTCAAACGCATCCATTAACCAGATATTTATCTATTACTCCCCATGCAAAGCTTCTTTCATCTTTCGATTTCTGGCCCTCTGCCACTTACCAAACAGGTTCAGGCCCCACTTCTTGATCGTCTCCTTCAACTCCTCCAAAGCAAGCAGTAATGATAGATTTCACTCGAGAACATACCATCCATCCCCTCGAGGCCATAATAGTCACCAAACTCATAGAGATCTAAAACTATGTCCTCAATAAACTCCTCCTTTTTAAGATAGCCGAATAGAACCCTTCAAATAATTGATTCTCATACCCTCTCATCCACACCATATACTCAAACGAGACCGCATCATAATCATTCACATACGGGTGCTCAAAGTCATTTAGCGAATCATCGTATTGGTCATAACACTTATCCGAGCAGAAGACGATTCCATTGCAGCTCACGCGGCGGTCGAGTTTTGGTTTCTTATTGCATACTTTCCACCTTTTCATGCATGGTTCCCCCTAGTATATTTCGTTGAATCTTGGTTTGTTTGGAATATAGATAGGTCTGTCGGGATTTGCTACGAATATTCATGCAAATCAGCATATAGAAGGTTTGAGAAAATACTTATGCCTTACATCTCCACGATTTATTTATTTGGCGTATTAATAATCAAATGACTAAGACGATGGAACATAATTCGTGCTTGTTAATCAATCAACATAAGCCTCCAGTATTCTATCGTTTTTGTAACCCAGCCTTAAATACATCTGAAGGTAATATATCTATATGATCATCCGAAGGACTTGCACCCTTATCATCTATTATCTCAAGCCACTTACCCATAAGATTAAATTTATCAAGTACACCAGGTGAAACACCCCAATATTCTATAACTTTTTCAATAAAATTATTGTCAGCATTATCAATGTAAGCTTGAACGCCTTTTGAGAGTGTATATAAATTTTTATATATTTTTTTTACTATTATTTGACCCAGACCAGGATAATCAATCGTTTCCTTACCACTTGCACTAAATTTATCCCTGAGCGCTGAATTGTAAACTTGATATCTGGTAATCCAATATGAAGAAACTCCTGCATATTTAGTTGTTGAGCTTGAAAATACTTCTGGAAATAAAATGTATGCTTCAATCAACAGTCTATTTTGAGTAGCCTTATCCAAACCACTAAAGGGATTGATAGTTACGGATGTTTGACTGTCTTCAGAATCAAGGAACCATACTTCTTGACCTTTTTTAAGATTTTTACGGAAATAAGCTTTTATTTCCTTACCTTTCCTTACTTTATCCATCGTCTTGAATTCATCATATTGAATATGTAAATTTTCAAATATTGAGTCCGAATCCTCTTCCATACTTACAATAAATCTAGGAGAGTGTGTTACTTTAACGTCAACCAAACAATCTTCATAACGTTTAAATCGAACCTCAATCTTCCCGTTCACCTTACGTCCAAACAACAAATAAATTTCTTGCAATTCTCCAACTGAAGTGCCTTCAAATATACTATTTCCCAGCGATTCCCATTTCCCTGAATTAGAAAATTTAACCTCCACTCCGTAACAACTCTCTATCACAATATCAGGAAATGCATTTTTTCCAGTTGGTTCAATATCTTCATCAGAGGGGAGGTCATTGTTAATCTTCGCTAAATTTTTCATTGTCTCAACTACATACTTCTCGAAAGCTTCACCGCTATTTATGTACGATAAATCCTCTTGATTATTTATATATTCTGCAGTACTCTCTAACAACCTTAGAAATAAGCCCATGTTCTTCATCCTCCTCTTTATATTTATAATGTCTTCAACATCAATCAATTCATTACTCAAATTCTTTTAACGTCTCCCTCAATCTCCCTTTTGGATCACATTCGACACCCGACTTTAGGAGTTATCCTATAATTATTTTATTATGATATTTTTTCATTTCAAGTGCAACAGCACTACCTTAGACACCACACAATCCGACTCCCCACAAAAGCTTTTCTTATATAGTGAAGAGCTTGTCTATTCTTTCCCGATTTCCCTGCAGATTATTTATGTTATGCACATTAATATGACTCTTAGAGAAAATATACTTCAATCCTTCATATTATTTGAGGTCATACGGCGTGAAATAACTTTCCTCCATCAAAATTTCTTCTTCGAATGACCATTATAAAAGCTCCCAAGATCTAGATTTACTCCTTCAACTCATACTGAGTACCTCATTTCATTGGATTATGACTGATTTGAAATATACATAGGATATTATCTTTATGACTCAGTTGTAAACCTTCTAAAACCAACAGATTTAAAACACAAACATTTGTTCTTCAAGCTAGAATTTGTTAGAATGATAATATATTTAATTTACTAGTTTATTTTCCTTTATTTACAGATCCTCAAAAAAATATCTCAATTTATCTCATCCATCATAATTCATATATTTTTAATAAAAATTGTATTAGTTTTTCTCAAGAATATAAAATATTTATAATATAAATTGTCTTGTCTCTATAATATAACCAATGAAAAACATCAGTGGAAAAAATATTAAAAGCCAAAACTTGAGAAAACCTTTATAATAATAAATTGTGGAGGTTTTTGTAAAATGATTTCAAGTAGTTTAAATCAACATATTGAAATAACAACTCATAAAGATAAACGGGTATTATCACTATTCTCAGGATGTGGTGGTATGGACCTAGGCTTTGAAGGCGGTTTTACAGTTTTAAACGATTCCATTAATCCTAAAATAAACCCACACTGGATTACAAAGCAGCTAGATGAACACTGGAGTATTCTAAAACAAACACAGTTTAAAACTGTATTTGCAAATGACATAAGACCCGATGCTCAAATTGCCTGGCAAAGATACTTTAGCAAAAAAGATATATCTCCTGAAATATATCATTTAGAAAGCATCGTTGATTTAGTAAAAAAATATAAGAATAGAGAGCTCAATCCCTTTCCATCAAATATTGATATAGTTACCGGAGGGTTCCCTTGCCAAGATTTTTCAATTGCCGGAAAACGACAAGGTTTTAATTCAAATAAGTCCCATATGGGTTTATCTGCCGACATTGAAGAACCTAGCATTGAAAGTCGTGGCCAACTCTATATGTGGATGAGAGAAGTCATATCAATTACTAAACCAAAAGTATTTGTGGCTGAAAATGTTAAAGGATTGGTGAATTTAGGCGACGTTAAAGAAATAATTGAAAATGATTTCAGAAACATTTGTGAAAACGGCTATCTAGTAATACCCGCAAGGGTACTTCATGCTGCTAAATTTGGTGTACCACAATCTAGGGAGAGGGTTATTTTTTACGGTTTTAGAAAAGATGCATTATCTAAACAAGCTTTAGCAGAGTTATCCAAAGAATATATCAGCGAAGAGTTTGATCCATACCCCAAAGAAACCCATTTCTTACCTATTAGTTCAAATAGCAACAATGATCATTTAATAGAATTTGTATCAGTTAAGAAAGCGCTAGTAGGATTAACCGAGCCACATGAAAGTGAAGATTTAGCTCATTCAAGTTTTTCAAAGGCTAAATATATGGGCAAGCATTGCCAAGGGCAAACTGAAGTAAACCTTTCAGGTATCGGCCCAACAATTCGCTCTGAACACCATGGGAATATAGAGTTCAGAAGGCTTTCACATGAAAATGGAGGACGCTATATTAATGAGCTATCTCGTGGGTTAGTTCAGCGTCGATTAACAGTTCGGGAATGCGCAAGAATACAAACATTTCCTGATGATTACGAATTTGTCTGGAGAAAATCAAAAGATAATAAGGGATTATCAGCATCTAATGCATACAAAATTATTGGTAATGCTGTCCCGCCCTTACTCGGATATCACATAGCTAAACGGTTAGAGGATAATTGGGAAAAATACTTCCAAGAAGTTGGCATCTTAAAATCAGAAAAAATACTCAGCGAGAGAATTTGAAGATTTCTTAAACTATATCATTCAGACATTAATAAATTTTAAAATACAAGGTTAGAATAAATGAAAAAGGGTCTGTTACAAATCCAATATATTTGTGACAGACCCTTTTATCTTTTCTAACGAAGGTAACTACCGGCAGATTCTTTTGCATCTAAAATAAACGTTTCTAATTTATCTATTGTCCTGTAAAAGTTCCGATTTAAATCATGCTCCCACACCCGGTAAATATACCAACCTTTCCTAAGATAATAATCAGTAACCTCTTGATCATGCTCTTTAT
>CAKQHO010000170.1 GCA_934234185.1 uncultured Psychrobacillus sp. | reverse complement strand
GGAAAAGGCTAATGACTAAAAAGGGATCATTAGCCTTTTTATTTTAATACACTATATAGAATCGCGGAGACGCTTACTGCCAGTCTATATATGTAATACTTAATCTCTACCCAAAATGGACGTAATTATCTGATAATAAACGTGATATTTATTTAGCAAGGGAATACTATATGAAGAAAATTGCAACAAACTAATTCTGACTAATATTCAAATGTTGATTATTAGTCAAGGTAAATATGACATTCATTGAAATTTTGCAAGCGAATTATTGTTTCTTACGTAAAACTACTTATGTATATATTTATGAATAATAAGACCTGCAATTTCGATTAATTCTAAAATTGCAGGTCTCATCTATTTATTTAAAACTTATCCTTATATGGAGGCAATATTAAAAAATGTTTTATCGAGGTAAATTATTACTCCATCCCTCTGTTTGTATAACTCCAAAACCTGAATTGACTTCAAAAGAAGGTATTGGGTACACAAATTTTGCGATGTTGAAATTAGTGTACGATCCATCTGCTACACTAATAATTTTGCCTAATCTTCTTGCGTCAAAGAAGCGATGTCCTTCTTGAACCAGTTCTAATTTTCTTTCTTTATCAATGGCATCAATAACCGTTTGATCCTCTGCTATTTCATTGTCATCCAAATCCGGATTTCTTTTGGAAGCTACTTCCAATAGCTTTTCTTTAGCTTTTCCATAATTAGGAGTTGACTGTTTTGCATATGCTTCTGCCTGTATTAAATACATTTCAGGCAGTCTGAAAACTGGCAAATTAGAAATCTGATTATTGGTTGTGATACCACGCATTTTTCCACCAGTCCACGTACCGCCAAGAAGCGCCAGCCGAATATCATTAGGTGAATATTCTGCTACTGTTGCGCTGTTAATAGACAAACCGTATTTATTCCATAAAGTATTCAGAGCATTAGCGGACAAATAATCATCTTCGGCTTTTGCTATAAAGAAAATGTCTTCTGTCGAAACAGCCAATGTCGTGTACATATTCTTATAGTCTTCTTTGGTTGATACAA
The DNA here is from genome assembly GCA_934234185.1 of uncultured Psychrobacillus sp. Classification (GTDB taxonomy): domain Bacteria; phylum Bacillota; class Bacilli; order Bacillales_A; family Planococcaceae; genus Psychrobacillus. The sequence continues at coordinate 3,630 of CAKQHO010000170.1, read as the reverse complement.
TTGTACCACCACTTAGGGTTATTGCCTCTTGAGCCGCTGTAATAGCCCCTTCGTAATTTTTCATATAGAGTTTTACGCGAGCTTCAAGTGCAGCAACTGCAGCCGTATTCATATACTGTTTACCTACATTTTCAACACCTTCTTTAGCATAATATTCTTTAGCTTTCGTTATATCATCAAGAATCAGGCTATAATTTTGTTCTACACTGACTCTTGACACCTGTGAATAGGCAGGGACGGGTTCAGTAACGTTTACGATACCTAATGTCGTTTTGTTGGCTTCCGAATATGGCAAACCAAACATGTTAGTCAAATAGAAAGAGCAGAGGGCTTTAATAGCATAGGCTTGAGCGATGCATCCTTCCACTTCTGCCAGATCCCCCTTTGTTACTTCTTTAAATGAAGCACCTTCTTTAATGATACGTGCACAACGGTCGATAGCCCAATATCCGTATGCCCATATTTCTTCTATGTATGAATTAGTATCCAGTATCTGATAGCGGAAGATGTCATAGAAATGAGACGTTGCAACGGAATGTGAAGTGATATCCGTTGGCGCATCTCCAATTGCTAATACATCACGTCCCAGAAAACGATATGAACCTAATGTGTAATATACACCATTTAGAGCATTCTGAAAATCTTGGGTAGTAACCAAGGCTTCTTCTGTCGGAACAGAAGTTGATGGCGTTTCTGTCAAGAAGTCATCGCATGCGGTGAATGAAATTGCCATCCAACCGGTTAATAAAGCAAATAATATTTTCTTCATTGTCATAAATTTCTAAAGTTATTTTTTTAGAAGCTAAGATTAAGACCGAACATGATATTTCTAGGTACAGGATATGCCCAAGACTGCATACCGGTAGATCTGGTTTGTGGATCAAATCCTATAAAATCTTTAGCAGTGATAGTGAACAAATTGTCAGCAGAGATATAAACTCTTAAATTGTCAATAGCCACCTTATTCATAAGGTTCTTCGGAAGAGTATATCCTAAAACCATGGATTTCATTCTTAAATAAGAACCATTCATTAAGAAACGGCTGGAATTAGTTTCTGCTCCCGAGTTGTCTCCAGCTACAAATTTGGGTACGTCGGTTATATCTCCCGGCTTTTGCCAGCGGTTGTCATAAACGTAGTTAGATACCGGGCCTAAGAAATAATGTCCAACCTGCATATCAAATGCAAATCCGGAGTTATATACTTTATTTCCCAAGGTGAAACTGGTATCAAAAGAGAAGTCAAAACCTTTGTATTTGAAATTCATTCCAAAGCCACCATAAAATTTAGGATCGGCAGAACCTACAATTCGCTGACCGGCCTCATTTACATTTTTTGTTTTCTCATCCCCTTCTTGTCCTTTATACCACATTGCTTCTCCTGTTTCAGGATCCACTCCTGCATATTCCGGCATATAGAACGTATTATACGCTTCACCAACTTTTCTGATAGTTAGAGTATTCTCAATTGGTTTTTCTGTGGCAAGTTTTATGATTTTATTTTTATTTGCCGTACCAGTGAAGCGAACATCCCAACTGAAATCTTTATTTCTAAGTACGTTAGCGTTAATTAAGAATTCTATACCTTTGTTTTCCATCTCACCTACATTTTTCAGGATAGATCCGAATCCAGTTGTGTAAGAAAGTGGTACATCAAATATCATATCTTTTGTCCGTTGGTTATAATAGTCCACTTCGAGTGTCAGTCTTTCGAAGAAAACAGCATGGATACCGATATCGGCTTTCGCAACAGTCTCCCATTTAAGATCCGGATTGGCTATTTGGTAAGGAATAGCTCCAGGTTTGCCATTATAAGAATATCCATAATTATACAATCCCATTGCTGCATAATAACCAATATCCTGGTTACCTACAGTTCCATAACTACCTCTGATAGTCAAATCTGTCAACCAATTTTTGGTATTTTCCATAAAGCTTTCGTTAGAGATTCGGTATTTTGCTCCTATAGACCAAAAAGGAGCCCATTTGTTGTTTACACCAAATCTTGACGAGCCGTCATAACGGAAACTGCCTGACAGATAATATTTATCATTCAAGTTATATTCTGCATTCATAAAGAATGAAGAAAGAGTGCTTGCTTTGGTTGAAGATCCCGCCCCTGTTGGCTTGGAAGCATTGTCCAATTCAAAAACAGCATCACTAGGATATCCACTGGCAGCTGCATAAATTGTTCTATAAGATATTTTCTGTGCTTCTTGTCCCAACAACACATTCAAATGATGCATGTCTTTGAAAGTGCGGTTGAAGTTTACGGTATTGGTAATGGTCAAGGTTGTTGCTCTTTCCTGGTTTCTTTGACCAAGCATACCACTACCGGAATATTGAGGATTATAAATTGAACTGTAAAAGAACTCGTCCAAGTCAATCAAGCTCAATCCTGCATTTGTCTTCCATGTTAAGCCATCAATAATATTATAAGTAAAATATGGATTCACAACCAATGTAATCTGCTTTTGATTGCGTTTATCACCTTTTTCTTTATCGTTAATAGCTACAGGATTATAATTAACATTTGTATTATATGTTCCGTCTTCATTGCGCACCTGTTCAAACGGACGGATGTCATATACTGCTACAATAGGATTAGTATATTGGCTTTCAGTCATAGTGTTGTTTATATCGGAGAGTGCTCCATTCACAGAAAGTCCATATCCTATCCGCCCGCTTTTTCCATCTAAACTAATACGTCCGCTATAGCGTTTCATTCCAGTTCCGATGACGATACCTGTATTCTGAAAATATCCTCCACTAATATAATAGCGCAAATTTTCATTCCCACCTTGAGCACTGATATCATATTCTTGTGAAAAACCATTTTGCAGAATCTCCTTCAGCCAATCCACACTCTTGATATTTTGCGTCAAGTCCACATTATACCAATCCATAACATAGGCATTCAGCCATTCAGCAGAAGTCATGCCATCCTCACCGTCATATCCTGCATTTGTTAGTCCTTCGGTCCAGATCTCTTTGTATTTATCCAGATTTGTCGTACGATAATTATGATCTATCTTACCTACAAAACTAGTTCCGACTTTTGCATTCACATTAAAACGCGCTTTTCCCAGACTACCTTTTTTAGTAGTAACTACAATTACTCCATTCGCTGCACGAGCTCCATAAATAGCTGTAGCTGTAGCATCTTTCAAAACTGTGATGGACTCAATGTCGTTAGGATTGATATTAGCCATCGGACTTGCCGCCATATCCCCTGTTCCGGCTTTGTTATAAGCCCCCATTTTGTCTGTGTAAATGGCAATACCATCAATTACGTATAAAGGTTCAGTTCCAGAGTTCATTGAACCAACCCCACGAATAGTAGTAGAAGCATATGCACCAGGTTGTCCAGTCAAGCTATTTACTTGTAAACCAGCTACTGATCCTTCCAAAGACTTCATAAAGTTTGCATCTGTTTTTTTCATCAAGTCCTTATTATCCACCGTTTGGGCAGATCCCGTAAATGCCGCTTTTTTAGTTACCCCATATCCGGTTACCACAACCTCATCTATTAGCTGTGCATCAGATTTGAGAACCACTCGCAAATTGGGCTTTATCGCCACTTCCTGCGTCTGCATACCGATGTACGAAATCTGCAAAGTCTTTGCAGAACT
>CAKQHO010000169.1 GCA_934234185.1 uncultured Psychrobacillus sp. | reverse complement strand
TTATAACGAAACTTGTCGCACTGCCCCGTTTCTTCCATAAGTAGTTCAACATAAAAAGGCATTAATCCTGCTTGGATCAATGCCCCTGTAGTTTAAGTAAATTTTTCACAAGCTATTAATTTCACTATGATTGTTTAATCCAAATTTTCCACTCTTCAATTCCTTCTATTTCAATAATATTTAAATCGCTAGTAACGGGGACATTATTCTCTATGTAGCCTACTTCATATCCAAAGTCTTCATTAGGAATTATTGTTTGAGTGTCGCCATTTCCTTCAAATTGTCCGTTCATTTGAGTTATTTCTTTAACTTTCCATTGACCCTCAGTTTTTCGAATGTCAGCAACCCAAATATCCTTATCATTCATTATCCCTCTAAAGACATATAACGCTAACTCTTCATTCACTTTATGGGAACCATATACAATTATTTTTCTCTCTTTGTTTCCATCTTCTATCGTTTTTAAAGCATCTTCTGGATAGTTAGCTGCATCTTTACTAATTTCATCACAACCAACCAGTAAAAAGGCCAATGATAAAATAACTAGGATTAAGTTTGACTTCATTTTTGTACCTCCTAATTAAAATATATGTTCGGATAAAGATAAATAAGCCAAACTATTGTACTACCCTGCCTCGTTTCTTCCATAAGTAGTTCAACATAAAAAGGCATTAATCCTTCTTGGATCAATGCTCCGACTAAATATTCCTTTCTAATCTTCAGTAACAATTTGTTTTTTTCTCTTTCTAAAAAGGGTTACATTGTGAATAGGTTTAACTACATTATCTTCCCAAAAAATTGCACTACCATTTGGTATAGCGTATATATCTCTATTAGCAGATAAAGAGAATAATTCTTTATCATTGTTTCCGTTATAGTGAACTTCTACGCTGAAATCTACTAAGCCTAAACCTTCTATTACCTGTGTTTCTAAATAATATTGATCCTTTGTAATAATGCAGTCTTCACAAAAAACTAACGCACCAGCACTAACACCAATAATTAATCCCGAAAATTCTTTGATTACTTGTATCAATTCTTTTTCTGCTAATATTCGCATTAACTTTTCTGGTCTACCACCAGTAAAATATAAAATGCTGTGTTGTTTAATTTCCTTTTGCATCTCTTGATTTGTTAGCTGATAGTCGAGAAGTTTGATATGCTCCCCCCTAAATCCTTAAAGGATTTTTTCAAAGAGGTAAACCATTTATCGACTTTTGAGTTCTCAGTTGCAAAAGGAATTATTAAGATGTTATTAATAACAGTACCACCGCCTATAGTAGTTTGTTGTTGAGATGTTGATGGGTTTATAGCTGTAGTATTGCCACGATATCCCTTGTTTAAATGGGTATTTAGAGGAAAAGCATATGGTGGAAGAGTTTCTAGGTTATAAGCGTTGCTTGATAGCGATGTATTCATTGATTTAATAGATGTACAGTATATGCTCGTGTTTCAACAAAAATGGATTCACAAAAAACCTCCATTGATAATCAGATAGATCTATTTCGTAACTACGCAAATGAACAAGGTTGGGAAATCGTCAAGATTTATACAGATAAAAAAACAGCGACCAAAAATAATCGTCCAGGGTTCAAAAAGCTAATTGAAGATGGCAAAAACGGCCTATACGATATTATCTTAGCAAAAGAGCTGTCAAGACTTGCTCGTAATGGAGGGCTCTCCTATGAACTACGGGATACTTGTTTAGTAAAAAATATTCATATGTTTTGCCTAGACAATTCCATAAAAACCATTGAAGGAAATGTGCAAAACTTTGGATTATATGCTTGGCTATATGAAAATGAATCCACTAATAATAGCCGCCGAAATAAACAAGCGAAAAAAGCAAAAGCCAGAAAGAGGACGATTTATAGGCTCAAATGCACCGTTTGGATATAAAAGCGAACAAGGAATGCTTAAAATTCGGGATGATGAAACCCCAGACATTGTTCGACGTATTTTCAATGAATATTTAGAAGGTACAGGTATGGATACGATTGCGAAGATGTTAACAGCTGAAAAAACTATTACACCTTCTCAAGCTGCTAATAAATCCAACGCTTCGACACTATGGCACGCTTCCACGGTTAAGCAAATCCTCAATAATCAACATTACTGCGGGGATTTAGTTCAGAATAAGTTTGAGACAATTTCAGTGACTACGACAAAAAGAAATACGCTTGACCAAGAGAAAATGACTATTCATAAAGACACTCACGAGCCAATCATTTCAAGAGAAACCTTTCAAGCAGTTCAGAGAATAATGCAAAGCCGTACTAGAATATCTACTGCCCCACAAAAACACCTCTTCACTAACACATTATTCTGTGAAGATTGTCAAAAAGGTATGTGGTTTAAAGCTAACCAAAAAGGCTATCGATGCGGCGGAAACATCAAAAACGGAGATACATTCTGCCAAAATAAAACTGTTGTTCGTGAAAAAGATCTTGCGCATATAATTCAAGAGGATTTTCAAACACTATTTCATTCCTTTCAGGAAGAGTCATATTTGAAGGATTTACTTGATAAATTAAACAGCAAGAAACGGCAATTACAAAACGATTTACAAAAGGTTGAAACACAAATTAATAACCAACGACAAAACAAATTGAATTATGTCAATTTGTATACCGAAGGCATCATTACCAAAGAAGAGTTACTGGACTTCAAAAAATTAACCGAAACAAACATAGAAGATTTAGAAGTCTCTAAAGCTCAACTATTAGAGAACCTTAATGAATGTTCCGAGGAAAATTATACCCTCGAAAAATAGCTAATAAGTTAAGGGAATTTCTATCACCTAAAGAATTAACTCCACAGGTATTACACACTTTAGTGGAAAAAATCACTTGTGACACTGGTGGAGAAATTCGGATTAAGTATAATTTCGTAAATCCTTTACAAGAAACATAAAAGGCAGTGCCCCCAATTTAGAGGGCTTACTGCCTTATTTTAAAATGAGTTGCGAGATACACTCCACCTGGATGGAATGCGGGAATACATAAGTTGCTGGAGATTTTTCACAAACCTTAGAAGCTAGCAGCATAACAAAATTACAGCGCAAACAGTTTCCAATTTCCTTCACTAACAACTTCTACCTCTCCGTCAATCACTTTGATGGCAGTTTGATCATCAATGGCATACGCCGGGCCTTGCATACCAGCAGCCCACCTCTCTGCAGCATCCATGGTATTTCCCGGTAGCATTTCATGTTCCAGATGCGGAAAAATGGCAAAATCGACCATCCCGAGCGCTTCATCAGCACCATTGGGTGGCATCCATCCAACGAAGTAATCCCCTATGTTAGGTCCCATCACCATGCTGCCGGCACTCATTCCCACATAAACTGCTTGAAGTGACGGCAAGAGTTCGGCTAGCCCAGATTGCTGCATCCAGTAATGCAGATAAAGGGCATCGCCTCCTGATACCAGTAAGACGTCAGTCTCCCGTACGAGTGGCACCCAGCGATCTTCTCTAATACTCGGCAACGCTGTGAGCTCCAGTATGCCGACGGACTTCCAGCCTAGGTCGACCATAGGGTTATTTTCCTTGCCGCTGATGAACTCCCAAGCTTTGACGCCAGGGCCAACCCAGGGGTGTCCATACATCGCCGTGGGAATGCATAGAGCATTAGAGTCGGCAATCGGCTTGTTCAGCATGTCAACCAACGCGTGTTGTATACTTTTGTTCGTTAGTCCCCCAGATGTAAGCAAAAGTTTCATAATTCCCCTCCATTTTTGTCATTTTATAGAATCACCTTAAACTTGTATATACAGATTTACTATTGAATTGAGATGCCAACGTAAAAATTCTTACCGAAACTCTCTAACCTTCAGATCGGCTGTAGGACTGACCCTGTTCTGCCTCCTTAAATGCATCTTTAAATAAATCTTCTTCTATTTCTATCTCTTTATTAAGATTGGTTAAGACTTCTTGTATAGGTATTGCGTCTTTTTCCAAAAGCGCACGCTTAATTTGGTCTTTCACTTCAATTAACGGGGTCTCTTTTCTATCTGTCACCTTAATAATATGGTATCCGAACACGGTCTTGACAGGCTCGCTCACTTCATCCTTTTTTAATTTCATAGCCGATGCGAGGAAGGTTGGGGCTAATTCTTGGGTTTGGCCGGATATGTAACCCAAATCTCCGCCTTGTTCAGCGGAAACTTTATCTGTCGATTGTTTTTTTGCTACTTCAGCAAATTCGCTTCCTTTCTCGAGTTCCTTAAGGGCTTCTTTTGCTTTTGACTCGTTATCGACGAGAATATGGCTCGCTCTGATTTCTGTATATAGGTCTTTATTCTGTTCATAGTAGTCTTTTATTTGTTTGTCAGTAACCTCCAGGCCTTCAGTTGTCGCTTTAAAAAAATAGAGTGATTGTTCGATATAATCCCTGAGCTCACCTTCATCATTAAAGCCTTGTTTCTGGAGAAACAGTGTAAATTCATCTTTACTACCGCCCGCTTGTTCCTTTATTTCGGCCATCCGCTGTTCTACTTCTTCATCAGACACTTCATATTTGCCTTTTAGTATTTGCATATAAGCCAGCTTCTGTATGAGTTCATTTCCCCGCTCGGTATTAGCTACTTCTTTATATAAATCATCTTTAGAAATATTTCCATATTCAGTTTGAATAAGTACATTGCTATCAACACCTGAGCTTAGAGCGGAACAGGCCCCTAGTGAGAATATGATTATTAATAGGGCAAAAATTATGGCTTTATTCTTCAATCTTCTTCACTCCTAATTTTCGCAACTAATAAGGCAGCTTACATAATTCACGGAGGTTACCATTCTATATTTATCTAATGGGATCCCTTAAGACTTTGAGTTTATACCCCAGTACCAGATCAGTCTCTGGTACTGGAGGTATATTCCTTAATTGTCATTCTGCCTATTGCCAAATTTCAATCATTGCATTAGCGTTTGCCATTAGATTATTATAAGCTTTCTCGGAAAT
>CAKQHO010000168.1 GCA_934234185.1 uncultured Psychrobacillus sp. | reverse complement strand
AAAGCTTAGACCATTTCTAGCGTGCTCTTTTATCTTTAATTAGTTCAAAATCTTCATTATTTCTAATGATATTCTGTGTCGCCTCGTTATTCTTTTTTTCGTATACCGGTCGTTCTTCAAATACTTTCTGAAGACCATAGATAATCATATTAAAAGAAAGAATAGTTAAGACAAATCCGATACACGGTCCAACCACTATCCAGGGGTCTATCTGTAACTCCCTATAGGAAAGTCCAATCATTCCCGTCCACTCGTTGGATAAAGATGAAGCTACTTCCCTAGATTGCTCTCCAACTTGTGCTAAATCAATAAATTTCACTCCTCCAATCACAAAATTTAAAACGCCTAGATGGATGAGAAGCAATAAAGCTTGGTTTATTTGTTGAATAATTAAGACATACATTCTTGGCCGAAGATAGAGTAATATATGCTTTTTAAGCATCCAATACTTCGAACCGCCCAAAGTCTCAGAGGCTTTAATGAATTCATATTTTAAATAATGATTCACTTCCGCCCCTATCACAGAGGTAATTGGCAAAAAAGCAATGAACGTTAAAATCAAACACTGCTTTACTAATGCCATTGGACCTGTTTCCCCAAGGAAAGGTTGTAAGAACAGGATAGCAATCAAAACTGCCGGTACAAAACGAAAGGCCCGTGTTAGCGGCTCCACAACCCAAGCTAACCATCTATAATAAAGTCCATAAATAATTCCCCCAATCATCCCAAAGAAGATTCTAAGGACTCCAACACCCACTGCAATCAGGATGGTATATTTAGCCCCATCTATAACCATCCAGAATACATCATCGCCGAATCGATCTACACCAAAGAAATGAGAAAAGCTTGGCGAATAGGGAGGAACATCCACTAATTTCCCATCTTCATATAGCATCTTTGGAGGTTGATTTAAGTATGGTTCAATAAAGATTGGATAAGCAAAACTCACAGAAAATAAAAGGAATATAAATATTAAACCAGTCATAAACCATTTATTTTTTGAAAGGTCTTTAATCATAGTGTGTCCCCGTTCATTTTCTTAACGACTACTTTTCCCAGAACATCCAATAGGTAGAATGGAAGGAAAAGACAAGTTAGAGTGACAGCAAAAGTACCTGGTTCAAAGATAATTTCACGGACCAGTTTCATAAATCCATTCACGTTGAACAAAATCTCCAATAACAACAGATTTGATATCATTAACCAAAATAGTAATTGTAAATTTGCAAAAAGAGTCAGGACCGTATTTCGTAAAATGTGAACAAAAAAGATATATTTCTTAGAGAAACCTTTAGCATAAGCATAATTTACGTACAATTGATTTTCTTCTTCACTGACAGACAAATCAATCATCTGAAAAAGCATTACAACTGGAAGAATCGATAATGTAAGGATTGGCATTAAATAAACGTTATCAAACCCGGCAATTGGGTCTATGACTAATACACCCGTTTGTTTATAAATCCATATAGCAAATAGCTGCAAAGAAAAGATCAAGATAACATCCGGTATAGATTGGATTACAAATGCTGTCCCTCTCATTACCTTCTTCAATAAAGGCGGCAAAAAATAATGAATAAATTCAAAGCTCAGTGCAGCAATAAAAGTAAGACTAAGTCCTCCAGCTAAAATAGTTAGAGAATAAAGAAGAGGTCCGCTGATAATCTCCAATAGCGTTAGACTACCAAAACCGGAAGTCTCCACATTGATATAATCCATAAACAAGAAAGCATACCCAATGTCTTTCAATACATCCCAAAAGGCAGTCCAAAAACCAGGTTGAAAAAACAAGGTATATACTTGAGAAAAAGCAACAATAAGAATAATAGCAGTCAATGTCAGTATGAAGTCGAAGATAATGGAGAGAAAGATGCGGAGCTTCTCATTGAATATCATTTCTGCCTTACTCCATTTCAATTACTTCAAACGAAGAATTTAATTCAGAATTCTGTCCAAGTTGTCTTGTTTCCCCCTTTGTAACCATCTTAAAGATTTGGTCATATTTCACAATCCCTGAGACACCTGTGTCCTCCATATTTTCGACAAACCCTTCACTATCATCTTTGATGTATTGACCTTTATCTCCAAATGTCTCTTTAATCTGTTCTTCTTGATCTTCTGGATTAAAACTTACTTGTAGCTTGTATTCATGTTCGAGTTTCGGACGCTTCATTTCAATTGTAAAACTACCGTCTTTATCTGTGCTTACCTTTTTTTCCTCGTAAACCTTTTCCCCCTCAAGCTCAATTAGCTGTCCTTTTACAACTGCATTTTCCGGAAGACTACTCTTCCCGTATACAAATATTCCACCACTAGTTAATGTTTTCACTGCTCCGTCTAAATTCACTGTTTGTCTAGCTGGCCCACGGCTACAAGCAATTAAGCTAAGTATACACAAGACCATAATAACCGTTCTGAATCTTTTCATCTCTTCTTCCCCTTTACCAATCCAAATTTCTGATTATTCAGTATGAAATAATTATAGAACAAGTGTAAAAATATAACAATAATGGGAATATAGAGGCCTGGAGTGTTCGGCATTAAAATACCGGCTCAAAGGATTCGGATACCACTTGAATAATGAATTCATACAGTGTTTTTATTGAACTAAGCTGCCCCGTTATTTCCATAAGGAATTCAACATAAAAAGGCATTAATCCTTCTTGGATCAACACCCTGATAGTTTACAATTATTAACAACCTCTGTTAACTTATCTAAAGACTTTGATTATGTATAAAAATCATACTTTGACATCGCACAAAGTACGGAGATTATTTCGAAAAATAAATTGCCATTTGATATTATTACTCATTTATTCATAGAGTTCATTAACTGGAAGAAGTATTCAGGTTTATGAGTCTTATTTAGGCTATACCAAGAATTTAATGTTTCTTGTGCAAATACATCTAATTTTTTCAGTACCTCCATCGCAAATTCCAGTGGAGCTATTCCTGATGCAGTAACTAAATTTGCATCAGATACCACAGATGCCACCTCATAGAACTTTTCTCCTTTATAGTTAGGACATACCATTTTAGTGTATTCTAAATTATTACTTGTATGCTTTCTAGTATCTAAGTATCCCATATTCGCAAGTGCCTCAATTGCACCACAAATTGCAGCAACAATAGTGCCAATCTTTAAAGCTTGGCCAATCCTTTCCAAGATAGGTTGATGAATTTCTTCATTCCATGTAGTCCCTCCTGGTAAAATTAAAAGATCTTTACTCTCAAGAGTACATTCATCAAGGGAAATATCTGGTTTTATGCTCAGTCCTCCCATAGTAGTAATCATTTCTTTATTAGCTCCTACTGTAATTACTTTTAAAGGTAATAAATCTTTTTTAAAATATCTTCCTGAGTTTAGTTCAGCAATTAAATATCCATATTCCCAGTCCGACATTGTATTAAATACATATAGAAAAACATTTTTTGTTTGCACTAATAACACTCCAATCTTAAATTTTTTTGCACAACAAAAACAACACCTTCAAAAGAACATACGTTCCCTTAAAATGATTTTATACCATATTTAACCAAGAGTCTATTTCTTATTTCACTAGAATAGCCAAAAGAATAACTCGATATCGGTCTTGTATCTAAGATATAGCCCTCTGTTGCTTACATACACTATTCACATAGCAGAATATATTTTATTAAAACTCTTCCTTATTTGATAGTTCCACCCAAAAAGGATAAAGGATAACTGACAATGGAACGAAACTTGTCGAGATAAATATAAAAGCAAATGAAGAGCCAAAAAAGAGACTCCAAAACGTTATTACGCTCATTGCTATAAATGTAATCAAAAAGTTTTTTTCTCTTGTACTCTTAGTGGTATATTGTTTGTTCTCGCAATATGGGCAAATCATACCTGTATCCAGAGTGAAAGATATTCTTAGCGTTTGATTCCAACCCCATTTTTGATCACAATTTTGACAAGTTGGCATTTTATCAATCCCCTCTTTACTTTTGCTCATCATAAATAATAAGTTCAACATAAAGAGACATAATCCTTTTTTCGCTAAACTGCCCGTTTCTACAAAAAGGAGTTCTACTGAAAAGGCCCTTAATCCTTCTGGATCAATAAACTTATTAGCTGAATGCACATTTCTGTCTCAACTCTATAACTACTACTATACTGACTCTTCAAGTTAGTTATTCTTTACTTGTTTCCTATTATCCTTCTTAAGCTAACCTGCCCTTTGTTGAAGAAGAATCACCTGTTAACCCAATTTTTCTTTAGACGTTTATAAATGAAAAAAACAACTAAAATGCCTACTAACAGAGATATAAAAACTTTAAGATTTTCTTGTGGTTCTTCAAAGAACGTTCCTTCGTATTCATATTTCTTTTTTCTTTCAGCTTTCACATAGTTTCCATTAACTTCTTCTATGGCGATGGCATCCTCTGTATCAACCCCTCTAATGGCATAGTATCTAGTGCCTTTTTCATAAGCATTAGAGAAATTCCCTGAATACTGTTCCATATCGGAATACTTGGTGACTTGACCAATTTCACCCCCAATGTCGGTTACACGCTCTTCTGTGACAGCATAGATGTACCCGTCCCACACGACAAAGGCATATGACCAAGATGTTGCTGTAGCCATTGTTGGTAAAAAGGAGATGTATGCCAATGCAAGTGCTATCAAGAGATAATGTTGATTTTTCAATTCAATTCCCCCTTTTACAGAATGGTCTCAATTATTTGTATAAGTTTTATACTTCTTCCCTATATTCTCGGACTATGCGTTACCCTTCTTCTGTTTCTACTTTGATAATTTCATCTGGATTTTCGTCCAAATACTTAACCAATTCATCTACTGAAGGGATAGTATCCCCACTGCGTAAAGCTTCCTCTGATAAAAATTTTATTATCGAAGAAATCAACGAATACTCTAATTCCACTTTAATTCTTCCATCATCATCACATTCAAAACTAGTCAAGACCTGACAAAATTGTGGTTCAATGTTTCCGATATTACAGTCATCATCAATGAAATCTTCTGTAGCATAGGCAGTACCTTCACCATTCACTCTGCAAATATACATTTTCCCTTCTTTTTTTCTGTACCATTTTCTTAATTCTGCTTTATCTGTATTAATCACCTTTATTACAAAGAATTGTTCCATTTTACCCTCCTATTACCGCACCGTATTAATCTACTATGTATTAAGAATGATGACTTAATTCTACAACTA
>CAKQHO010000167.1 GCA_934234185.1 uncultured Psychrobacillus sp. | reverse complement strand
TGCCTGTTCTATAGCTAGCCTATATTTTATTATGTACAACCGTGGAGAGAGACAGGGAATGGTAGACACTATTAATCACCTTAGAGAGCTTAACAAGACCATAAGAGCACAGAGACATGATTATTTAAATCATATTCAGGTAGTTTATGGACTTTTGGAGCTTAAGGAGCCTGAGGAGGCTTTAAAATACATGGAGCCTGTATATAAGGATATCATAAAGGTAAACAAAGCCTTAAAGACCTCAGAGCCTGCGGTTAATGCACTCCTTCAGGCTAAGCTTGCTATAGCAGAGGAGAAGAAAATCGATATGGAGCTTTCTATAACCTCAGATCTTAAGGAACTGTCCATACCTTCCTGGGAGCTATGCCGTATTATAGGAAATATACTGGATAACTCCATCTATGCTCTAGAAGAAATAAAAGGTGATAAAAAGCTTTATTTAGAGATCAATGAGGATATCACAGACTTTGGTTTTTCCATAGTTAATAATGGACCGAAAATTCCTCGGGAAATAATCGATGATATTTTTAAAGAAGGCTTTACTACGAAAGGTAATAAAGGGCAAGGTATGGGGCTTTATATCGTAAAAGAGCTTGTAGATAAATACGAAGGCAAGCTTAAGTTGGTTTCTGATGAGGGTCATACTGAATTTGATGTGCTGCTACCAAAACAGATACAATAAAAGTGACATTTCAGATGAATAAATGTATAAATGAGAAAGTATCTATTATATATACCTATAAAACAAGCTATACTTGTACTATAGTAAGTGAATATAGGAGGTGGAAATAGTGGATTGGGTAGCTTTTTTTAGTGGAGTAAGTACTGTTGCCATGGTGCTTTTTATTTCAGGCTTGGTTCTTGTAACCATTGAAATGTTTGTGCCAGGCTTTGGCATTGCAGGCATCACTGGTGCCATATGTCTCATCCTTGCAGTTATATTTGCTGCAGATAATATCGTTGAAGGGATTATCTTTATGCTGATAATCTTAGTGATTTTAAGTATACTCTTTGCAGTGGTATTAATGTCTCTTTCTAAGGGAAAAATGAAAAAAACTCTAGTTTTGAATGACGAGCAAACCAAGGAGAAGGGCTTTATAAGCTCAGAGGATTTACAGTATTTTGTAGATAAAGAAGGCACTGCTCTTACAGATTTAAGACCTGCAGGTATAGTTGATATTGAAGGCTTAAAGCTTGATGTAACCTCTGATGGAGAATATATCTTGGCCGGCACCGCCGTTAAGATAATTAAAGTTAAGGGCAGTAAGATTATTGTTCAAAAAATAATTAATAATAATTAAGTTAATATGAAAGGGGTTAAAAATTTATGAATGGTATCGCTGGTATGGATGGTTTAATTACCCTGGTAATTGTTGCTGTTGTTGTTATCTTTGTTTTTTCAATGTTTATGAGCTTTGTTCCATTAGGTCTTTGGATTTCAGCACTGGCAGCTGGAGTAAAGGTTAGTATATTCAATCTTATAGGTATGAGACTTCGTAGAGTTGTACCTTCTAGAATTATTCTTCCTTTAATCAAGGCAAATAAAGCTGGTATGAATATGAGCGTCAATCAGCTGGAAGCACACTACCTTGCTGGTGGTAATGTAGATAGGTTAATAGATGCACTTATTGCTGCTCAGAGAGCTTCTATTGATTTACATTTTGAAAAGGCTGCAGCAATTGACCTTGCTGGTAGAGACGTATTAGAAGCTGTGAAGATGAGTGTTAATCCTAAGGTTATTGAAACTCCTAATGTTTCAGCCGTTGCAAAGGATGGTATAGAGCTTTTAGTTAAAGCTAGAGTAACAGTTAGAGCAAATCTTGAAAGACTTGTAGGTGGTGCCGGTGAAACTACTATTCTAGCAAGAGTAGGAGAAGGTATTGTAACAACCGTTGGTAGTTCAATTGCTCATAAAGAGGTTTTAGAAAATCCGGATAAGATATCTCAGACAGTACTTGCCAAGGGTTTAGATGCAGGATCCGCCTTTGAGATTCTCTCCATAGACATAGCTGACGTAGATGTTGGAAGAAATATAGGTGCTCAGCTTCAAACTCAGCAGGCTGAAGCTGACAAGAAGATAGCTCAGGCAAAGGCTGAAGAAAGAAGAGCTATGGCTGTAGCTAAAGAGCAGGAAATGAGAGCTGAGGTTGTGGCAGCTGAGGCAGAGGTGCCAAGAGCTATGGCTCAAGCCTTAAGAGAAGGTAAATTAGGAGTTATGGATTATTATGATATGAGAAATGTCATGGCTGATACAGAAATGAGGCAGTCAATCTCCAATTCAGGGAAACCAAAGCAAATAGTTCAAAACGAAAAGGATAATAAGCCAAAGGATTCCATATAGGAGCTGATTTTATATGAAAAAATACGATAAAAGCGCAGGGAATAATGAGACACAGGAAAAGGGCTATATCGATGGACTTTTAGAGGATTTAACTACCAGCAGACTTAAAAGAGCTTTTGTGCTCAGTGAAATTTTAGATAAGCCTGTAGCTAAAAGAGAGAAATCCAGACGAAGCTATCTAAGGAGAAAACCTTGACCCTTTTGAAGGTGCTTATCGTAGATGATGAGCCTGGTATGAGGCTTCTTATAGAAAAGACAGTAGAGAAGCTCAAAGACTTTCAGGTGATTGGCGGAGCTGCTAGCGGAGAAGAAGCTCTAAAGATATTCGAGGCTCAAAAACCAGAAGTAGTTTTCTTGGATATAGAGCTAAATGGGATGTCTGGAGTTGATTGTGCTGAGGCGATGCTTTCTATAAATCCTAAAGCAATGATAATTTTTGCTACGGGGCATAATGAATTTATGCCTCGGGCCTTTGAGCTTTATGCCTTTGACTATATCATTAAACCCTTTAAGATAGAAAGAATACTAAATACTCTAAACCGCATCAAGGATATCACAGAGGAAAAGAGAGAAGTTAAGGTAATAGAGAAACCTAAGTCTTCTATTGCTTTAGATAAGCTGGCCATAAAAAATAAAGAGGGTATAACCTTGATAGATCCTTCTGAAATTATTCTTATTCAGCGGGAAGAGAAGGCCACAGTAATATACACCTCTAATGAGAGAATATCTACCTCTGAACCCTTAGGGGATATCCAGGACAAGTTAGACATGACTAAATTTATGAGAAGCCATAAATCCTATATAATCAATGTGTCTAAAATTACCAAGATTTATCCCTATGGCCGATGGACCTACGTGGTTAAGTTTAAGGATACAGAAATGGATGCCTTATTAACCCATGAGAATTACTCTGAACTAACGGATATTTTAAATTTATAAAAAAAGTGGCGCAGGACTGAGCTTTAAAGTGGACCCCATGTCAAGGACATTTAAAAAAAAACGACTAGAAAGATATGAGATTTTTGAATATCCTTGTGTCATGGAGGCGATATGACACAGAGGCACTGGTATTGTATCTCCAACAGATACTTTTACCAGTGCCTTTAAACTAATAGCATATCGATTATTTTTATGATTGTTACCACTAGATTCTTGAATGAAATGTTTCGCATATGGGGAGATCCTATTGACAAGCCACTAGAAGAATATATTTTAGCAATATACGGAGAAGAACCGTTTCCCCATGAATGGAGCGAACAAGATCTGTATGAGCAGATTCGAAAGCTAATTATTCAATATAGCAAAGGAGAACTTGACATCACCATTCCTTCTGCCGAAGAAAGGCAACAAGATAGATACGAAACTCTTAAAGCTAGCTATTTAGAGCTTTTATCAGAAAGAAATAGACTGAAAGAGATAATTGAAATTATAAGAAAACAACTTAAGAAGAGTTGTTACGACTCATCATACGATGAGGTATTTTAAACTTTTATAGGGTATTCTCCAGTTTCCAGATATCTAAAATATTGATTTGGAGACAGCTTGGCCAAGTCCCACTGATAGCGGTCATTGTTGTAGTAGTCCATATAGTTATCAACTTCCTGCTTGAGCTCATCAAAAGTGTTGCATTTATCAATATGAATTTCATCTTTCATGTGTCCGAAGAATGATTCTTGGGGAGCATTATCCCAGCAGTTTCCCCTTCTAGACATAGATTGCCTGATTTCTTTATTGCGTATAAGTTCCTGAAACTTAATGCTTGTATAGTGACATCCCTGGTCGCTATGAATCAAGGTTTCCTTGGTTAATGAAATACCGTGATCTCGTATTAATATATTGACAGTCTCCAATACAAAGTCAACTTCCAGGGAATCGCTTAAGACATAAGATAATATTTGTTTCGTAAAGGCATCCATGATGGTAGAAAGATAGGCTCTCTTCGAATCGCCGTAAGGCATATATGTAATGTCTGTTAATAAGACTGCTCTTGCTCCATGCTCCTTAAATTCACGATTTAGAAGATTCTCAGCAACATTATTTGTTTTCAAAGCCTTTGCCATTCTTCGGTAAGGGTTTGCTTTTCGTATAGGACATTTCAAATTGAATTTGTTCATAAGTCGGCTTATCTTTTTTTGATTCATTCGTATACCCATATTCAATAATCTCATATAGATTCCACGTTTTCCCTTATCATAACCACGAAATTGATAGGCAGCTAAAATGAGTTCAAAATCCTTCTTATCTTGCTCATCTTTTTTGTTTCTTGTCGCCTCTGATGATATCCAATTGTAATAACCAGACCTAGAAACACCAGCATACTCGCACAGCCAGCTTATATTCAAAAGATTATTATCTCGCTGAAGCATTTGTTGGATTATCTTGAACTTTTCTTCTGGCTTTGCTTGTACTTCCATTGAGCCTGCTTGTTTAGAAAATTGATTTTTTTTAAAAATTCATTTTCTTGTTTTAAGTATTTAATTTGGTGCTGTAACCGGGCAATTTGTTCGTCAGGAGTTAAATCTTTTGTACTTGGTCGTCCAGATGAGCCTTTCCTAGTATCTTTAAAGCCTTCCTCCCTTTTGCTCATTTTTCTAAATCGGCG
This sequence comes from uncultured Psychrobacillus sp., assembly GCA_934234185.1. Taxonomy (GTDB): domain Bacteria; phylum Bacillota; class Bacilli; order Bacillales_A; family Planococcaceae; genus Psychrobacillus. The sequence goes on along the minus strand of CAKQHO010000167.1, from coordinate 407 downwards.
TGATATATTATCTATTCTTTTTTGTCCTAGAGCCTCGACATCAAAGCCACAGCTTCTTAATATATTTGTTGGTGTTTTGCCTGATTCATATTCTGATACAAAGTATGCTCTGAATTCTTCAGTATATGTTATAGCCTTCGAGCTGGCGCTCTTTACGTATGGATTCTTCAATAGAGCGTCTAATTGCTCATCTGTAAAATAATTCTTTCCTATAGTAATCAGCTCCTTTAAAATAGTTTACAACAAAAAAAGACCCCGTAAAACAGAATCAGTTAAAAACAGTACATTGTACGTTTTTTTATAACTGTCTATTTTATAGGGTCTATTTTAAAGATTAGCACCTTTTCTTAATTAATCGTATTAATTTCATCCAATAGCCCTAAAACAAAATAAATGTTCTAAGGATT
>CAKQHO010000166.1 GCA_934234185.1 uncultured Psychrobacillus sp. | reverse complement strand
TTACAGGAGCCTTCAAGCCAAATAATCCAGCACCTCCGTATTCCGAGTAGTCCAATTTACTCTTTAAGCCCTTTAATTGATCTTTCACAAGAAGAGCGCCAATTTTCGTTTTGGCAGAGCTGTTTAATGCTTCCTTAAGAAGTGTAAAAATACCTGCTGCTGTACCCTCTATTGTTTTTAGTACCATATTACCCGTGAATCCGTCTGTAACTATTACGTCCGCCACACCGTTTAAAAGGTCTCTAGATTCTACGTTTCCTACAAAATTAATAGGTGATTTTCTGAGAAGATCGAACGCTGCCTTTGTCAGCTCATTTCCCTTCTGATCCTCTGTTCCGATATTCAATAACCCAACACGGGGGCTTGAAATACCGCGAACCTTCTCTGCATAAACACTTCCCATAACAGCAAACTGCTGCAGGTGCTCTGGCTTAGCATCGGCATTTGCTCCAAGGTCCAGCATTACAAAGCCTTTTCCATCAATCGTAGGCAAGGTCGGAGCTAGAGCAGGACGATCCACTTGGTCAATCCTTCCAACAATAAATAATCCTGCTGCCATCAATGCACCGGTATTCCCTGCGGACACACATGCATCGGCTTCTCCGTTCTTAACCGACTCCGCCATTTTAACCATAGAGGAGTTTTTCTTTCTTCTAATCGCTCGAACCGGCTCGTCTGTTCCTTCTATTACTTCTTCTGTATGTACAATATTCAAACGGTCATGCACTTTAATCAGAGGACTAAGTTTTTCTTCATCCCCGTATAGAATAATCTCTAAATCTGGAAATGCATCAAGTGCTTCGTAAGCTCCCTTTACAATTTCGAAGGGTGCATTGTCTCCACCCATTGCATCTAATGAAATTTTCATATTAATCACCTTTTGTTAAGACATAGTTACTCTATACATATTAAATTGACCTACGAAAACCGTATCGTTTTCTACCTTGCTGGTCACTTCTATTATCGTACTGTTTTTTTCCATATCGCTAGAAACGACCACTGCTTTAGCAATCACTCGATCACCAGCCTTTACTGGCTTAACAAAGGTTATAGTCGATTTTCTAGTTAAAGCCAGCTCATCATTTATAACAGCGACTGCAAGCGAATTAGCTTGCGCAAATAAATGATGTCCCCTCGCTATCCCATTTCTCGCAAAAACATGATCCTGCGTAATATCTAAAAGAGAAATTGCCTGCTTATCCAATTCTATATCAATAATCTCTCCAATGACCTCATCAAGTGGTAGAGATTTTACCTCAGCTTCAAAATTATTGGCGGCAACAGATTTAATACGCTCACGCAATTCGGGAATCGACAATTCCATACGATCCAAGCGAATGGTTTGTACACTCACATGAAATGTGGAAGCTAGATTCTCATCCGTTATAAAAGGATTTTTATCTAGGGTTTCTAATAGCAACCTTTGTCTCTCTTTTTTTGTATACTTCATCTTCATCACCACCATTTTAGCACTTGGTACTAATATCAGTATATAAATATTAAAAAAAGAATGCAAGAACAGATTTCAGAAATGCACAAGTGCCTGTTCTGACCCAATAAGCAAATGGAGAAGGCCGAGGAGGCATACTTCAGCCACCACAGTCCTTCCCCATTTGACCTCGACGGTATATATGTGAACACGAGGCTCCTGATTCTTGTTGTTTCAGAAAAGCGTCTGTTCTAATCTCTCTTCCTCAGTCCTACATGCTAATCCATTCGTTCTCCATCTAAAGCCTTCGATTTTTCTAGTATCTCTCGAAGACCCTCCATCTCCACTGACTGCCAAAATTCTTCTGATTCTAACAATCGTTCAGCATCTGCCTTTGCAGTATTTAATGCTCTATAATCATGCACTAAATCAGCCATTTTAAATTCTGGTAATCCACTTTGCTTCCGTCCAAAGAAATCCCCTGGACCTCTTAGCTCCAAGTCTTTTTCAGCAAGGACAAACCCGTCATTTGTTTCCGTCATGGAGATCATCCGCTCTTTCCCTTCCTCGGACTTTGGATCAGCCAAAAGGATACAATAAGACTGGTGCTCTCCACGACCGACCCTGCCTCTAAGCTGATGAAGCTGGGCAAGGCCAAATCTCTCCGCATCGAAAATAATCATGAATGTTGCATTCGGAACGTTAACCCCCACCTCTACTACCGTAGTAGAAACGAGCACCTTGATTTGACCATCAGTGAACTCTCGCATAACCTGATCCTTTTCATCAGGATGCAGCCTACCATGCATGAGACCAACCGGGTATTGTCCTCCCAATTCATGGGCCATCATATTGTAAACGTCCACTGCATTTTGAACATCTAGCTTTTCTGACTCCTCAATCAACGGACAAATAATATAAGCTTGTCTACCCTGTTCTAGTTCTCGCTTTAACCGTACGATCAACTTAGGTAGCTGCTCCTGCTTCATCCAATGTGTATCAATCGCTTTTCGCCCTGCCGGCATCTGGTCTATCACGGATATATCCATTTCACCAAAGGCAGTTATGGCTAATGTTCTTGGGATAGGGGTAGCTGTCATAAATAAAACATCTGGATTTTCTCCTTTATCCTTTAGCACCCTTCTTTGCTCTACTCCGAAGCGATGTTGTTCATCCGTTATGACTAATCCTAGTCGGTTAAAGGTAACATCTGGCTGTATCAACGCATGAGTCCCTATTAGCAAATCGATATTACCGGCTGCCAGGTTTTCAAGCACCACTCTTCTTGCCTTTGCTTTCGTGCTGCCGGTCAATAAAGCGATTCTTACACCTAGAGGAGAAAGCCATTGATCCAAGGATGCAGCATGCTGCTCTGCTAGTATCTCCGTTGGTGCCATCAGTGCTCCTTGATAGCCAGCCGTAATAACCGCATAAAGACAGATTGCTGCGACCACTGTTTTCCCAGAGCCCACGTCCCCTTGAAGTAGGCGATTCATCCGATGAGGTTCCAATAAATCTCTGCAAATTTCGTTTACCACTCTTTTTTGTGCATCTGTCAGCTCATACGGCAGCGAACCTATTAGCTGCTTTACTTTTTCATTATTAAAGTGAATTTCATTTCCAACATTTTGTTCCTTACGTACTTTTTTTATCGCCTGCATTTTTAATTGAAAAATAAGAAGCTCTTCGTATACAAAGCGCCTTCTTGCATTTTTGGAATGCTCTGCATCCCCCGGAAAATGAATTCCTTCTAGAGCCTCTATCATGTCCGGTAGCTTATATGCTCTCCGAATCGACTCTGGTAGAATGTCTTCCATTTGCCCATTCAGCTCGTCGAGAGCAAGTCTCATAAATTTCCGGAATATGCGTTGGTTCAGCAAACCTCTAAGCGAATAAACCGGCTCAAAATCCTGCTGATCCTCCGTCTTAGGCCCGTCCTTATAAGTGGATACATTAATGACCTGTCTGCCACGATCCCACTTGCCAGTAACCGTAATGATTGATCCTGGTGTTAGTTTGTTTTTCAAATATGCCTGGTTAAAGAAAACTGCCTTAATCAGATGCTGTCCTGCCAACAATCGGACCTGCAATCGTGATTTATTTTTTCCTAAAAAAAGAAGAGAAGGTTCACTTTCGACCCTTCCTTCCACTGTCACTCTTTCGTTGTGGGCTGTCTCTGCTAAATTTTTCAATCGAAAATCCTCATGGCGATAGGGAAAGGTCATCACTAAATCATGCAGCGTGAAGATTCCCAGCTCTTGTAAGGCTTTAGCAGTATTAGCACCCACTCCTTTTAGAGTAGTGACCAACTCATTTAATTTATTTTCCACTATTCACGACAGCTCCACCAAAAATCTTGGCCTCCAGCCATTTACCAGTTGGAGTTGCGGCAAGGCCGCCTTGAGCAGTTTCTTTTAAAGCTGTTGGCATAGTTTGACCAATTTTATACATGGCATCAATTACTTCATCACAAGGAATTCTACTAGTCACCCCAGCTAATGCCATGTCTGCTGCAACTAGAGAATTTGAAGCTCCCATCGCATTTCTTTTCACACATGGCACCTCAACCAGACCGGCAACCGGATCACATACTAGACCTAGCATATTTTTTAGAGTAATCGCAAATGCTTCGGCAGACTGTGCAGGGCTTCCACCTGCCATTTCCACGATAGCTGCAGCAGCCATTCCTGCCGCTGAGCCTACCTCTGCCTGACATCCTCCCGCTGCTCCAGAAATCGATGCATTATTCGCCACTACGAATCCAAAGGCACCAGCTGTGAATAAATAACGAATCATCTGCTCTCTTGTCGGATTTAATTTATTTTTTACAGCAAATAAAGTACCTGGCACAACCCCAGCAGATCCTGCAGTTGGAGTTGCGCAAATTGTACCCATTGCAGCATTTACTTCATTCGTAGCAACCGCCTTACTAACTGCGTCTAGCATTAATTCACCAGAAAGTGTATTACCCTTCTTCATATATGCTTGAAGGAGAACAGCATCTCCCCCAGTCAGCCCGGAGGTAGAACGAACACCCTTCAATCCTTTTTCCACCGCCTCCTCCATGACCGTTAGATTACGATCCATCTGGTTCATAATCTCTTCACGAGAACGCTCTGTTAAAAGCATTTCCTGTTCAATCATTATTTCCGAAATCAGCTTGTTCTCCGCTGACGCCAAGTCCACCAATTCTCGAACGTTATGAAATAGGACCTCCATTTTACCTCTCCTTAATCTACAATTCTTGTAACCTGTGTTATATTTGGAAGCTTTGAAATTTCTGCTAAAATAGAAGCACTAACATTTTGATCTACCTCTATTATCATTAACGCCATGTTTCCCTTTGCTTTTCTGGAAACCTCCATATGACCAATATTGATATCGTATTTCGCCAAGCAATTGGCTACATTCGCAATACAGCCTGAACGATCCTCATGGACCACTAGGATAGCTGCCATATTTCCAGATAATCGTAAAGGAAATCCATTTAACTCCGTAATTTCTGTCTTTCCTCCACCAATAGAGATACCTACCATGGACATTTCTGACTGGTTATCCCCTAATACAATCCTTGCTGTATTCGGATGCTCCGTATGCGCAGTTTCTGGAAAGAATTCATATGTTAAGCCAGCCTTTTTCGCGTCCTCGAAGGCTGTTTTAATTCGTTCATCAAATGTATCATAATCTAACAAACCACCTATTATAGCGACATCTGTTCCATGCCCTTTATAGGTTTCTGCAAAAGAACCATACAAATATATCTTCGCCCAAGTTGGCTGTTTACCAAATAAATCTCTCGCCACTCTTCCAATACGAGCTGCTCCAGCTGTATGGGAGGAGGAAGGACCAATCATCACGGGGCCGATTATGTCAAACACAGACTTAAATTTCAATCAACTGACCTCCACTTTCACATTTATAATTCTATTTTACACTTATTAGAAACATTAAACAAAAGTATTGTACAAAAGGAATAAAAACGCTTCCATGGATTATATCACGCTTTTTGAACATTGACGAGGGGTTGGGGTTGCAGAGGAAAGATAGGAGAAGACTACTC
>CAKQHO010000165.1 GCA_934234185.1 uncultured Psychrobacillus sp. | reverse complement strand
TGTGCCCTCTTTCTACTTCATTTAATGTATGTAATTGCTGACGTTCAAAAATGGAGGTCACATATTCTGTAAGATCCTTTTTGTACGATATTAGAGTATTCTCCGCTAGCTGTCGTTCAATCCGTAAAAAATGTAAATAATCCTCTAATTGTAAAAGACCCTCTTTCACCAAAATCCCTCCCTTTATTAGAAGTGCGTAAGCTCCTGCTCTGTCCCGACAAGCAAATAGCAGTTCCCCTGCCTCCATTTTTTTCATATATGCAAAAAAGGATAGCTGGGAGCTATCCTTTTTTTTATTTATCCTGACAACGATAACATATACCGTGAAACGTAAGACGATGATCTTTTATGATAAAGTTCCATTTATCTTCTACAATAGATTCCACATCTTCTAATAAGTCTTCTTGAATTTCATCCACTGCACCACATTCTAAGCAGACAAGGTGATGATGGAAATGGGTAGCACCCTCTTGTCGTAAATCATATCGCGATACACCGTCACCAAATTGAATTTTATCTACCACATTTAATTCGTTTAATAATTCCAATGTTCGATAAACTGTTGCAAGTCCAATATCAGGAGATTTCTCTCTTACTAGCAAGAAAACATCCTCTGCACTAAGGTGATCTTCCTCGTTTTCTAGTAAAACTCGAACTGTCGCTTCACGCTGTGGCGTCAGTTTGTAGCTCGCACCAGATAATTGTTTTTTTATTCGATCAATACGGCTTTCCATGTGACGCCTCCTTAACTTCCTTCATTATACCAATAAGTGATTTCCTCTGACAAGAGATTCAATCAATAATAATTATAGTTTAATATTAATTATTATTTAATATAAATGGAAGTAACAAGAATTCTATTATTATAGTAATTCCATAGAAGGCGATTGTAAACAAATTAATCTTATGTGAGAGCACTAAAAGTAATAAACAATATACTAATTGAAAAGGAAACCACCAGAAAACATAAGGAAACGTCGAATCATGAATCTGAAGCAGATAACTGGAGCAGAAGCCATAAAACGTAATCTTAAACGCACAAATCAGTAACACAAATTTTTGTAAATAACGATGCTGATAAAATAAAAAGAAGATGACTGCCACCATAAGATGTGGAAAAATTGTTTCTAAAAATGTCGGCTGTCCCTCTAACAATACTCTAGAGTCTAACAGGTTAATGATCCATTGCTGCTGTTCTGGAGAACTTTTTTCAAAAACTAGTAATCCTCCTATAAAGCTACTTACTAGTAAGCATAAAGAAATAAGAATAGTATAAGTCTGGTTCATCTTGGAACACCCCCTATCTATTCTCATCCTATGCTTGTACCAATTTAAACATGATAGATTTGGAGATAGTTTTTGAAGGGTACTTTTATTAAATAGTAGCCACTTATAGTTGTTGGCTGCTTTCGGAGGCCAACAGGATGTTGGTCAGAAAAACGTTGTCACACGAAGTGACGTTCTTAGTTTCCCCTCCCTAAAGTGAGCCAGCGCCGGACGCTTGCGCGTGCAGCTGCGATGTCTCACCTGTCTCCCTCCTCCTGATGGAGTCCGCCTGTCGCTACCAACAACAGTGTGAGCTTCTTATAAATAGTAGCTTTTTTTGGGGATGCGCAGAAACAGTATATTTATAACACCTTTTTACATAGAAACCTATGAGAGTTAACGGTTGCTTTCAGCGATGGTAATCATATTCCACTACTTTTTCCGGATTGCATCTCCTTCAGCTGTTATTAACATAGAGAGATGCCTATAGGTAAACTCTTTATGTAATACTAATTTTTCAGATAGTAGTCACTTACAGTTGTTGGCTACTTTCCAGCATTCAGAAGACCAATTCTATTAGGTTGGTAAAGACAAATGTAAACAAAGCAAACAATAGAATCTCTTTAATCAATAGCCAATTGCTTTCTGGTCTTTTATAGTTTTTATCAAGGAGTACTCTCAAAAATGTAAATCCGGCTGCAAAAATAAACGATTCTACTATTTCCATTTATATAATCCCCTTAGATTTGCTGTGAAGCTAATCTAACTCAACCATAATAAACCATAAATTTAGACTTCTTAATCAGCGATAGCTAATTTAAGTTATTCTTCGACAATTATTTTGGTTGCTAGTTCTTTATTCTCTTCATTCTCTTTTACCTAAACTTTTACATCATTTCCTCTTTCTAAATGGGTAATATTTTCTTTAAGCCTTTCTACTTCTGTATTTCCAATTAACTGCATTTTTCCCCCTTATTCTTTTAAGACAAAAGAGAGTTATATATTTCTCCTATCAAACCTTCTAGTTGATGAACACCTAATTCCGCATTCGTCATGATGACTGCCCCTTTTTCCAAATAAGGAAACGCCACCATCATACATTGAAAACCGACTCCCCAACCAAGTGATGTAATTTCTATTTCTTTTTCAGAGCCTTCAAGAAACACACCTAACCCAGTCCAGCTTTTACCTCTTTGTGGCGTTATCATTTCTTTTGCTAAGCTTTCCGAGATACCAACCTTGCTTTCACCTTTTACAGCATTCATTAACTCAAGAACTAATGCAGCTAAATCCAAAGAAGTTGTCCATAGTCCTGATGCCGCAGGATATGGATATGTAGGATATTTTCCATCTACTAATTCACCATTTTTGTTATGACCACAGGAAATATTTTGTCTATTCACTTCTAATGTAGTATTGAAATGGCTATTCTCCATTCCTAATGGTTCAAATATTTGCTCATTCATCACCTGATGAAACGGTTTTTTCGTAACATCTTCTACAAGTTGTTGAATAACACAAAAACCTGCATCTGAATAATCGAATTCACTCTCAGGCTCGCACTTGACGTCAATAGGGGATTTACAATAAAGCGTTTTCCCCTCTAATAATTCAATCATCGAAGGAGCACCTATTTTCGGGTTCAGTTCAGGAAAACTACCATCAGGGTCTTTAACTCCAGATTGATGACTTAGTAAGTTCCTCAACGTTACTCTTTTATTTTTAGTAAAATCATTTTCTCGTACTTTCCAAGATGAAAGATATTCATTCACATCATCATCTAATTCAAGAAGTCCTTCCTCTACTAGTTTCAAAACAAGTATTCCCGTTAGGAACTTGCTAATGGAACATGCATTAAAAATGGAATCATCCTTCACTCTTCTATCGCTCTGCACCTCTAATAAGCCGTAATTAGTTGTTCCACTAATTTCACCGCCTTCAAGCAACGTAATACTTACCCCTTGTACATTGTAATGTTTCATTCGTTCTTCAATGTTAATATTCTTTAAATTCATAATCCCCCACCTTGTCAGTATTATCAGTAAATTATAACACGAATGTACGTTCTTTTATATTTATATGGAAAATAAATATTTCATTTTCCATGCTTGATAGTTGTGGTAGATTTAGTCGAAGCTTTCAATCAAATTACCTTCATTCCTCTAATAAATAGATGTAAAGTTTGCTTTTTAATATGTAAAATAGACACTGAGACTTGTTAAGAAATTGTATGAGGATGGAGGAATAGGCTACTACAAAAAGTCGATTCAATAGAAAAAAAGATGAAGTAACATCATAATATAGTTATAAGTCAAGAGGAGTTGCTAGTATGTTTGTTTTAGGTAAGCATATGTTGATCACATTATGTATTGGCCTAATAGGTGCGTTCGTTTTTCAACTATTACATATCCCTATGCCTTGGTTACTAGGCTCAATAACCGCAGTACTTATTGTGCAATTGTCGACCAACGTACAATTGAGATGGCACTCTTCCTTCCGTAATATCGGCTTAATCATAGCTGGCTACTCTATCGGCTTTGCCTTTACCCCAGAGGCTGTACTGGATATTAAGTATTATTTAGGAAGTATTGTTGTTTTAAATGTGATCTTTATTTTATTATTTTTTGGTGTAAGTTATTTAGTCTCCAAAAGAACAGATTTGGATTTTGCAACGGCTTTGACATGCTGTGTACCTGGGGGCATGACACAGGTTTTGGCCTTTGCTGAGGAGCAAGGCGATATGGATATGGTAGTCGTTACGTTCTTTCAAGTCCTCCGTGTTCTTTTAATTGTCGGCTTTGTACCGCTATTGTTGATAGATGTTGGGGGAAGTAGTACAACGAATAATGCTATGGTTACATGGGGCACTTGGGGACTTTTCGGTCTACTAATTGTTTGTGGCTTTGCAGGATGGCTTGCTCAAAAGCTTAAAATTCCAACAGGTTATATGCTTGGTCCGGTTTTTTTATTGATGGGAATGAATATGGTGGGCATGGAAGTGCCGAAAATACCTATATCCCTTCTACATATTGCTCAATTGATGATTGGGATCTATATCGGGTTATTGTTGAAAAAAGAAGATTTGCATTTATCGAAAAGACATATTTTTTATGCATTTGTATCTGCAGGCATTTTTATCGGAACAGCATATGGTTTATCATTTTTGATGAAAAGCCTCGATTTTAGAACAGGTTTTTTAAGTATAGTGCCCGGGGGACTTGATCAAATGGGAATTATTGCAGCCTCAGTACATGCCAACGTGACAATCGTTACGGCTTTCCAGCTTTTCCGTGTGCTTGTGGTCTCCATCTTCCTTGTGCCAATGGTTAAGATATTTGTGAAAAAAGTGAAAACATGAGTAATAGATCTATCACTTACCGTTATCCCCTGCAAAGAGACGCCATTGTAGCTAGCTCACATTTTACCTCGAGGGGCAAGGTCAATTCTCCAAATGCACAAGCACCTGTTCTAGCCGACAAGCGAAGGTGGAACAGCGAGGAGGCGATGTCGCCACAGCTGGTCTTCCTTTGACCTTGAGAGGTAAGGCGCTGGATCTGGACAATATTAGAATGTGACTCATATACTTGTATATTCTGAGAACCCTATAATTCCTGATTTTACTTACAAATTTATTAACTTAAAATTTATTTATCTGGGCATGGGTTAGAATGTAGTCCTGTTAAATAAAGGTTAATAAAAATATGTTAAGTTAGAGTCAAACTCGGAGAAATCAAACTCAATACTGTCATCTTCATATTCATACTCACTATTTCCAATTACCTTACTTGAAATTTCCTCCTGAATAGATCTTATAAGTTCTTCATTTATACCATATTTTCTAAATAAAAATACCAAGGCATCAAAGTAAAATTGTAGATAGAGAACTACTTGATTAGCCGAGTTCATGATTTCCTTATACGGTAACCCCCAATTGATTATCTTTTCCTTACGATTAAAATCCGGTCCTTTAACTTCCATTTTATGGGTATCGTTGCTTGTTGATACTATCAGGTTAATGAACTTAAACCCTTCCTCTCTTGAAGTAAATCTCAATTCGGGTATAATTTTTTCATTAAGAGCTTTTCTGATTTCCAAGTCAATTTTATGGCTAATCGAAAAGTAACAGTTTACTTCAGAATACAAGCTACTTGTTAATATCTCCATAAAGCAGGCTATCCTCCTACTAATTCACACCTGTATGATTTTGATTACCAGGTGGATATTGTTTGTTCTTGCTATAATCCTTTGAATAGCTTTTGTTTCTACCTTTTTAATGTTTTCTGTTCTTTTATTTTCAGGTAGAAAGGGTGGTAATTTGAGAAGGGTCATTTAAGTTTTA
>CAKQHO010000164.1 GCA_934234185.1 uncultured Psychrobacillus sp. | reverse complement strand
AGGAGCTGCCTCCTCGCCGTCCCCCATTTGCTTGTCGGGGCAGAGCAGGCACTTGCGCTTTTCTTTTATGCAGAGCAGGAGCAGGAGCCACCTGTGCCGCAGCCAGTTCCACAACTGGAGCCTCCTGAGGAGAAGAATGGGTTGCTTACTGGTACCTTGATACCCTCTGAAACAGTTTTACCTATGATCAAGCTTACTTCATCCATTAAATCCTGTAGCTCATTCTCTGCTACTTTGAATGCAGCTATTTCCTCGGTCATGTCTAATTCGCGTTTCATCACACGAATGTCCTTCATGACCTTAGAATAATCTGGATGATATTTTCCAAAGCGTTGAACATCCTCATACTGTTCCTTCAGCTTGTTAAACTCATAGATTTTATTAACAAGCTGCTTATTTGTATATACAGCACGATGTGCATGCTGGTATTGGTAAAATTGCTCAGAGGTTAAAATCATTGTACATAAAATATCGGATTGGTCCATTACATCGGCCCATTCACTAGTCATTATCATTTTAAAACCTCCAATCCTGTATATCATAACAGAAACAGAGGAAATTGCGCTACACTAATTACCGTAAAGTTGGGAGAATATAGAAATGAAAGAATTACAACATTTATTTGAGCAAACAACAAAAACTGCGAATGACGTAGAGCTACAGCTAATCAAAGATTTCTTACAAGGAATAAAAAATAAACAAGACGATATAGCCCCTACCTATATAAACGCAGCCCTTCAAATGGAAACTACGTATGAGGGAGATACATGTAAAATCACTATGCCAGTAACTCCTTTAATACATAATAGCTTTGATATGCCTCATGGTGGGATTTTAGCAACCCTCCTAGATAATGCCATGGGCTTTTTGGTCAATAAAGACCTTCGTCCTCTAGGCAAAGGTGCTGTTACAACTAATATGACGATACATTATGTGAGAGCAACCCAAGAAAAAACATTAGTAGCCACATCCTCCTACTTACATAAAGGAAGACAAACATTGGTTTTAGAGTCGAAGGTAACACAGCCAGATGGAAAAACTGTCGCTTATGCTACTGGATCCTTCTTTGTGATTACACCACCTTCAAGCTCTGAAAAGTAGTTTGTTACCTCCTCCAAGTCAGAGAAGGGCAATATTTCATTTTTTACTATTTGCTCCTTCTCATGACCTTTACCTGCGATTAAGACAACATCTCCAGATTGCGCAATTTCTAGCGCACGACGAATAGCTTTCTTTCGGTTTGGCTCTATTATTACCTTACTTCTATCTGCACCTCTAATGATTTCCGTAATAATGTCGTTAGGGTCTTCATATCTCGGATTATCCGAAGTAATAATGGCCTTGGTTGCATAATTAGTGGCCACTTCCCCCATCCACTTTCTCTTTTGCTTATCTCTGTTTCCACCGCAGCCGAAAACTACATAAATATTTCTCTTAGCATAAGATGCTACCGCTGCTAAACAAGCCTCTAAGGCGTCTGGAGTATGTGCATAATCGATTAGCACCTCTATCCCCTGCTTGTTTTCTACGCTATCTAATCTTCCGTCAGGCAGTCTTACTGGTTGAATATCCTTACACGGAAACCCAAGTGTAAGTAAATTAGCAATAGCTGCTCCAAGGTTTAAGCCATTATGATAGCCTGCGTTAGGCATATCTATTGAAATTTTTTCCCCTTGCACAATAAATTCAAATTGCCCAGGGTTTTCTAAATAACCTTCCTTCGAAAAAATTACCTCATTATGTGAACGGCCCCCAAATCGCTTCGTTGGCAAATATGCTCTCTGAGCAACCGACCTACACCATTCATCATTATCATTAACTACCAAATTTCTAGCTAATAAAACCAGAAGCTCCTTTGATTTTTTATAAGGAACCATTCCTCCATGAAATTCTAAGTGATCTCTCCCAATATTTAAAAATGTCGCAACATCTATTGGATAGCTACCTAACCGATTGTCCAATAGTCCTTGGGACGAGGCCTCTAACACAATATATTCAATCTGATGCTCATAACAATAGTGAATCACCTGGATAAAATCATAAAAAGGAAGAGTCGTATTATTTCTCAAACGTCTCTCTAGCTTCTTTCCATTTACATAAACGCCTAGAGTGCCAATAACACAGACAGATTTTCCATACTGCATTAGCAGTTGCCCGGTAAATGATGCAACAGTCGTTTTTCCGTTTGTACCGGTAATTCCAACTACTTTAATCTTCTGCCCGTATTTCTGATACGTCATATAGGATATCTTATCTTTTATTAAAAACATTTCATAAGGAACTATAATTTGAGGGATAGCACAGTCCGGTATAAAATTTTCTGTTAATACAGCTACCGCTCCATTTTTAATTGCTTCTCCTATAAAGGATGGATTATTCGTTTCTGATACAAATACATCTCCCTTTTGTATTTGCTTTGAATGATCAATAAATCTATTAATCATTGGGTTTTTTATTTCACCAATTATCTTATATTCTAAACCCTCTAAGAGCTCTTTTATTGGATAAATAGCCACTCACTCCCTACACCATTCTTGTTTCATCGCATACAGTAAAATGAATTCCTTGTATCGTATGAACGGAGTGTTTGAAATGTCACGAGTAGAGTGGTTGAAAATATGATAGTACAAAAATACGGCGGAATTGCTATGCAAGATGAGAAGCACAGACAATTAGTAAGAGAAAGAATCATGAAAGCAATTTCGACCAGTCAGAAAGTGTTGGTTGTCGTCTCAGCCATGGGAAGAAGAGGACAAAACTATGCAACAGATACACTGTTGGATTTAATCCCAGCAAGTCCCCACAGTGTAGAAACAGATCTTTTATCCGCATGTGGAGAGCTTATATCTGCATCTGTAGTATGTGCGGAGCTAAAAAAAGAAGGGGTGCCAACAACAGTCCTGTATGGTAGGAATGCTGGAATTATTACCAATGAGGATTATGGCGATGCAAATATTGAAAAAGTAGAAACAGATGTGATTATTAAAACGTTCCAAGACTTCAATTGCATCGTGGTACCTGGTTTTCAAGGGATTGCGGAAAATTCTCAGAATTTCACCACATTAGGGAGAGGAGGAAGTGATTTAACAGCAGTAGTTTACGGGCATTACTTACAAGCCGATGTAGTAGAATTCTATAAAAATGTACCTGGAATAATGACTTCAGATCCTTTTCGAAATAGTGGTGTTGAATTAATCCCAACTATGACTTATGAAGAGCTCCAAGAAAAAATAAACGAGCCAGTGGAGGTTATACAAAAAAGAGCAGCAAAATTCGCTGCCCTCCATAATGTTCCCTTGCATATACGTTCATTGTATGAAGAAAGAAATGGGACTTATATTTATCAATAATCGTATTTTCTCCAATTTCTTGGACGTTCGATAAAATTCTGCGTGTAATAATTGCTGTACACCCCTACACCAGTATGGGTGTACCATTTTCCTAATAACGTATCTCGGTGATTCTTCGAATTTAACCAGCCATTTACAGCCTCTCCGGCATCAAAATAAAAGGCTGCTGTGTTTCCTCCAGCTCTATTAAAAGTAATGGAGTATTCTTCTAACATGTCACTAAACTTTGGTACTTCAAAGCTTTCATTGACTACTACGTTATTTTTAGCCATATCTTCACTATTAAATCTTGCCATCTCATGTAAAGACAAATCTGATTCTAGCACCTTTAGGCCATTGCGAAATCTATACACATTAGTTATTTCTACAACCTGTCTAGCATTCTCACTATCTATTTTTGCTTGTAAAGATGAATCTGGCGTACTAATTTCTAATCCTGAACCGCTATAAAGGATATCATATGGCTTATGAAGCAGTAATGTATGTGGCTCTGTAAAGCGGACTGCCTCTAACGTCTGTCTTTCTTTGTCAATATATAACATAGCATATAAATCATCAAATTGAACTAAAATACGTGTATGGATATCCTCTTCATTTAAGGAAAACGTATACGTATTATCATCCATAAACATTGTTATTTCTGATGAGACAATGGTAAAACGATAAATCTCTTCTAAGTCCTGCCCTATTTGATAAGGAGCGGTATCTATTTTACTTCCTACTGCAAAGGTTTGCGTAACAACATCATCCTGGACACCAATTAGAAGGTAAGTCGAAAAGGAGTTGTTGTACACCCACCAATCATATCCGAACGATGAAGGCTCTATCCTTGTCGGTTTCCCATACTGTTCAATTGCTTCCTGTGTATGCTTGCCAATAAGAGTGGAGATTCCTTGCTTTGGCCGACTGAAAATATTGTTCGACTCTATTATTTCTTTTTCTTCCTGAGGAATCAATTGACCTGAATTGCTTGAACCGGTAATTAACTCGTTTTCTTGAATCGGAGTGTCAAAATAAATAAATAGTAATAATATAAACGCGATCACTACTAATATGCGAAATAAATTCTTCATTCGATTCACCCCTTACAAGTTTCCTTCCTTAAGTATATCAAGCTAATATAGAAAGACACAATGTTGTCATTGCAACATTTTTGAATTTGAATTAATATTAATTAGAACGTATTCTTAGGTAATTGAACGTTAAGGAGGACAAATAAAATGCATTTCGAAAACACTGGAATAGAAAACAGAGTCGTTGATTTAAATTTGCTAGATGATTTAATGAAACAGAATGGTTTAATCCGTGCAGGTCAATGGGACTACGAACGCGTAACTTACGATAAAAAGTTTGAAATTAAAGAGGGGACTTTTTATCTTCGTGTATTTGGTTACACTAACGATGGCGATGTAGGTGCTCATGATGCAAATATAACATTACTAAAACCTGTTCTTGGTAAACACTATTATCCTCATGGTGTAGAATATGGTGAAGGAGAGCATTTCCCTAATCACCTAGTAAAATCTTGTGAACAAACATTAAAAGCATTAAACGCTGATCTAGCGGCTTTTGAAAATACAAAAGCTTAACAAAATATTCAAGAATGAGTGCAGAAAAAGTTTTAAATAACTTTTTCTGCACTCTTTTTTTGATAAAATATTTTTGTCATATACTGTAGATTATTAGCGTAAAGTGGAATGTTAAAAAAATTTCTGTTCAAAATGGTATATGTTGTCTATACTAGGGAAAGCGACCCCAAAAAGGAGAAATTTAGAATGGTATTTAAATTAATAAAAAAAGAGTATGTGAAATATACGATTGTTACTCTCTTACTCATACTTGCAGCAATTTTTATTCTCCCGGCGTCGGTACCTATCGTTCTAGCATTATTAACTGCTATTTGTTTAGAGCCCATAGTAAAATTCACCGAGAAAACCTTCAAATGGAAAAGAAAACCTGCGGTTATTGCAAACTTCGTATTTTTTATAAGTATTATCTCCGGTTTGCTCTACTTCGTTATCACCAAGCTAATTAGTCAGCTTCTTTATACTTCCAAGGTTATTCCATACTACTTAAACAACTTAACTGGCTTGTGGATCGATTTTCAAAACAATTTGTTCAA
Organism: uncultured Psychrobacillus sp.; assembly: GCA_934234185.1. GTDB lineage: Bacteria > Bacillota > Bacilli > Bacillales_A > Planococcaceae > Psychrobacillus. The sequence goes on along the minus strand of CAKQHO010000164.1, from coordinate 178 downwards.
ATACATGGAGGGCCTGCCTACAGAAGTGGTGGCTTCTATCCAGGATAAACTAGATGCAATTTTAGAAAGCATGAGAGATGCTCTATTAGATTTACTAAGCTATTCTAATATTTCCTCTTTATTGACTGATATTCCTGGCTTTATCGTCAATTTTATCGTATTTATCATAGCATTATTC
>CAKQHO010000163.1 GCA_934234185.1 uncultured Psychrobacillus sp. | reverse complement strand
AGTGAACGTAAGCTAACAGTAATCGCAAGTATTCTCTTCTGAAGCGCAAGTAATGTAAATTTATTGGTAATTTTTAATTCAGAAATAATAAAACAACATGAATTGTTCACAGCGTAAAAACAAGCGAGACTGCCTAAGGCAATCTCGCTTGTTCGTATAATTAGTTGAATATAATTTTGTAAGCTACATCTTTGAAAGCAACATTGTTGATATTACCTGTAAATGTTAGAGTAACTTCTTTATCTTGAAGCTTCGCTAGTGTAGTAGTTTCATAGTCTATTGTATTTTTATTCAAACGTACTAGCATATCATTTATATTCTTAATTGTTCGTTGAACTGCTACATCAAAGGAAGCTGGTTTTTCTGAAATGTTCACAGTGAAATCCTTCTTATCATAAGAAATGACCACTTTATCAATCATTCCTTTACCCATTAATCTAGTATATGTCGCATCAGCTGAGACAGAATCTGCAAACTCCTTTAATGTGCTATTTGCAACATCTGTTAAATCTACTGTAAATGTTTTATCGCTTTCGTTGAACTTAATTACATCTCCACCGATTTTGCTTAGTTCATCCTTAATGATAGCATTTATGTCCGCTACAGGATCTGGATTTGGAGTTGCTGGTGGTGTTGGAATGAATCCGCCTCCACCGCCGCCACCTGAACCAGCATCTGGGTTTGGCTCTCCATCGACGTTTTTAATATTACCTTTTACTTCTTCGTAGTTAGCAATAACAGCTGATGCCTCGACACCTGCAGGTAGAACAATGTTTTCGATAACTGCATTAGGTGCAAGTGTTAACTTTGTTGTCGTGTTAGCAATGTGTAATGTTTCTACTGTTGCATCAATTGTTAAAGCAGTAACTCCAGCGCTAACTGTTACTGTCTCTACTTTCACTGTACGATCAGCAGCTACAGAACCATTTGCCTCTACTACGACATTTTTCACGGAACCATTTCCTGTGAATCGAAGCTCAGTTCCACTTTGGCTAAAGTTTACGTCTCCTAGTACGGAATCCACGAAAGTAATAGCAGCATTAGTATTAGCCGCTACGTTTACTGTACTTGCTACATAAGCTTTTTTAGAAGAAACAATCGTTTTTCCACGAACTGTTAGCTTTTCCCCTTTAAAGCTTTCCTTCGCTTCATTTCCTATTTTCAAGCTTCCAAGAACCGTGACATTTTTCACCGTTACATTGTTTGCACTGATTACTAGGTTACCATCCACTACAGCACCGCCAGCGTCTAATGTAGCTCCATCTTTTGTTATAGATAACGATTGAATAGAAACTACTTCTCCATTACGAACCGTATATTTAATATTTGCTCCTACTAATGCGTTGGAGTTTGCATTAGAGAATAATTTTTGTAGGTCGCCTGAAAGTTTGTACGTACCAGATCCAGTAGTGAATGACCCATCTTCCAAGCTAGTAATTGCTTCCCCTTGATTTACAGCCTGTTCAGCACGAATGACAAATGATGCAAGCTGACCACGTCTTACAGGTGAGCTTGGCTCAAATGTAGTTGGAGTAGTGCCTTTTGTAATGTTGTGTGACACTAACGTTTGTACATAGCCTTTATACCAATGACCAGTTTTTACATCCACAAAAGTGTTTGTGATTTCTGTTTCCTCTGGAAGACCGAACGCGATTGAGATGATTTTAGACATCTGCGCTCTAGTCAGCGTATCACCTGGACGGTATGTACTATCCTCTGGGAACCCCGTAATGATTCCAGCTTCTACTAATGCTGCAATCTCCCCGTAGTATGCATGAGAGGTACTAATATCTTTAAATCCAGGATTTTTTACATTTTTTGTATCTAATCCAAGAGATAATGCGATAATCTTAGCTGCTTGTCCACGAGTAACAGAAGCATTCGGCTTGTACGTCCCATCCTCATAACCTTTAATAACTCCTCTTGCTGCTAGTTCTTTTACTGGCTCATAATGATCGTTCGTTGCCGGTAGATCCTTAAAGGTAGTTGCTGCTGCGTTCATATTAGCTGGTGCAATTACCACCATTGCTCCTGCTGCTACTGATGTTGCAAGTGCTGCTTTAAAAAGTTTATGCTTGTTTTTCAATCGATTTTTCCTCCTCTTAAGTTATATAAATTTTCTCACTTAATAGTAACATACTAATAGATTCATTTGTATAAACTTTTTCATGTATTTACCATAAATACGTTTGTCGTACAATTTTTTTGGTAATTATTATCCTGAATATGAATCTTGAACACTTCTTTAGTCATTCAAATAAGAAGTAATTAGTGTCATTATACTCAGCAAAAAAAAGCAACTAGGACTATTCGCTTTTTATAATCACTTAGAATGTAAGCGCCCCTGCTAATGGCGAGTGCTGACTGGAGCTGACTTATAAATCGACTTGTAGCACCTATCAAGCACAGCTACCGCAAGTATCGGCATATTTAACGCAAGTAAAGCTATATATAATGCAAGTAAGCAACTAGTAATCGCAAGTATTCTCTTCTTAACAGCAAGTAATGTCAATTTACTGGTAATACAATCGGTTAGCTAGATGTTAAACTACCGGGAAAAATGGGTGACAAAAAAACACACCATTTTCTAAAAGAAAATGATGTGTCTTTGTTCTCTTATTTAAAATCAAAGGTATAGCTGTCGTTAAAATCTTTACCAGTGTATTTTCCTTTTACATCAAAAGAAACCTTCATATCTTTAAGGAAAGCGATAGAGTCTGTTTCTTCTAATCCAACCTTCTTCAATGCATTCTCTAAGATAATATCTAAGTTATTATAATTAGTTACAGCCGGGTCGCTGATAGAAGCCGAATCTCCATTTGGAAGAAACACAGTTACTTTTACTGAATCTACAACTGTATCTGCCTTAAATACATCAAACACACCTTGTGCAGCTGAACGGAAGTCTACGAAAGTCGTAGCGTCGTCTTTAATCGTCACTTCAAAGCTGTTGCCAGTCATTTTCAAATCCACTTTAGTTGGTACTGGATTAGCAATAGTGTCAAATGCCGTTTTGATCGCATTATTTAATGGAGTATTTCCTTCAGGAATTACTGGTGTTGGTGTTGGTGCTGGAATTACTGGTGCCAGCTTTTTCTCTGTGCGTACAACAAAAGAAGCCAATTGTCCACGTCTCACTGGTGAGCCAGGCTCAAAAGTTGTAGGAGTAGTTCCCTTTGTAATATCTAAATTTACAAGTGTTTGCACATAGCCGTTATACCAGTTTTGTGCCTTTACATCTGTAAACTTATGATCAATTGTTGTTGGTTCTGGAAGCTTGTATGCTAGAGCAATAATTTTAGACATTTGTGCGCGAGTAAGTGTATCTCCAGAACGGAAAGTATTATCTTCCGGGAAACCAGTAATAATTCCTGCTTCCACTAGCGCAGCGATTGGACCGTAATACGCATGCTTTGTACTAATATCCTTGAATCCAGGATTTTTCACATTCACTGTGTCTAATTTTAATGCCATTGCAATAATTTTTGCAGCTTGTCCACGAGTTACAGAGGCATTCGGTCTGAATGTACCGTCTTCATACCCTTGGATAACTCCTCTATTCGTTAGATCTAACACTGGCTCATAATGGTCACTAGTAGGAAGTAAATCCTTATATCCTGTTACCGCTGCATCCGAGTTGACTGGAGCTGTTACTACTAAAGCACCTGCAGCTAAAGATGAAGCCATTGCCACTTTAAATAGTTTGCTTGATAAGTTCTTGTTTTTCATTCAATCTCCTCCTAATTTTAAAAATATGTAATAGTATAAAAATGTCTTATTTTATACTAACATAAAAGTATATTCCTATGCGCAAATAACGACATTATTTTTACCCAAATTACTAAGAAGCTGAATTTTTTGTAGAATATTTTCCTATAATTGCTTCATAAAGAGCATATTTCTAAATACTTTTTTCTGTATCTAGGAAAATACTAGCTGGATAATTAATATTTTGGGGTTATTGTGAAATAACTATCTTTTTTAAAAATAAAAAAAAGACTGCCTTATAGACAGCCTTATTTCTATTATTTCTCTAGACCTTCAATGAAGTTTACTAGCATCTTCGCAATATGCGCACGAGTTGTAGGCTGAGTCGGTAAGAATTGACCGTTGTTTCCGTCTACAATTTTTAACTCATGTAGCATAGAGATAGCATTGATCGTTTCTTGATTGTAGCCACCGAAGTCATTGAATGGTGCTACTTTGCTTGCTTCGTATTTCTTACCGGTTTTTGCTTCATACGCACGTTGAATCATTAACGCAAGCTGTGCACGAGTCACTTTGTCGTTTGGACGGAATGCTCCGTCATTTCCTTTCGCAATTCCGTACTTGTACGCTGCAGCGATCTCCGCTTGTGTTTCAGCCGCATATTTACTGATGTCCGTAAACGGAGATTTTTCGTCTGTTTCAAGACCTAAACCACGAACGATTAATGAAACTGCTTGAGAGCGAGTTAATTGTGCGTTCGGTTTAAACGTGCCATCCTCATAGCCCTTGATCATGCCAAGTGCAGCTGCTTTTTGGATATAGCTTGCTGCCCAATGAGCTTGTACATCACGAAATACTGGTACAGATGACGCTGGAGCTGGCGGATTTCCTAGTGTAGGTGTCGGTCCATGAGCTGGGCCTGGTAATGGAGCTTCACCGTCACCTATTTGAAGTTTTATTTCACTTTGTATATTTTTGTAAGTAGCTCTAAGAACATATTCACCATTACCAATCTTTTTTTCCAGAAACTTTCCATCCATCATTGCACGAGAATCCCATTCCGTTACTATTTTATCGTCTTTTAACAAAGTAAAATGTTGATTTAAAGAAATACTAGCAAAAAATCCTTCAGCAGCAAGTCTCGTATAAGTGTGAATCAGTGTACCATATTCTCCTTTACTTGCACTAGCTTCTATATAAATAGAAGTTGGTTCTGAAGGAAACTTAATAGAAGTAGGTTTATCGATTTGCATTTCCTTCACCCAATAATACTCTTTACCAACACTAAAACTATATTTACCAGGAGTTACTAATATTGAATCGTCTTGAAGGGAAACTTGTATGTCCTGTTCGTTATTCCCTATCCATGAGCCACGTGATGGGCTGTCTAATTTAACTGAAACTGCCTCCTCTAACAGCTTATCAAGAAAAATATCCTCACCTACTTGTATTTTTTTATTTAATAGATGAAAAGGTTTCTTCCCCTTATTTGTAAATGTAAAGCTAGCTGCCATCTTACTTTGAGAGTAAATTGTCTTATTTGATAATCTAAAGTGATCTAAGTCATTGATTTTCATTAAATAGCTATCTATCGTAATATCTTTATTTCCTTTTATAATAGTTGTTTTGTTCATTTTATCTATAGAAGGGATCATCAATGGGGTTGTTTTTGAAAATTTATAATTCGTATAAGCATTTACTATCGAGGCGCCTTTGTTAGATAAATGGTAAGCTGTTGCCAAATTATATGTTTTACTTACATCTATCGCTTCGTTAAATTCAAAGAAATAAGTAGAACCCTCTTTCTTTAATATTCCTCTATGCGTTATACGTTCTACCCCTTGTATCGCTTTAAGAGTAGCTTCTCCTTCAACTTGTCCTAAATCTTCTTCGAAAGATACATATATTTTCAAATTATCTGCTGGTACCTCTGCCCCAACTGCTGGCACGAATAATACGAAGAATAATGACACGCAAATTACTAGCTTTGTTAATGAACTGTTTACAACTTTCATCTTATTTCTCC
>CAKQHO010000162.1 GCA_934234185.1 uncultured Psychrobacillus sp. | reverse complement strand
AACTTTAACTTATCTTCCTTTCTGTTTCCTAGCAATGTTTACCCCAATTTTTACCTTCATTTTCGGGGTAACTGGTGTTTCCATGAAAGAGTATACAAAAAAAGAGAAGGATTTAATGGACGGACGTGTGGCGGAAGCTTAAAACTAAATGTAAATTGAAGGCACTATCTCCAAAGATAGTGCCTTATCTATGCCCCTAAATTCTTAAGAATGGAGAGCATCTTTACAAGTTATAAGTTAATGCTTAAAAATAACAGTAAATATGCTAAACTAGATAAAAATTGGAAGGCGATAAGAACCCTATGTATACCTATAATTTTATGGAAAAAATACTTTTCCCTCCCACAATCCTTCACAAAGGAAAATTAATTAATGAGATTGAAGGAAAAACTTTTTTAATCACTGGCGCCAGCTCAGGAATTGGGAGAACGCTTGCCTGCGAGCTTGCAGAGTATCGTGTCACCCTTATACTAATAGCCCGAAGAGAGCAAATGCTCCAACAACTTAAGGAAGAGCTAAAAGAATGTCCTGCAGCTATACAACTAATTTCTGCCGATTTAAGAAAAGAAGAAGATATGCAGAAAACAATAGAGGAGCTTGTAAACCTACCGATTCATTTTTTTATCAGTAATGCAGGACTATCTATTAATAGACCATTATATGAATCATTAGATAGATTCCACGATTTCTCTAGAACGATGGCTATCAATTACTTTGCGCCAGTTCAGCTTTTACTTGCCCTCTTGCCAAATCTCGAAAAAAATAATGGACAAATCGTTAATGTATCTACTATAAATACTCTATTGTTGCCGTTTCCTAATTGGGCGGCTTACCAGGCCTCCAAAAATGCTTTTGATACTTGGTTTCGCTCTAGCTCACCGGAACTAAATAAAAAAGGAATGGCTACATCTACCCTATATTTACCATTAGTTAAAACACCCATGATTGAACCAACGATAGCTTATCGAAATACCCCTGCGATGAATTCAATCCATGTAGCACATATTATCTTAAAAATGTTATATACAAAACGTAGAACTTATAAACCTTGGTGGGCTATTTTTGGTCAATTTGTTTCTTTTGTATTTAGAGGATTAATTGAAAAGCGATTAGCAAAGCCAAAACAAAAAAAGGAGAAGTCTTCTCATGCTAACAAGCCTATTTAAGGTGTTTTATCATATGGGTATACTCACACCCAAAGGAATATATCATGTAACTACCTACCTTCTGAAGCATGGGGTCAATACAATGCTTTTACTCTATTTAGCTGCACATAGGAAAGGTACGCATGTTGCCCTGATAGATGACCGAGAAGAAATAACCTATAAGGAGCTCTATAATCAAAGCAATTCACTAGCAGTGTTTCTTAGATATGAGATGAACATAAGAGAAAATCAAAAGGTTGCTTTTCTTTGTAAGAATCACGCCTCTCTAATTCGATACATTTTCGCTGCCTCTAGACTTGGAGCGACTATTTATTTGTTAAATACAGGCATGAGTGCACGGCAGTTTAATGAACTAATTGATATACATAATTTCGATTTGTTAATTTACGATGATCAGTTTAAAGAACTTATTACGTCATCTGGTTATTCTAATAAAAAATTAAATAGCAATCGGTGCATCTCGGAAGATTTACCAGATAAACATTTACCAAAATCATCCATTAGTAAAATCATTTTACTTACCGGAGGAACTACCGGACAACCAAAAGAAGTGACACATAAACCATCTGTCACAAACTTTCTTCAGCCATTTTTAGCTTTAATTGAGCGACTAAAATTGCCAAGTCACCAAACCGTGTATATCGCCACTCCCATTTTCCACGGATACGGTATTGCCATTCTTTTAGTGTTTTTTGCATTAGGTAAAAAAGTGGTGATAACCAAACAGTTTGATGTCGAAAAAGCATGCAAGCTCATTAAGATACATCAGGTAGAGGTAGTAACCGTTGTACCTCTAATGCTTCACCGCCTGCTTGCAGCTAATACTCAAGCCCTGTCCTCGCTCCGCTGTATTGCTTCAGGAGGAGCCAAACTTTCTCCAACCATTATCGAAAGAACAAGGAGAAGCCTGGGAGAAGTATTATACAATTTATATGGTACCTCTGAGGCTGGATTAAATATTATTGCAACACCACAGGACCTAGCACTCTCTACACAAACAATTGGACGTCCAATTAAAGGAACAAAGATTAAAATAGTCGACGAGGAAGGTATGGAGCTACCAACTGGAGGTATCGGACAGCTATGCTTTCAAAACAACTGGTCGATGAAAAATAGAACAAGTAATCTTATTCAAACTGGTGATTTAGGCTATGTAGACGAAAAGGGATTGTTCTTTTTAAAGGGAAGAAAGGATGAAATGGTCATATCCGCTGGACAAAATATCTTCCCTTCTGAAATTGAACATATAATCCTTAGCCATCCATTTGTCGAGGATACAGCAGTAGTGGGAATGGAGGATGAGGAATACGGACAAAAGCTTGTTGCTTTTATACAGTTATCATTAAATTGTAGTCTATCTACACCTGAGCTTATGGAATGGTTGAGGCCACAAATCGCAAAATTCCAATTGCCCAAGGAAGTTTTATTTGTCTCTGAGTTACCCTATAGCTCTGTAGGTAAGCTACAAAAAAGGAAACTTGAAGTAAAGTAATTCAAAAAAGCAGTGGAAACTCTAATAAAGAGTACTTCCACTGCCTTTTTGCATTATAATTTATTGTGATTCACTATATCTGGGGCTTTAGCTGAAACTTCATCTACTTTATCCCCAACTGGATCTCTCCCTTTAAATACACTCTTATCTAAGTATAGGTGGAAGAACCATTCCCCAGCTCCTATAACTAGGGCAGAAATAAGAGAAGCTAATGCCAGGTTTTCATTTGCATCGGTTAAAGCCACGAGCATAAACCAAATAGTTAAGAAAGCTATTACAATATCCCCAACAGTAGCAATCATATTACGTATTGTTTGACCTGAACGATTTGCAGCCATACGGAATAGTAACAAGTCTCCTAATACATAAGCAAAAAATGTTAATACAAGTGCTGTCCAAATGGAGTCCATGTAAGGTACATCAAAAAAGAGAGTCAAAACAACAAGTAGGACCACAGCAAGCATTACAAATTTCATAACTATCGCTTTTAAGTGATTCATCGGTGTATCCTCCTTTTCTATTGTCTAATATCCTTTACCCCATTTCCTTCGATTCAACCCCCTATAGGTAAGAAAAAAGCTAAGATACAATACAAAAGCCCCTTAGCTTTTCTCGCTAAGAGGCTTGAGTGTCTATTCTTCTTCTATTTTACGAAGTGCTTCTGGACTAACATCTACCCGTTTTAGGAAGAATGCAAGAATTAAAGCAATTATGTTCATAACTAAAGCTATTAAGAAAGAGTATTGGATTCCTGCTAGCAATGCTTGCTGCTTAATCAAATTAGTTGCTTGCTCAGTTAATGTAGTAGGATCTACGTTTGCAAATAAACTTTCACCCTCTACCTTTGCAATATGGTTCATAACAGTTACAAGCACAGCTGTACCAATAGCCCCGGCTACTTGCTGTGTTGTATTGTTCACAGCAGTTCCGTGTGGATTTAGACGAGTTGGAAGCTGGTTTAACCCGTTTGTCATAATCGGCATCATAACAAGTGACATTCCAAGCATACGTGTTGTATAAATTGAAATAATGTATGCATAAGATGAGTCTATTTGAAGTGTTGATAATTCATAAGTAGAAATTGCAGTAATAACAAGGCCAGCGATACCTAAAACCTTTGGTCCTATCTTATCGAATAGCTTTCCAGTGATAGGAGACATAATACCCATCACAATTGCCCCCGGAAGCATCATTAAACCAGAGTCCAGCGGTGAGATTCCACGTACGTTTTGAACATAAGCAGGAGTTAAAATCATCCCCGAGAACATTGCCACTGAGTTTACGATTGCAATAACTGAAGCTAATGCGAACATCGGATATTTGTATACGCGCAAATCCATTAGTGGATCGTTAAGCTTTAACTGACGAATGATAAAAATAGTTAAGCTGATTAATCCAACGATTAAAGTAGTAAGTACTAATGTATCTGTCCAGCCGGCATTACTTACTGAGCTAACTCCGTACAAAATCCCGCCAAAACCTAATGTTGAAAGAATAACAGAAAGATAATCTATACTAGCGTTTTTATCTGAATCCATTACATTTCTCATTTTCCAAATAGAAAGGATTAAGCTGATTACTGCAAGAGGCAGAATCATTTTGAAAAGCACTCGCCAATCGTAATACTCTACGATATAACCAGATAAAGTTGGACCAATAGCTGGTGCTGTAATCATTACTAAACCAAAGATGCCCATAGCTGCTCCACGTTTCTCACGAGGGAATGTCACTAACATAACATTCATAAGCAATGGTCCCATAACTGAAGAACCCGCTGCCTGAACCATACGACCAGCTAGGAGTACACCAAAGTTAGGTGCAAATGCAGCCAACGCAGTACCTAAAGTGAATATTGCCATTGAAGTTATATATAAGCTACGGTTTGAAAAGCGTCTAATTAAAAACGCAGAGGCTGGTATCAATACCCCACTTACCAGCATATAGCCAGTAGCTAACCATTGAACCGTAGAATAGTCTTTATTTAAATCCACCATGATAGATGGTAGTGCTACGTTTAGTAACGAGTTATTTAAAAAGGATACAAAGGCACCTACAAATAATACTGAAATCATGAGTATGGCTGACTTTTTATTTTGATTTTCTGAAACCATTTTTCTTTTACCCTCTATTCATTTTTAATTATTTATTTCATCACTCGAACTATATTAAACCACAAGTTTATTTTATGCAATACTTTTATACTCAATGTTTAAAAAGGTTGAGAAATAATTTTTTTAACCTTATACTTATCTCATCAAAACAGGTGGAGGAATTATGAATAAACGCAAAAGACATGTAGCAGACATAGCCTTGAAATTATTTGTTGAAAAAGGTATTCAGCAAACTTCTATTCAAGAGATTATTGAACAATCTAATATTTCCAAGGGAACCTTTTATAATTATTTCTCTTCTAAGAATGATTGCATCGCAGAAATATTAGAAGGACTCCGTTACGATGCAAGCCAACGAAGAATGGAAATGCAGGTTGGTAAGAACGAAATGGACCGCGAGCTGTTTATTGAACAAATATCATTATTAGTTCAATTAAATGAAGAACGGAATTTACATCCATTATTTGAAGCAATTTTGAATTCAAATGAAATGGAGCTTAAAAAGCTAGTTATGCACCATCGAATGTATGAGATGGAATGGCTTGCTCATAGATTAACAGAGGTATTTGGCGAGCATACAAGCGAGTATGCCTTTGAATGCTCCGTTTTGTTTTATGGTATGATGCAGCATATTATGTTTAGTATGAAGATATCCAACACACGTATACCTACTTCTCGTATAGTTGATGTATTGCTTTCCTATTTAGAGCTTATCTTGCCAAGTATGATGGACGGGGATAAGAGGCTATTAGATACGTCGGCTATTCATTTATTAAAAACAAATGTCGATCGAAGGACTGTCAGTATTGAAGAATTAGTTGAAATGGCTTCTCATCTTGAAGACGAAAATTTCACATCAGAACAACAGGACCTATATGATGTAATCATAGAAGAATTGCAGAAAGAAAGAATTAGAAAATGTGTCATTCAGCCTTTGTTAGAACCCTTCCTTCTAACTTTTACAAATTCACCCTTAGAAAGCCAGGCAAAGACTTTCATCAATATGGTGTGGTTCCATTTGAAATCACTATAAGCATAGAAAAGCGCAAGCGCCTGTTCTGACCCGACAAGCAAATGGGGGACG
>CAKQHO010000161.1 GCA_934234185.1 uncultured Psychrobacillus sp. | reverse complement strand
GCGGCTTCTTCCATATAATGTGTCGTCAAGAAAACGGTCAGCCCCTGCTCTTTTTGCAGGTTTGTAATTGTCTCCCAGACGCTTCTTCTCGTTTGGGGATCAAGGCCGGTAGTCGGTTCATCCAGGAATAGGACCTTGGGTGTGTTCACAAGAGCTCTTGCAATATCAGCCCGGCGCCTTTGTCCTCCTGATAATTTTCCGTAAGGGCGGTCAATAAAGTCCATGACATCCGCTGCAATGGCTGCTTGTTCCACTCTCGATTTAAGCTCCAGCTTTGAAATCTGATAGAATTTAGCTCTTATCAGAAGATTTTCCCGTACAGTAAGGAGAGGGTCCAGCAGGCTCTCCTGGAAGACGACCCCTATTGATTCACGGATTTTTGAATCATTCTTGGCAATCTGATAGCCATTAATGATAATTTCGCCTTTATCCGGCTTCAAGAGCGTGCAGATCATATCAATTGTCGTACTTTTTCCGGCGCCATTGGGACCCAGAAAGGCAAACAATTTGCCTTTTTCCACATAAAAATCTATGTCATTCACCGCCTTGATGTCACCATAAGTTTTGGTGAGGTGGCGCACCTCAATGATTTTTTCCATGTAAACACCTCAATTCATTTTATGGGTAAACAAGTTTTGTGTTTGTTTGCTTAATAGCAGATAAGAAATGGAATGTCTTAATTAAATCCTATATAGTGTTTAAATATTCTAATTATATTGTAGCTTAATAAAGGACTATTTTACTATTAATTATATGGGATAAAATGAACATTCTTTTTTAAATGGAATATAGATAGACTAATTTATGGAGGATGATGGAATGTTCAAATAATTTTATCTATGTAACAGGGGTTGGGTGGAGCTTTATCCGTTAACTTACTTTTACAATGAAAAAATGGTAAGTTGTTAAGATTATAGAGTAATGTAGGTGATTTACTTGTCTTTATTCCGCGATTTGAATAGGAAAGAAAAGACGGCAACAGTTGTCGCAATAGCCATTCTCCTTATCCTGGCTGTCGGTTTTGTGTTTTGTCTATATCTATTTGGAATGGCAGGTTTTTTTGAATTGCTCGGTGTCCAGTATAATTCTGTCTGGTCGTTGGTTTTCTTTGTTGCCGGTTTCTTTGTTATCGGTGTCATTGTAGAATTGTTCGCCTTAGCCATTTTCAAACTGTCCATACGAAATATAACAGGGAAATTAAAGGTGTTTTTTATAAGAATTGGTTTTGAAAGCGCGTCGAATTGGCTAGTCTTGTTCACGGTGGATGAATTTATGGGAGGCATCACACTATCCTTGAAAGTGGAGATCATCATTGCATTGCTATTGGCCGTACTAGAAGCTTCCTTTGATGGTGACAAGGATAAGCTGGAATGAATCTGGTTTATAGATTTGTAGATGAATGTGGATAAGAGCGTTTATGTTTATTTTCTCTTATTTTTACCGAGTTTTTCGTTTCCTCGTTTAAAGTTACCTGTAATTTTCGCTAACAGTAATTGTACTTCTGCCATATTATCTTCAGCAGCTTTGATCCTTGCTATAAGACGGTCGGCCTCCTTACCTTTTACGATTTTAATTTGTTTACCCATGTAATCGATTGTTACCTTTCCATTTTTCAATCTGTGATAAGCGAACGGTGCTTCATTTAATCTGTTTCGTTTATCTATTTCGCTCACTGCGCCATCTCCTCCTGGCATTTTCATTCTGAATTACATTTACATATGAAAAGAGCATTTCGTTAAAGATCGTTGTATTAAAACAAGATGAAGGTTTTGCGGTAATTTTCAGTAAACAAACAGGGCAGGTTTTTGCACGTAAGGTAAAACCTACATTCCTTTGTATCAAAAGCAGGAATTTGTTTCATTTATATGCCGTTATTGATTGGATTAATTTCATAAATATTTGTACGAAAGATGTCATTTAAGAGGTGATCGTCCTGAAAATAATTGAAACGAAGAGATTATACTTAAGGAAATTGGTCTTGAGTGATACGGAAGAGTTATCAAAGGTCCTTTCTGACCCAGAATCTATGCAATATTACTCCGAGCCATTTAGCAAAGAAAAAGTGGAAATGTGGATCAGATGGAACATGGATAATTATAAAATGTATAACCATGGGTTATGGGCTGTAATTTTAAAGGATGGAGACCAATTCATTGGAGATTGTGGAATCACCATGCAAACAATCGCAACGGAAACTGTTCCAGAGATTGGCTTTCACATCATAAAGGACTATTGGAATAAAGGGTATGCTACAGAGGCCGCAATCGCCTGTATGGATTATTCATTTAAGGTTTTACATTACCCCAAGGTGTTCTCTTATACCACAGTTAAAAATATTCCGTCGCAAAAGGTGGCAGAGAAAATGGGGATGCAGGAATATATGGTTTTTGAGAAGAATGGAGAAAAACAAATTGCTCAAGTCGCCTATAATGCAGATAACACTTGAAAGTATGTGAAACGGAGTATCGAACAAGCGTGCAGATTAGTTTTGACAAGAGAATGCTCTATATGTACAATATGTTGCATTTGTCAATGATGACTATAACGATTTGCTTCGAGTCTTAAGGTGGGGTGAGTATGTGAAAGCAGCAACTACTATCATGAAGAAAATTCTGTACATGATCATTCTTGTGGGTAATTTCTTTTTAGTAATGCACATTCTTCAAATAACAATAAATACGTATGGGATAGATGACTATTTTTTAACAGGCTTCTTTTCACTGCTATTGTTCCTTACACCGTTTATAGCAACTGAATGCATTTTCTATTATTACAAAAGGAGTCAGGGTTTTGTGAAAAGGTAAGGTGAGGACACATGATTGAATAGCCGCTGCTAAAGTGAGACAAAAAATCTGTAATTCTATTTTTGAATATGGCAGGGAAATGAAACATATTGAAGGTGCCACAAGCATTTGGGGAAATTACGTTCATAGTGAGAGAGGTTCAGGGAGAACATGATATACAGACAAGTAGCGACCTGGCATATGATATAGAATTATTGTCGCTGGAAATTACGTAATTCGTTTATTTCTCATATTCCTATATGTGCTAGGATGGTGTCCTTAGTTTTATTTTTATAGAAGGATTGCGGATTACACGAAAGGATGGCCTTTCAGCCAATAGAGAGAGCGGTATCCTTTTTTACAGTCATGTGCAGGTTGATGGAATAAGACAATCTTAATCAATCATATCCTTTCAGGAAAAAATGGATGTGATAAATGAAGATGAAAAATCAAGTGGTTTTCTGCACAATTAAAGGTTCGACAATCAAAAGGTACCTGATTCTTGATTGCATCGCAGGAACAGGGATCTATTTTGCACTAAAAATTGTCACATCAAGCGTTCTGATAGGTATTTTAGGGAGTATTGTCTGTACCGAAGCCATCAAAAAATTGTCAAACAAACTGTAATAAATAGGACTCAATCTTTTGCTGCTACAATGATTTGAGAACCGAAGCACACTAGCCAAAAGGTTTAATGTCCATTCATGTTGAATACTAATGTCAGCAGGGTAAGTTACCCGACGGGAGGCAAGAGCTTGTCCCATCCATCGTTCGGTGTTGAGGAAGTATAAATATCATATGCTGATTCCGGAATGTACAATATCTATACTCCTGTATGGCGTCATGGGCAGTGTTTTGGGTCTTATTTATTATTTTTCTTAAAAAGACAAAAAAGGACTAAGGGATAAAACCTAACGGGTTCTCTTTTAAGGGAGAAAAATAGAATTAACAAGCCATATAACACAACAATTAATAATGTAAATCGCGCGATATTTCGGTGCGTTTTTTCTCTGATATAAAAGGATTTAGGTTAAAATAACACTTCTTTTGGTTACTTAATTCGTATAGTAATTAGCTTGCTATTCAACATCGTGACAATAGCTATTGTCAGTTTGCGATTTGGTTTGTTAATTAGCTTGCGAAAACCATAGATGATTTAGTGAAAAGGAATAAGAGGTGCCTTAATCGAATATTTAATATGGCTAAAAGTGGTCCAAGCTTATAATACGAACGGGGCAGGTTAGCTTTAGAAGGATTTGATATCATACAAACCGAATTATATGGTTATAGCATTAGAGGCTGTGACTAATAAAGAAAAATGGAGAGGGTTAATTGTGATGCAAAAGATACTCATTCTGGGTGCAAGTGGTCTTGTAGGAAGAGCTTTAGTAGAAGAATTTACTGATGAATTTGACCTGTATGGAACGTATTTTTCTTCGTTAACTAGTCTCCCTAATGATATGCAGTTCCAATTAAAAGTTCAGCAACTTGAAAAACTGAAGGGAATTATAAGGACAATTAAACCCGACATGGTGATTTCTTGTATCAGAGGAGAGTTTGATCAACAACTCAAGTTTCATGAAGAATTGGCTAAAGAATTACAAAATAAAAGTAGCCGTGTTTATTACTTTTCTACCACAAATGTATTTGATGGCGACTCTTCTAGATCCCACACAGAAACAGATATACCAATTGCCGAATCAGATTATGGGAAATTCAAAATTGAATGTGAAAATATGCTGAAAGAATTTTTGGAAGAGCGAGTGATGATTATTCGAATCCCAGCGATATGGAGTAAGGATTCCCCAAGATGGAAATTAATCAAAGAAAGCATAAAAAATAATAAAGTGATAGATGTCTACAGCAATCTTATATGTAACAATCTTACGGATGTTCTGTTAGCAAAACAATTACGATTTATTATTGAAAATAATTTAAAGGGGATATTTCATTTAGGTTCAGTGGATATGATGACTCAGGGACAATTTTATGAACAGATTGTAAGTAAACTCTCAAGTGAAAAGAACATATTGAGATATCATTTGTATCAGGATAAAGTCGACCCTTGTTATTTTCGATTAAATTCAAATCGTGATGATATTCCAAGCTCACTACAAAGTACGAATCAAGATATTATTTCTCATTTGTTGGATTAAATGGCTAGTAAGATATTAAACTAACTGCAATAGCAGAAAATCAAGACTGTCATACGGATGGTCTTTTCTTATGGTGCTAAATGAGCAGGTTAGCTAAATAAATTAAGGTTATTTTACCAATAGCGATATTATAAAAGTAGTCTTTTAAAAAAGGGGGGGATTCAGTTGGGTAAAATTGAGCAGAGTACAAAGTTAGATTTAGAAAGAATAGTTTTCATTGGGCGAACTTTTGAAGAGTATATGGATATGTTCTTACTTACAGAAGATGAACTGCAAGGAAAGAAAATACTGGATTGTCCAGCAGGGGCTTGTTCATTCACAGCTGTTGGAAACAAAT
The DNA here is from genome assembly GCA_934234185.1 of uncultured Psychrobacillus sp. Taxonomy (GTDB): domain Bacteria; phylum Bacillota; class Bacilli; order Bacillales_A; family Planococcaceae; genus Psychrobacillus. Next base: position 634 of record CAKQHO010000161.1, on the reverse strand, counting down.
CAGGGTTAGATATAACGGCTTGTGATATTGCCTATTATCATTCTGGTGAAGACCTAAATAATAAAGGTCTTCAGGATATTGAACACGCAATGAAGCATATGAAAAAAGCTGAAGGCAACTATAAATGGGACTATTTCAAGGATATAGAAAGTCTTAGAAAGCATCGTTTAACGGCATTACAAGAATGTGCTAACGATATGAAAGAATCAAGTGAAAGATATATCCCAGCTAACTTGCCTTCCTTGCCATTTAAGAATGATGAATTTGAGATTCTTCTCTCAGCACATTTTTTATTTATGTATGCGGACAGGTTAGATTATCTATTTCACTTAGAAACTCTGAACGAATTGTTGAGGGTTACAAAAGAGGAAGTTCGTATTTTTCCTTTAGTTGATTTAGAGGGAAAAAGATATAAGCATTTAGATAAGATATTTAGTTATCTTGCTGATTGTAACTACATAGTTGAAGAAATAAAAGTTCCATATGAATTTCAAGCGAATGCTAATTCAATGTTGAAAATAAGAAAAGGTTAGAAGATACTATGTTGAACTTCTTATGGAAGTAAAGGGCAGGTTAGCGGAAGAAGGAATAGGAAGGTCAGGTAGATGTAAAATGAATCAACCAACTGTAAGAG
>CAKQHO010000160.1 GCA_934234185.1 uncultured Psychrobacillus sp. | reverse complement strand
TTCTTTGCGATCAACTGCCGAAGCAAGTTGATTGCTATATTTCTTGACGTTTTGCATGTTCAGTTTTCAATGTTCATTGCTTAGCCAATTCGTTATTACCTCTTGGCGACTTCTACAATATTACTCTCATTTAAATCATAAGTCAACACTTTTTCGAAAATATTTTAAAAAAGTTATATAAAGATAGAAATAGCTACTACGGAGGCTACTCCTGGCACACCTAATAACGCTACAACAGCACCAGTGAATAGATTAATAGGAATAGTGTATCCTATCATTCCTAATAATAGATGAACCCCAAATAAAACAAGAAATGAAAATCCTAATCTAAATAATAGAACTGAAACACCCTCAAAAACTGAAGAAAAAGAACTCTTTAAAAATAAGAATACTAGTAGTACCACCGAACAAATAATAATCGCTACCTTCATATTATACCCCTCCAAAAAATCAATATGCTTATTATATGAGGCTAGTACCACTAATTATTCTATTTAATTATGACCTTTCTAATCTTCGCTTCTTTATATAAATAGAAATGAATACTCTCTGCAGCTTTTCTTTTGGCAATAGCGTCTAAATCGTAATCATTTAAATGCCCTTCTATCGTCATTGCCTGCTGCCAGTCTTCCTTTGTTGCTTTCATTAAATCTACAAACTGCTCATCAAATTCTTTTTTTAGTTTTCCTCTACGAAAAAACATTTCAACTACCCCTTATAACTCACGTCTTCCTTCTAATGCTTTAGATAAAGTTACTTCGTCGGCATACTCTAAATCTCCACCCACAGGTAATCCGTGAGCAATTCTTGTAGTTTTAATACCCGACGGCTTCACGAGACGTGAAATATACATAGCAGTAGCTTCCCCTTCAATATTAGGATTCGTTGCTAAAATAAGCTCTTCTACTTGTGCATCCTGTAATCTTTTCAACAGAGAAGGTACGTTAATATCCTCTGGGCCAATCCCATCCATTGGAGAAATAGCACCGTGTAAAACATGATAAAGACCGTTGTAGTCTCTCATCTTCTCCATCGCAATTACGTCCTTTGTATCTTGGACTACACATATCATTGATTTGTCTCTTGAATGATCACGACAAATATTACACGGATCAATGTCCGTTATATGTCCACATACTGAACAATAGCTTAAGTTTCTTTTTGCATCTACTAATGCCTTTGCAAAGTCTAATACTGTATCTTCTTTCATTGTTAAGACAAAAAATGCCAGACGGGCCGCTGTTTTCGGCCCAATCCCTGGCAACTTCATAAAACTATCTATTAGTTTCGATATTGGTTCAGGATAATGCATGATTAATTCCTCCTAGAACATTCCAGGAAGGTTCAATCCCTTCGTGAATTGTCCCATCGTGTCGTTCGTAGTTTCTTCCGCTTTTTTAATCGCTTCGTTTGTAGCAATAACAATCAAATCTTGAAGCATTTCCACATCTTCAGGATCTACAACTGCAGGGTCTAATGCCACCTCTAAAACTTCCTTGTGCCCAGAAACAGTTACTTTTACCATTCCCCCACCTGCTACACCTTCAAAACGTTGATTTCCTAGCTCTTCTTGTGCCTCAGCCATTTTCTTTTGCATTTTTTGCATTTGTTTCATCATACCTTGCATATTTCCCATTCCACGCATAATAATTTTCCTCCTTAGTCATCATGTACTTCTACAAATTCTTTTCCAAACAACTTTTCTGCCTCTACTATTAATGGATCCTCCGAAATCTCTTCCGGTCCTTGCAGAAGCTCTAGTGCTTCATGCTGTGTATCATTGCTATCAGCAGCTTCATTACTATTCCCTGCTTTTAATCCATTCTGGCGAATGAAATCTTCCCTTATCTTTAGCCAACTTTCCTCTGGCACATATACTACTTCATACATTTGACCAGTAAGGCTAGCTATTAATTGAGGGAACGAGGTAGAGAATGTTTTATTTTCCATAGCCATTTGACAATGGATATCGTACTTAAATTTTAACACAAATGCACTGGAAGATGCTGCTACTGGCTCAGCGTCATTTAATAATGCAGCATGCGATTTTTGTAGCTGCTGTAAAATGGTTGCCCATTGTGCCTTTATGGCTTGGATATCCTTCTTGGTAGCCGTTTTTAAAATTTCTTGAATACGTCCACTTGAAACTTTTACACCTGAAGAGGTTTTTGCTCTTTGTCTCTTTGGAGCTTCCGTTTGTTCAGCTTGATTTCCTTGTACTACTATCCCTTGGGCAATCTGCTGTTGCAACTGTTGAATTTGATTTTCAAGCATAGAAATTTTCGTTTCTATTTCTGAACTACCTACATTTCCCGCAGGCACCTGTGATAGACGGATAATGGCCGTTTCTAAATACACTTTAGCATGGTTAGAAAAACGCATTTCCTGCTGGGTGTTTGATAAAATAGATATACTTTTATATAAAGTATCTACTGGAAACTTATTTGCTAATGCACGAAACGATTCATCCTTTGCAGCGATTTCCAAAAGCTCTGTTTGATCTGGAGCAACCTGGAGGACAAGTAAATCTCTATAAAATGTTATAAAATCCTCTGTTAACCGGACAGGATCCTTCCCATCCTCTACTAGCTTCTCAATGCTACTCAAAGCTTTTGCTACATCTTTTTCTATTAAAGCATCAGCTAGCTGATAAAATACATCCTGACCAATAGAACCAGTAACAAGTAAAGCATCTTCTATGGTCATTTTCTCCCCGCTGAAGGAAACTACCTGATCTAGCATACTAAGCGCATCACGCATTCCCCCAGCAGCAGCTTGGGCGATAATTTTTAAAACAGTTTCATCATATTCAATACCAGCATCAGTCAAAACCTCTACCATTCTATCCACGATATCTACGGAAGTTATTCGTTTAAAATCAAAACGTTGACAGCGGGAAATAATAGTTAAAGGAATCTTATGTGGTTCGGTTGTTGCTAGTATAAACACTGCATGAGCGGGTGGTTCTTCAAGTGTCTTTAATAAAGCATTAAAAGCACTCGTGGAGAGCATATGCACCTCATCTATGATGTAGACCTTATACCTTGCGTTGGAAGGAGCAAAACGTACCTTTTCAATAATATCTCGCATTTCCTCCACTCGTGAGTTAGATGCAGCATCAAACTCGATCACATCTGTATTAGATCCCTCCGTTATACTAATACAGGTAGCACAGCTGTTACATGGTTCTTTAGCTGGCCCATTTTCGCAATTTAACGCCTTGGCAAATATTTTTGCTGTACTCGTTTTACCTGTACCTCTAGGTCCTGAGAATAGATACGCATGAGTGGTTTTATTGTAAAGGAGGGCATTTTGAAGGGTTTGCTTTATATGAGTTTGGCCGGACATTTCAGCAAATGACTGAGGTCTATATGCACGATAGAAAGCTTGATACGACAACCAATTCCCCTCCTACATCTTAGTTTAAAATATATCTTCATTATACCATAAAGATTATGTAACTTTGTTATCATACATTGTTTGAAGAAATAAAAAAACTCATTTGCCAACTGACAAATGAGTGAATAAGTTATGTAATGCCGTGCACCTTCCTTCGTTTGAAACACATAAGCGGCAACCTTGTCGTTAACTCGGTCTAGGCTACCCCGCGGCACATGAGAAAGCACCACTTAATGCTGCTTCCTTCCGGACCTGACATGGTTCATGGGCACCCATTGCGCAGGACCCAAACGTCAACATCACGTGCAAGGACCAGACCCTACATGTATTCAACCTCAGAGAAGGAGTTCAGTCTCGCTAGAGCGGATTGCGAGTTACAAGACACCGCTACCTTCCCACCTAGCACGGCAATAACTAGTATACTTATTTTCCAGTAAAAAAGCAATGGATAGTTCTTCATATATTTATAGATACTAATAATGGAAATACTTTCACATTAAAACTATTTCGAAATTGTTGACTTTAATTTTTATCCATGTTAAATTAGTTCTTGTACTTCGGAGGAATACCCAAGTCTGGCTGAAGGGATCGGTCTTGAAAACCGACAGGCGGGTCATACCGCGCGGGGGTTCGAATCCCTCTTCCTCCTCCATTTTTAATATAACACACACGCATAAATGTGAGATTGATCTGTTACATTAAGTAACGGATTTCTCTTTAAAATACTATGTCAGAATATTAAGAAGTTAACACTATGTTAACTTCTTTCTTTATGTTATAAAACTATCCTCACCAGGTCATAAATCCTCTCCTTAGAGAAAGCTGTAGGTTTGGAATCCTAATAATACGATTTTCTTATTCTCCAACAACACGAGACCCCTTTCTTCCTCAACAATAGGGTTAAACTCCTCTATGGTTGCTATACCTCCATCTCTATTGCATGGCATCTAAGAATATTTTCCATCTTTCCCTCATATTCATTAAAACACCGACTATGAAAGTATTTAATTGATACACTTACTACATCTTCTTCGACAGGAACTATTCTGCAAGAAATATTTGAACGCAAAATAAGAGCGGTTACCAATGTTAGCTCAACAAGAATTCCTGACCTATGTTTTTTTCTGTTAAAGAATAATAGTGATTTTCGCTAACTTTTCGAAATCTTACTTTCAGTTACCTGTCCGATGGTAAGAGATAAAGAAATGGTCCCACGGGATTAAAAAATGGAAACAGAAAGAAATATGAGGTGATATTTATTTTACAAAAACTTAGGAAAATTAGTATGAAAACTGCAGTATTAATGGGAATTTTTTTTTACTCATTGACTATCTTAATTCACCTTCTTATTCTAAGCAAAAGTATTCCATTCACGTGGGTTAATGGAGGAAGGTCTGAATCATTCGCTGAACAGCTACCAATAACTGTTATAAATATCGTTGTTTCTATTATTGGATTAGTTTTTACGTTGATTGTTGGTAGAATTAAACTATATAAATATCAAAGAGGAATAACCGTTATATGTTGGTTTTTTGTTGTACTTTGGTCTTTTGGATTTATACAACAATTGTTTGGAACACCTTTTGAAAAAATGGTTTGTTCGTTAGTATTGCTTATTGGAGTTATCTCGAACTTGCGTATGGCGATTGAAAAAAAATAGATATACCTATTTAATTAATAAGTTTGTGAACAATTACACTTAAACTAAAGGGTGCATTACTTTAAGATCCAGCTGCCGAACCAGGCAGCTTTTTCTTATTTAACAAAAGGGGCAGTTTAGTTGAAGAAGGAAAACTATATATACTAAGTAGAATATTATTATTTAAAGCAGTATTAAAGGGTTAATGTATTATACGAATTATTACCAAGGGTGGTTTAATAGATGGATATAGAAGTTGGATATTTGCCAAAGAGATACTATGACTCAAATCCTGATGCTGGAGGTTTTTTCCCATTTGCATTTGAAGGTACTGCACCATATGTTTTCTCTATAGACGGCTTTTATCTACCAAAATGTGATGAAAATTTCCTGCCTTCGTGGATGGTAAATATTAAAGCATTTCCACTTTATTTTTGTACTGAAATTCCTTCCTATTGGATAGAGGAATTTGATCATACTTGCAAGGAATTTACTATCAGTTATAGATACTTAACCAACAAATACGAACGCTCAGTAATAGTTACTAAAATCCAGAATGAAAAGCAGTTTCGCGAGCTTTTCCCTTTCTATATTACTCTTGGTAGTGGAAATGATTTAGTTTTATGGTCAACAAACAAAGATGTATTTAGTGTAGAACAAAGAGAATGGAAAGGAAATTGGAAAGGGAAAGTTGCAGAAGCAGTAGTGGCTAAAGTAGAAGCTGATACAAGTATTTTTTGGATTGGCTATGATGGAACTAGCATTGCTGTTATTTCAAATCTACCTCATTTCTCAACATATGAAGAAATAATCAAGACTTTTCCGGAATTTATAGTTCCAGAGCTATGTGAATATGAGTAATGATAAAGCTTATATTGTGAAAGGATATACTTAAACAAATGGATGCAAGAGTTAAAGATCAGTATGGATCAGCAGCTCTTTTTTCTTATTCGACTAACGGGGCAGGTT
>CAKQHO010000159.1 GCA_934234185.1 uncultured Psychrobacillus sp. | reverse complement strand
TCATAATCCATAACCTTAATAGTCATTTGAATGTCCTTTTATAATGTTTACAGTCACTATAAAAAAGATTAGTTAGTAAAAATCAACCAATATCTTTAACAAAACTAATAAAAAAAGCATTTCCTACCCCCACCTAGGGAGTAGAAAATGCTCAACTATAATTATTCGACTGAAAGAATATATGGATAAAGTGGTTGCTTACCGTTATAAACTTCTACTTCAACATCTTCGAATTGCTCTTCAATGAACGCAGCAAATTTTTCTGCTTCTTCTTGGGAAACATCCTCCCCGTAGATAACAGTAACGATTTCTGCATCGCCATCGATTATTTCCTTCGCTAATTTTGTAGCAGCCTCTTCTCTTGAAGGATCAGCTAGGATGATTTTGCCTTCAGAGATAGCCATGAAGTCATCTTTTTTGATGTCTACTCCATCAATAGATGTGTCACGAACTGCAAATGTAACCTGACCAGTTTTTACACCTGCAAATGCTGCTGTCATATTGCGTTGGTTATCTTCTACACTAGCCTGCGGGTTGAAGGCAAGAATCGCTGCCATCCCTTGCGGAATCGTTTTAGTTGGCACTACAGCTGCCTCGATACCCATTACTTCAGCAGCTTGTTCAGCAGCCATAATGATGTTTTTATTGTTTGGAAGGATTAACACTCTTTCCGCTCCTACCGCTTCAATAGCTTTTACAATATCTTCTGTAGAAGGGTTCATAGTTTGTCCACCCTCAATTACTGCAGAAGCACCTAGGCTTTTTAGAAGCTCTGCAACACCGCTACCCATAGCTACAGTGACAACTGCGTATGGATGCAACTCTGCCTTTTTCGCTGGTACAGCAGCTGAGTGTCCTTCACCTACGATATCTGTGTGCTGCTGACGCATATTTTCTATTTTAATCTTAATAAGCTCTCCGTACTGTTGTCCATATGTCAGGACCTCTCCAGGAGTTTCAGAGTGAATATGAATTTTCGCAATTTCCTCATCTGAAATAACAAGCAAGGAATCTCCATACACACTTAGATCATTTCTAAAATCAGTTTCATTGAATTCCTTTTTGCCGTCTTCCAGGCGCACCATGAATTCTGTACAAAAGCCAAACTCAATATCCGCAGTGTCCATAAAACCTTGAACATTTTTATGATGCTCTGCGCTTACTAAATCATCCATCGAATTTCCAACTGTTTTCTCTGGAAGCTCTTCTCCCTTTAAACTAGCAAGGAAGCCTTCGTAAACGAATACAAGTCCTTGACCGCCGCTATCTACCACTCCTACCTCTTTAAGAACTGGTAAAAGATTTGGTGTGCGATCTAAGGAAAGCTTTGCTTCTTCCACAACCGCAGCCATTAAATCACGGATATCTGTAACCGTTTCACTAGCCTCTACAGCTTTTTTAGCAGAATCCTTTGCTACTGTAAGAATAGTACCTTCTACTGGCTTCATTACTGCTTTGTAGGCAGTTTCTACTCCATATTGCAGTGCTGTCGCAAACTGCTTAGCATCTAGTGTTGCGTAGTTTTCGATAGACTTGCCAAAACCTCTAAAGAGCTGTGAAAGGATTACTCCTGAGTTTCCTCTAGCTCCCATTAGTAAGCCCTTCGATAGTGCTTGAGCTGTCTTCCCTACATGTTCGCTAGTATGGGCAGCAGTTTCTTTCGCTCCTGAGGTCATCGAAAGATTCATATTTGTCCCTGTGTCGCCATCCGGTACGGGAAATACATTTAATGCATCTACGTAATCTGCATTTTGGAAAAGATGATGTGCTCCCATCTTTACCATATCAGCAAATTGAATACCATTAATTGAATTCATCATTTTCTCTCCTTAATCACACGTTTGCCACGCGAACTCCTTGTACATAAACGTTTACGGATTTCACCTGCATACCAAGAGACTTATTTAGCGTATATTTTACTTTAGATTGTACTTGATAAGCGATTTCAGAAATTTTTGTTCCGTAACTTACAATTATATACATGTCGATATGTATATCGTCTTTCTCTTGTCTCACTAAAACACCTTTAGTGAAGTTCTCTTTTCTTAATATATCTGTTAAACCATCTCTTACTTGATGCTTAGATGCCATACCAACAATACCGTAGCATTCTACTGCTGCTCCGCCTGCAATTTGTGCAATGGTATCTTGTGATATATCAATTTGACCGAATTCATTTCTCAATTCTATGGACATGCTGAAACCTCCCAAGTCTTTTTGACTATCCCTTATTGTACTACACCCTATAAAATTATAAAAGAGACGTTTCTATTCGTCTAGCTTTTCCATATTTACACACGAAGGAAGATTTCTAAATTTCTAATATCAATACTTATCATATCCAAATCAGCGTACAATTTGCAAATGAACAACCCGATTAAGTGTAAAGGTTTTTTTCTTGATATGCTTGCTTATGGATGAAGTCTGTGGTAAATTATTAAAGTATGTGAAATATCGAACTGAAAAATCTTTCAGCTTCTTTTTTAAAGGAGGAACTTATAATGCCAAAAGTATGTGCAATCACTGGGCGTAAAGCTCGTTCTGGTAATGCTCGTTCTCACGCTATGAACGCTAACAAGCGTACTTGGGGTGCTAACCTTCAAAAAGTACGTATTCTTGTAGACGGTAAACCAAAACGTGTATGGGTATCTGCTAGAGCTTTAAAATCAGGAAAAATTGAGCGCGTTTAATCGTTCTCATAATTAATGCCAGGCCGACAATAGTCGACCTGGCATTATTTCTTTTGCTTACTTCTTTGTTTCTTCCTTCTTAAATATCTTAATGCATACCTTCATAATACTGCTGACAGATTTAGGCAACTTAAATGTATAAACCTTCACAGAAATCCTCCCTTTTTCAGTCACTGCTTCTTATCATTAAACATATGCCTGCCTCAAAGGAGATATGACTTGTTCGTCCTACTTGTTGATTGCTAGTGAATCTTCCATTACCTATTTTAATTGTTTCGTGGGCGACATTATATTGAAAACCTTCCAGGGAAATATTTTCTATATCACGACCGAACGCAAAGAAGGAAATATACTGATACGTTTCCTCCTTATTTAAAGAGTACTTTCCTGGCAGCAAAAACTGTAGCTCATTTTGCTTGTTTTGAATAAAGAACCGAACATTTGGATGAACAGTCTGGAAGCCACACACATCATGAAGAGCCGCCTCGTAATGATCCAGTCTGCCTCCGCTAATTCCTGTGAGAATTACTTCATCTGGTTCATATTTCATCGCTTCTCTTAAGGCAAGATGTGTATCTGTCTCATCCTTTTCTGCAGGCAGGATGGTCACATGGGGAATCTTATTCTGTAAAAAATCCAATTCACCGTCTATTAAAGAATCAAAATCTCCGATAATTTCATGAGGAATAATTCCTTGATTAATTAAATGAATAGCCCCTCTATCTGCCCCGATAAAAATAGTTTCCTCCAAGGAAAAAGGAAGCTGCTTAACTTCCACAACTTCCTCTAAAGGACCTCCTGAACAAATGAAGACCCGCTTCATTTACCAGTCACACTTAGGCCCGCTTGCTTAATTGCTTGAAGTGCCTCTGCTCTATTAGGTGCATTATAAACCGCAGAGCCTGCCACAAAAATCGTAGCCCCAGCCTCCGCGCACGGTATAATCGTCTCTTCATTTATGCCGCCATCTATTTCTATTTCAATCGATAGATTTTTTTCACGAATAATATCCGAAAGCTCTTTTACCTTTGGAATGACAGAATGTATAAACTTCTGTCCACCGAAGCCTGGATTGACGGTCATAAATAACACCATGTCCACATCCTCCAGAACATGCTGAATCGACGAAACCGGCGTATGCGGATTTAACACAACACCTGGCTTCACTCCGAAGGACCGGATTAATTGAATGGTTCGATGAAGGTGGGGACAAGCCTCTACATGGACTGTTATATAATCTGCTCCAGCCTTTGCAAATGCTTCGATATATTGATCTGGATTTTCAATCATCAAGTGTACATCAAGCGGCAGCTTGGTTAATGGTCTCAGTGCCTCCACTACAATAGGACCCATCGTAATATTCGGCACAAAATGTCCGTCCATCACATCAATATGAATTAGCTCTGCTCCGGCTGCTTCTACTTCTAATACTTCTTCTCCAAGCTTTGCAAAATTCGCTGCTAATATAGAAGGTGCAATTTTTACCATAATTAATACCTCGGCTTTCTCTCAGCAATTTCCTCAAAGAACTGCAAGTAATGTTTGTATCGATAATCTTTAATTTCTCCCGTATTCACTGCATCCTTTACCGCACATTTCGGCTCATTCACGTGCATACAGCCTCTATATTTACAGTGCTCCTGTCTGGCTACAAAATCCGGAAAACAGTTGGTCAGCTCTTCTTTCTCGATTAGTTCGAATTCGAAGGAGCTAAAGCCAGGGGTGTCCGCTAAAAGACCACCACATACTTCTATTAGCTCCACATGACGGGTCGTATGCTTTCCACGTCCTAGTGCATCGGAGATAACACCAGTTTTTAGTTGAAGACTTGGTAATAAGGTGTTTAACAAGGTAGATTTTCCTACCCCTGATTGCCCTGCTAAAACGGTTGTCTTATCTTTTAGAATTGGACTTATTTTATCCGTTAAATCCTGCTCTTCCTTATAGGTCATAATTACTTCGTAGCCAATTTCTCGATAATGCTCCATATATTCTGCTATTTCCTTGCTAGTCTTCTCGTTCATTAAATCGCTTTTCGTCAAGCAAATAATAGGCTGGATATGGAATGATTCCAATACGACTAAAAATCTATCTAAAAGAATGGTGTTAAAATCCGGTTCCTTCACAGAAAAGACCAAGATAGCTTGATCTATGTTAGCTATTGGTGGTCGTACCAGGCTATTTTTTCTTTCATGAATGACAGTAATCGTACCATCGTTTTCACCCTCAACGGTATAGTCAACGAAGTCTCCTACTAAAGGAGACTCCCCTCTATTCCTAAAAACGCCTCTTCCTCTACACTGAATTAGTGCTCCACCACCATCATAGACATAATAATATCCACTTAATGCTTTTCTAATTTGTCCTTTTGGCATCCAATGCCTCCCTTAATTGATTTCATCGTAAGCGATTGTTCGTTCCTCTATTGCTTCATTATTTATCATAATACGATAAGCTGCTTTTTCACCTTCGACAATTTCTAAGGCCAACCTTCTTTTCGTTGTTTCAGTGAGCTCAAATTCTTCTGCTGGATCAGCCATTGTGCGATTTTTATCCTGAATGTAAATTCGTACAATTTGCTTAACAGGAGGTTCTTCCTCTTCACCCTCCTCCTGCTCGTCCTCGTCAGCAGGAGCAGTGTTATAAGGAATAGTTACCTCAGTTATAAAAGTCTTCGTATGCTTCGCCTGTGGACCACTTGATAGTATCACCTCAATAGTACTACCTGGTGCCACTTGGGCATTAGCCTTTGGATTTTGCTCGATTACATTTCCTGCAGGCACTGTTTCGGAATTAACACGGTCCTTAACGGATATTTTAAACCCAGAACTTCCTGCATAATCCTCTAATGCTTTTTCATTAAATCCTGTAAGGTCCTTCACTGTTCGAAGCTCGGGTCCTTTGCTGATAGTAAAGATTAAATCCGTTTCCTCTGGTATTATTTCTGTACCAGGCTCTGGGTCTTGTCCAATAATTGTTCCCTTTGGCTTGTCTGAGAATTCTTCTTTTTGGTCAATGCTGTTTAGCTCTTGGTTTTGTAGAAGCGTCATTACCTGCTCGATATCTCTACCCAAATAATCTCCAATGGCAGAAGTTTCCTTCCCCTGAGAAATAAAGATATCTACGACTGTACCCTTCTCTCGCTGCTTCCCAGCATCTGGTGAAGTCCGAATAACTAAATCCTTCTCTACTTCCTCGTTAAACTCTAGGTTCTCTTCCCCAATTATAAAGCCTGCATTTTCTAGCTCTTCTTTCGCTGCTTCCACTGTTAAGTTTTCAACCGAAGGAACTTCTATTTTATCTGGCTTAAACATGCCTGGGAATAATAGAAAGATTAATAATACTAACAAAAGTAAACCAGCAATAATTCCACCAATTATTTTCCCTTTTTTCTTCTTTTTAGCCTGTTTGGGTTTGGCAGGAGCAGGAGATCCATTGGCTGT
>CAKQHO010000158.1 GCA_934234185.1 uncultured Psychrobacillus sp. | reverse complement strand
TCATGCAGCAGTACCTCCCACTCTTCCCTGGCTATCTTTTTTTGTAGCTGATCTTTCCCGGCGGCTAGTCTGGATTTCACTGTACTCTCTGGACGGTCCAATAGCTCAGCAATTTCTTTTACAGACAAGTCCTCTAAATAATAGTAAACAATTGCCTCTCTTTGCTTTATTGGTAAGGATAAAATCGCTTCGTCCAGTGCATTCAGCTCATCCTTTTGTACAAGCCCATCTTTTTGCACTGTTTTTTCTTTGAGTAACAGCTTAGTAGCAAGCTGAACTTTGCGATAACTCCAGCTTCTTAAATAATCCTTACAAGCATTCGCAGTCATTCGTGATAAGTAAGCCCTTAAATTTCCCTGCTCCTCATAATTCGAGGTATACAGCTTTACAAATACATCCTGTACAATATCCTCTGCTATATATGAATCCTTCACATAATAATAGGCGATGCGATACAGCAAATCTGTATACTCCAGCATCCCTCTCTCAACTAATTCTGATCGGCCCAACGCGTCCCCTTCCTTCCTTTCAATACATAAACGAAGCGAGGTGATAAAAAGACGAAAATATTTTTTAAAATTACAACTAAAACTCCATAAAGAGAATTCTATCATAGTACAACATTACCTAATTCCATCAAAAAAAATAAAAGCCTTCTTATCTTTTAAGTAGGCATAAATAAAACTCTATAATTCAAAAGCACTTAATAAATATGAGTCAATATATTGAACAGATAAATAGTTTGCCCTAAAACGTTCATAATTTTATAAGTAAAAAGAAACAAAATGATAGCATTAACCTAATTGATTAGGTAATATTAATTCTGGTTAAAAGGTGAGGAGTTATTACATACGATGAAAAAGCAATCGAAAAGAACATTATGGGCGCAAGTAGTCAAGACAGGTATTATTAAATCCAATCTCATTCCAATGATTGCAGGACTAATGCTTGCATTATATACGTACCAATATAGCTTTATAGACAATATTTGGAATATCATTTTTGCTCTATTAGGAACCGCTGCGGTTATTGGGGCTGCCGGTTCATTTAATAATATATATGACCGAGATATTGATGCCATCATGGCTCGTACAAAGATCAGACCAACTGTTACCGGCACAATCCCTATAAAACATGTAGCCATTATCGCAAGTATATTATTAGTCAGTGGTCTTATTTTATTATATTTAACCACTCCTCTAGCTGCTTTGATTGGTTTATTAGGGGTCTTCTTCTATGTTGTACCTTATACTATGTGGACGAAACGCCATACGATATGGAACACAGAAGTTGGAAGTATCTCAGGTGCCATGCCTCCTTTAATTGGTTGGGCTGCGGTGGCTCCAGACATTTGGCATCCCGCTTGCTGGGCATTGGTTTTCATAATGGTTATTTGGCAAATGCCACACTTTTATGCTATTGCTATTCGCAAACAAGAGGATTATGCGGCAGCCAATATTCCAATGCTTCCAGTAGTCAAAAGTGCTAAACGAACATATATCCAAACCAATTTCTATTTAATTCTATTGGTGCTATCAAGTTTCTTATTTTTACCTTTAAGTGTAGGTTTAACACTTGTGTCACTTATATTAGGTCTTATTTGGTTAGGATTAAGCCTATTTGGTGCGCGTAAAATGGAAATAAAAGTATGGGCAAATAAGATGTTTACCTTCTCCCTTATACACATGATAACAATCTACTTTACGGTAATTATTTACGCGACAATCGGATTATTCATGGATGCTTTTTAAGAAATTTAGTAAGAATAAGTATGAATCGAAAAGCAGGAAAGCTTTAAATAAATAGAAGAGGATGGGGTTTAATCCCATCCTCTTCCCTATTTTAAAAGGATGTAAATTATACCATTTATAACATATTAATGATAATAATTAAATGAATGAAGAAGGTTTTGAAAAAATGAAGGATTTGAGAATACCCGATAAACGCTTTAGATCAGAAATTGAAGGAGTCCGTACAGTCGCTACATTGCTTGTAGCAATATATCATATTTGGTTAGGTAGAGTTTCTGGAGGCATTGATGTATTTTTTGTACTTTCAGGATTTTTAATAACAACCTCCTTATTGGCGAGAATTGAAAGAAAAGGAAGCGTAGATTTTGTTAACTTTATTCTTGGTTTGGCAAAACGATTATTTCCACAAGCATTATTCGTTACGTTAGTGGTAGGAATCTCTGCAATATTTATCATCCCAAAAGTCCAATGGGAATCACTCGTTTCACATATAGTTGCTTCTACATTTTATTTTGAGAACTGGCGTTTAGCAATTGATTCAGTGGACTATTTAGCTCGTGATAATGCAACAAGTCCATTGCAACATTTTTGGTCGCTATCGGTACAAGGACAATTCTACATAATCTATCCGCTTATCATTATCTTCTCTTTTGTGTTATCTCGTTTCATATTTAAGACACCAATTCGTAAGACATTATTAGCAGTACTGTCAGTGTTATTTATATTATCGATAAGTTATTCCATTTATAAAACAAATACAAATCAACCATGGGCTTACTTTGATATGTTTGCTCGTTTATGGGAATTCAGTAGTGGTGGTATATTTGCATTGTTGTTACCATATTTACGTTTAAATAAATACATAAGCACTGTCGCAGGATGGATTGGAATCATGCTCATTTGTCTAACAGGTATTATTTTACCAGTGTCAACTGTGTTTCCAAGCTATTTAGCGTTAGTTCCAATTTCCGGAGTGTTATTAATTATCGTAGCATCAGAAAACAGTACAAAGCTTGGAATCGATAAGTTGTTAGGTCAAAAGATATTCGTCTTCTCAGGTAGCTTAACTTATGGATTTTATCTTTGGCATTGGCCATTGCTTATTTTCTATCAAACAGCATTCGAGACACAAGATGTTTCACTCACCTATGGTTCTTTAATCTTACTTGCTACTTTGATATTATCTTATATTTCAACTCATTTAGTAGAGATACCAATTCGCAAGTTAGATATCAAGCGCAATAAGTTCAAGCTATGCGGATTATTGTCCTCGTTATTAGTACTAGTTGTTTCGATGGTATTTGGGTATGTTCAATATATACATGCTGAGAAAGAGGAGGCAAAAATTACTGCTTCGTCAAAGGTATATCCGGGGGCTCGAGTTTTATATGAAGATGTAGAGTTAAATAAAAATGTGGAATTACTACCATCACTGTTAACACTAAAAGAAGACCTTCCAAAGTTTTATAGTATGCAGGAATGTTTGTCATATAATTTAGAGGAAGTACGTGTCTGTCACTTCGGTGTACTGGAAAATCCAGATTATACAGTCGCTGTAGTAGGTGGCTCACACAGTGGACATTGGATGCCAGCACTTGAAATTTTAGCAGAAGAAATGAATTTTCAAATTGATCTTTACAATCATGATGGATGTCGCTTTACAACAAAAGACCCCGATCCATTTTATGACTTCCTACCAGAATCTTGCTTGAAATGGAATGAAAATCTAATCGAAATATTAAAGAATGATCCGCCTGATTTAGTTTTTGCTCCGAGTACGATAAACAATGATAAAGTGATCCCCCAAGGGTTTATTAATCAGTGGAAAGAGCTTGATGGATATACACATATATTTGGTATTCGGGATAATCCAAGGATGAAGGAGAAAGCTCCTGAGTGTATAGAGCGTGTAGTCGACGTATCAGAATGCTCAATAGAGCGTGATAAAGCCTTGTCTAAAGTTGCTCCCTGGGATAACACGGCAGGTATTCCGGACAACGTATACTTTGCTGATCTATCTGATTACTTCTGTGATGATGAAAGATGTTATTCAGTAATTGGTAACATTATCGTTTATCGAGATAACAACCATATTACAACAACCTTTATGAAAACATTAGCGCCAATGTTAAAAATTCCACTACAAGAAGCGTTTGATTTATTAGATAGTGGCACATTCGATACAGCTGGCTCCATTTGACGAGGAGGGGCAAGGTGCTAAAGCTGGACAATAAAAATATTATGAACACTGGGTAATAACACCTTGGTTTAGATACTTTCTGGTGAATGAGGTTCTAAGTCAAATGTTGGGGTGAAATAATTTCCAAACGAGTTTCATCCCACATGACCACCCATATTTAATAATTGCCCTCTGGTTTCAGCTTTCGCCATAATCAGTTGATATTTTCATTCATCTGTTTGAACATATATTCATCAATTTCAATGACCATAAACAATTGAACACCTTTAAAAGAACCAAATAAAAAAGTGCTCCAAAATCATTTAGATTTTGAAGCACTTTTCTATTTGATTAAAACTTATTACGTCCCGGGAGGAAATTTTACAAGCTCGTTAACAATTGATATAACCGAATTTTTAATTTTGCTGTGTAGAAAATGTGTAGAACAAATTATAAGACATTATTTTACAAAGACCCAAATATATAATCACTCTATAATGAAACCCTAAGATACTCAAATATCGATTCCAATGTTCTTAATCCCCTAAGTCCTTTTTAATTACTAATTTAATACTTCTACCGCTCGTCGAGCTAAAATTTTGTTATTAATGATAATAAGAGTAAGTTTTTCTTTGGTTCTCGTTGCCAACTGATAAAACATACGTACTACATCATAGTATGAATCACATGTGGCGTATAGTTTTCCCCTAGCATCATAATCAACATAATCTCCTAATGTCAAAACTACATGATTAAATTCTTGACCAATAGCTTCATGTGCATTTAATTTTGCCTGGACGTTATTATAACGTTGATATCTCCTTCTCGTTACTAAATCATCGGTAAAACTTAAGACTGTCGCTTTTCCTTTTGAACAATCTACCAATTCTTCTATAAACATATTAGCAGTATCAATATCATTAAAATATAAAACTTCAATAAAATCTCTAAAGTCGTAATCTGTAGTATGATTGTGCTCTTTATTAAATATCTTTGTTATAAAGGTATTAATTTCTTTGTTACTCCTAATTCTCCCTGTAAGTATCTTGTTTATAACTTCTAAATTTAATCCTAGTATTTTATTTGCTATATCACTCGCTTTTTCATCAAGGTGTAAATATTGTTCGGGATCATACGAAAAATATACTTTTATATTATTTTCCCTCGCATACCCTGTTATATATTCGAATTGGTTACTTGTTATCCTCTGGGCCTCATCAATAAAAATAGCTTTAACCTCGGGATCCAAATGTTCTCTATAATTTTTTATTGAAGTGATATTCCAATCAGATTGAATTAAATTAGAATGACCAATGTTTAATTTAGCACAATGAATAATTAAGAAAGAATCTCCTCTATCCATATAATCTTTAGCTATGTCATATAATAACAGCGTTTTTCCAGTTCCCGCTTCTCCTTTAATTGCCTTAAATAACTTATCACTTCCCTCAAATTCAGCTTTAAATCGCTGCTGTAAATCATTTAAAAAGTACTCGTTTCTTAAAAACTTTTTTGTATTATTAAATACAGAAACCAAATACTGCTTCGGATTAAATAATTCGTTTATATCTTCCTCTTCCAAATAATTTATTCGTTTTTCTTCTAACCACTCGACGAATCCGTTAAAGTCTATAACGTCTAATCGCTCTTCTTCTGCTATGTAATGGTAAATAGAATTACTGGATTTTTCATAGGTGAAAGTCATAATTTCTCTTCCAGTACTCCTTAAATAATAGCTATTCTCTTTGAGTTGCTTTTTTATTTTCTCTTCTGTACTTGTTTCTTTTAATTCTATATTTATTATAAAATCCCTTGCAACTTTCAAAATATCAAATTGTTTGGATATTTGAGGTATACTATAATCATACAAATAATCACTAAAGACGTTAATCTCATTATAATGCTTCAGTACTTCCTCTACAAAGCTATGCATGTAGTATAGATGTATGGACACATCTAAGTTAAGTCAATAGAATTGAACTAACGAGAGGACGTGTCCGACATGAGTCAAAAACGATTTAATCAAGAATTTAAACAAACAGTGGTCGAACTGTATCAAGCGGGGACACCCGTGAGTCAACTATCTAGCGAATATGGTGTTTCAGAAGTCACTATTTGTAAATGGATCAAACAATATTCTCCATTGGAGAGCGAACCTACATTAACGATGTCTGATGTAGACGCAATTCGTAAGGAAAACCTTCGGTTAAAACAGGAGCTAGAAATC